>JAJLLM010000140.1:0-20726 GCA_033837965.1 Pseudazoarcus pumilus
CAGAACGGCGTGTGGATCGGCCAGGAGCCGGCCTTCGAGAGCCCGATCAACCTCGGCGCGCACTGCGCCAAGGGTGCCGCACTGCGTAACCACGGCCACAGCCAGCGCCGGATCAAGTATCCGATGAAGATGGTTGGCGGCAAGTGGGAGCGCATCAGCTGGGAACAGGCGATCAACGAGATCGGCGACAAGCTGCTGGCCATCCGCGGTGAGTCCGGCCCGGACGCCCTGTGGTTTGCCGGCTCGTCCAAGGCCAACAACGAAGGCGCCTACCTGCAGCGCAAGTTCGCCGCCTTCTGGGGGTCCAACAACTGTGACCACCAGGCGCGTATCTGCCACTCGACGACGGTGGCCGGTGTGGCGAACACCTGGGGCTACGGTGCGATGACCAACTCGTACAACGACATGCTCAAGGCCAAGAGCATCATCATGTGCGGGTCGAACGCGGCCGAGGCCCACCCGGTGGCCATGCAGATGATCCTGCGCTCCAAGGAGCAGGGCGCCAAGCTGATCGTGATGGACCCGCGCTTCACGCGCACCGCGGCCCACTCCGACATCTACGTGCGCTTCCGCTCCGGTACCGACGTGGCGCTGATCTGGGGCATCCTGTGGCACGTCTTCGAGAACCAGTGGGAAGACAAGGAGTACATCGCCCAGCGCGTCTACGGCATGGACAAGGTGCGCGAGGAAGTGAAGAAGTGGACGCCGCAGGAAGTCGAGCGCATCACCGGCGTCGGCGGCGACGCGCTGCTTGAAGTGGCCAAGACCCTGGCCGAGAACCGTCCAGGCACCTTCGTGTGGTGTATGGGCGGCACGCAGCACACCATCGGCTCCAACTACGTGCGCGCCTACAACTGCCTGCAGCTTGCCCTCGGCAACATCGGCAAGGAAGGCGGTGGCGCCAACATCTTCCGTGGCCACGACAACGTGCAGGGCGCGACCGACGTCGGCCCCAACCCGGACAACCTGCCGGGCTACTACCCGCTGTCCGAGGTGGGCTGGAAGCACTGGTCGCGCGTGTGGGGCGTGGATCTCGACTGGCTCAAGGCGCGCTTTGACCAGGACGAGTACGACGACGGCAAGGGCGGCAAGGTCAAGCAGATGAACACCGGTGGCATCACGGTGTCGCGCTGGATCGACGGCGTGCTCGAGGACAAGGCCAACATCGCGCAGAAGGACAACATCCGCGCGGCCATGTTCTGGGGTCATGCGCCGAACTCGCAGACGCGCGGACCGGAGATGAAGCGGGCCTTCGAGAAGCTCGACCTGCTGGTCATTGCCGACCCGTATCCGACCGTCTCGGCTGTGCTGCACGACCGCAAGGACAACACCTATCTGCTGCCGGTGGCGACGCAGTTCGAACAGGCCGGCTCGGTGACCGCGTCCAACCGCTCGATCCAGTGGCGCGAGAAGGTCATCGACCCGCTGTACGAGCACAAGACCGACGCCGAAGTCGCCTATCTGCTGGCGAAGAAGCTCGGCTTTGCAGACGAGATGTTCAAGAACTACGAGATCGTGAACAACGCCCCGACTCCCGAGTCGGTGCTGCGCGAGATCAACCGTGGCGCCTGGTCCATCGGTTATACCGGCCAGAGCCCGGAGCGTCTGAAGGCCCACATGGCCGCCCAGGCGCATTTCGACGTCACCACCCTGAAAGCCAAGGGCGGACCGCTCGACGGCGAGACCTACGGCTTGCCGTGGCCGTGCTACGGCACGCCGGAGCTCAAGCACCCGGGCACCCACGTGCTGTACGACACTAGCAAGCACGTCATGGAGGGCGGCGGCAACTTCCGTAACGCCTTCGGTACCGAGCGTGACGGCGAGACCCTGCTGGCCGAAGGTTCCTACTCCAAGGGCGCGGAAATCCAGACCGGCTATCCGCAATTCACCGCTGACATCCTCAAGCAGCTCGGCTGGTGGAACGACCTCACGCCGGAAGAGCAGGCCGAAGCCGAAGGCAAGAGCTGGACCACCGACCTGTCGGGCGGCATCCAGCGCGTGGTCATGGCGCACGGCTGCCATCCGTTCGGCAACGCCAAGGCGCGCGCCCACGTGTGGAACTTCCCGGACCCGATCCCGGTGCACCGCGAGCCGCTGTACACCCCGCGTCACGACCTGGCGGCCGAGTTCCCGACCTACGATGACCGCAAGGTGTTCTACCGTCTGCCGACGCGCTGGAAGTCGGTGCAGGCCAAGGACTACTCCGGCGAATTCCCGCTCATCCACACGTCCGGCCGTCTGGTCGAGTATGAAGGGGGTGGCGAGGAAACCCGCTCCAACCCGTGGCTGGCCGAACTGCAGCAGGACATGTTCGTGGAGATCAACCCGGCCGATGCCAACAACGCCAATGTGCGTGACGGGCAGATGGTGTGGCTGGAAGGTCCGGAAGGCGGAAAGATCCGCATCAAGGCTCTGGTGACCAACCGCGTCGGACGCGGCACGGTGTTCACGCCGTTCCACTTCGGCGGTCACTTCCAGGGTCAGGATCTGCTGTCGAAGTACCCCGAGGGTTCCGCGCCCTACACCCGTGGCGAGTCGACCAACACGGCGACGACCTACGGCTACGACGCGGTCACGATGATGCAGGAAACCAAGACCACGCTTTGCCGTGTGGTGCCCGCATAAGCACGGAAAGAGATAGAGGAGAGCCAAGATGGCCAGAATGAAATTTCTCTGTGACGCGGAGCGCTGCATCGAGTGCCAGGCCTGTGTCACTGCATGCAAGAACGAGCACGAGGTGCCCTGGGGCGTGAACCGCCGTCGCGTCATCGTCATGGACGACGGCATGCCGGGTGAAAAGTCGGTGTCGGTGGCGTGCATGCACTGTACCGATGCGCCCTGCGCCGCGGTCTGCCCGGTGGACTGCTTCTACACCACCGCCGACGGCATCGTGCTGCACGACAAGGACCTGTGCATCGGTTGCGGTTACTGCTTCTACGCCTGCCCGTTCGGCGCGCCGCAGTATCCCAAGCAGACCGCTTTCGGCGTGCGCGGCAAGATGGACAAGTGCACCTTCTGCGCGGGCGGTCCGGAAGACGCCCACTCCGAGGCCGAACTGACCAAGTACGGCACCAACCGGATCGCCGAAGGCAAGCTGCCGCTGTGCGCCGAGATGTGCTCCACCAAGGCACTGCTCGCCGGTGACGGCGACGTGGTGGCTGACATCTATCGCCAGCGCGTGATGCGCCGCGGTGGTCGTCCGCAGACTTGGGGTTGGCAGGCCGCGTACGGCGCAGCCTGACCGGACGGCAGTACGCACGGCACCCCACCACAGGTGCCGTGCGCAATCCGCTAAAACCTATAAGGAGCGAGACCATGCCGTACAAATCAATGCTCTTGGCATTGGCGGTTGGCGCCCTGGCGCTGACAGCCTGTGATTCCGGTGTGACCGTGCACGAACCCGGCGTGTACAAGGGCAAGAAAGACGAATCGGCGACCAAGGAAGCCGCGGACCGCCGTGCCGAGCCCTTGCGCGAACGCGCGCTGCTGGCTCATACCGACCGTTAGGAGCCCCGTCATGAATGATTCGAAAACCGTCAGTCCGCAGCGTCGCCGCTGGCGCTCCATGCTGTGGAGCCTGCTGGCGATCGTGACGCTGGCGATGGCACTGCCGTCCATCGGCTATGTCATGGCGCAGTCGGGCAGCAATACGGCCGCATTCGGTGAGCGAGGCGACAACCCGCGTTCCGAGATGTGGCGTGAAGCCCGCGAAGGCCAGGCCGGCTACACCGCGCAGACCGGGCCGTATGTCACCAATACCATGATGAATAACAGTGGCGACATCTGGCGTCAGTTCCGCACCGGACCGCTGGTGGAATGGGGTGGCTGGTTCATGGGGGGCGTGCTGGCCGCGATCGCGCTGTTCTTCCTGGTTGCCGGGCGCGTCAAGCTCGACAGCGGGCGGGCCGGCATGACCATCGAGCGCTGGAAGGCATACGAACGCGTGCTGCACTGGTTCGTCGCCATTTCCTTCGTGTTGCTCACGATCACCGGGCTGTCCATGCTGTTCGGCCGCTACGTGCTGATCCCGCTGATGGGTGCGGAAGGCTTCGCCTGGTGGGCCGGCATCGCGATGAACATCCACAACTACCTCGGCCCGGCATTCTCGGTCGGCCTGTTGCTGATGATCCTGCTGTGGGCGCGTCACAACATCCCCAACGCGACCGACCTCGCCTGGTTCAAGCAGGGCGGTGGTCTGGTCGGCAAGGGGCACCCCTCGGCCGGCAAGCTCAACGGCGGCGAGAAGGTGTGGTTCTGGCTCGGCGTGTTCGCACTGGGTATCGCGGTGAGCGTCACCGGTGTCATCCTGGACTTCCCGCTGTGGGGCCAGACGCGCAGTGACATGGCGCTGGCACAGGGTATCCACGCGATTGCCGCGATCATCTGGATCGGCCTGTTCTTCGGCCATGCCTACATCGGTACGCTGGGGACCGAAGGCGCGCTGGAAGGCATGACCACCGGCCGTGTGGACGTGAACTGGGCCAAGCAGCACCACGACCTGTGGCTGGAAGAGGAACTTGCCAAGGGCGTCAAGCCGATGCCTGCGGAAGACAAGCCTGCCGGCAGCACGGGTGCCGTCGGCCAGCCGAGTCACTGAGTCCTGATGCGGCGCAAGCCGTAGCCGGGCGGCCGGGGCACCGGCCGCCCGTTTTGTCTGGAGATCGCATGAAATTCCTGCAAGTCGCCCGCTTCGATGCCAGCGACGATCACGTCTACAGCCCTGCAGCGCAGGTCGACGAACTGGCGGTGACCGGATCCTTCGTGTTCTCGTTCGCCGAGGAAGACCCCGAGACCTTGACGGGCAAGGCAGCACTGGCCTTCCGCAACGGTTTCCTCGGCCTGGACAGCTTCGGCTGGGCAAGTGTCGTGCGCGTCATCGACATCCGTGACGACGAGTACGAGGCCGCCGTACGCCGCCTCGCGCAGCATCTGGTGGACCGCTTCGGTGCGCCATCCATCGAGGCCGCGATGCCGGTGGCGCGTCAGGAGGTCGAGTACGCTTCCGGTCTGTGCGAACACCCGGCCGGCACTTTGCTGACGGTGGAGCGTCAGGCCGTGGATGGCGAAATCCACGAGTCCTTCAAGCGCGTGCAGCAGAAGAAGGGCAATCAGACCGCGGACTGGCAGGGCAACAGCGGCCAGGTACGCATCTGGGACATGTTCCCGGAGACCGACAACAAGATGTGATCTGCAGCAGTAGGTCGGACGAGCGCCGCAGGCGCGCGTCCGATCCGTCTGGGTTACGACTCCCGGCTGAGGTCTTCCCGCGTATTGATGTTGCGGAAGGCCGCTTCCTCGTCGTCGAAGTTCACCTCGACCACCTTCAGCGTGGCATACCAGCGGTCGATCTTGCGCCCGCCGGATTCCAGGAAATCCGCCAGATGCGGCAGCACCTCGCGCCGGCACAGGCAGAACACCGGGTGCGCCTGATCGAAGGTTTTCGCCACCGCCAAGTCGGCGCCGACAGCATCCAGCCCGGCTTTCAGGCGTGACACGAGGTCTCCCGGCAGAAAGGGCGAGTCACAGGGTGCGGTGACCACCAGCGGGTGGCTGGCGCGCGACAGCGCCGCGTGCAGTCCGGCCAGCGGGCCGGCAAAGCCGCCGATCTGGTCGGGAAATACGTCATGGCCGAAAGCCGCGTAGCGCTCGGCGTTCTGGTTGGCGTTGATGAGCAGTTCATCCACCTGCGGGCCCAGGCGCCCGATCACGTGCGCCGCCATCGGCCGGCCGTGCAGCTCCACCAGGCCCTTGTCCACGCCACCCATGCGGCTGCCCTGCCCGCCGGCCAGCAGCACCCCGGTGATCTTCACGGCTTCGCTCATCGCTTGAATCGCTCCTGTCCGGTGAACAGCAGGAAGTGCTTGCCCTGCGCACGGCCGATCATGGTCAGACCGACCTGCTTGGCGATCTCCCAGCCCATACGTGTGAGGCCGGAGCGCGAAACCAGTACCGGAATGCCCATCTGCGCGGTCTTGATGACCATCTCCGAGGTCAGCCGGCCGGTGGTGTAGAACACCTTGTCGCCGCCCGTGAGGCCGTCCAGCCACATCTGGCCGGCAATCGCGTCCACCGCGTTGTGACGGCCAACGTCCTCGAAGAACATCAGGATTTCACAGCCCTCGGCGGTCGGTTGCGCCAGCGCGCAGCCATGCACGGCACCGGCCTGCTTGTAGATCGAGTCGTGCTTGCGCACGGCGTCCATCAGCGCATAGAGCTGATCCTGCGAGAAGGTCCAGTCGGTGGGCAGCCGGATGGCGTCGATTTCGTCCATCAGGTCGCCGAACATCGTGCCCTGGCCGCAGCCGGTGGTGACGGTGCGCGAGGACATCTTCTCCTCGGCGTTCCTAAGGCCGTTGCGGGTGGTGACCGAGACCGCATCCACATCCCAGTCCACCTGCACCGAGGCGATCTCGTCGAGGCTGTCGACCAGACGCTGGTTGCGCAGCCAGCCGATGGTCAGCGCCTCGGGGGCGGCACCCAGCGTCATCAGCGTCACCAGTTCGCACTTGTCGACGTAGATGGTCAGCGGGTTCTCGCCCGAGATGGAGGTCGGCACTTCCTCGCCATGCTCGTTCCAGGCAGGGATGTCGATGGTCAGCGGTCGGCTGGCCTGGCTCAGCAGCGGGCGTCTTGCGGGGGTGGTCATGGATGCAGCCTGGCAGAAATCGAGGCCTTCATTCTAGCCGGCCTTGTCCTGCACCGGCGCCGGCGGCAGCCACGCCACGGTGAACAGCGTGAAGCAGGCAATTGCCGCCATCAGCAGCAGCAGCGCGGAAAAGCCGGCCTGCGCCACCAGCGGACCGAGCAGCCACACCGCCGCCGAACTGGCGCCGAAGGAGACCGTCAGCCGCATGCCGGCCACGCGCGAGCGCATGCTGTCGTCCACATAGCGCACGATCATCGCCTCGGTGAAGGGAATGGCGCCGAAGATCGCCACCATGAACAGCAGCTGCAGCGCATACAGCAGCCAGCTGTCGGCAAACGCCGCCAGCGCCAGCAGCGGAATCTGCAGCGCGATCACGCAGAGATACAGCGGTTTGAGCGGGAAGCGGTCGATCAGCCGGCCGACCACCAGTTGTGCCACCGAAGCCACTGCATACACCGCTGCCAGCAGCAGACCCAGCGTGGCCGGATCGGCCGTAACGGCGGCCAGCCGCTCGCGCAGCAGCTCGTAGTTGCCGTTGGTGGAGAAGTTGAACAGCAGGCTGCCGCTGGTGGCCGCCAGCGTCATGACGAGGAACAGGCGCAGGAACATGCCCTTGGGCACTTCGGCCTGCAGTGGATTGCGCCGCGCGGGCGCCGGCCCGTCGTCACGTACCAGCAGGGCGAAGGCAATGCCGCAGCCGATGGCGAACAGTCCGGGAATCGCAAACGCGGCGCGCCAGCCCAGATACTTGACCAGAAAGCCTGTGACCACCGCCGCCAGCGCCACGCCGAGGTTGCCGGCCAGCCCGTTAACGCCCAGCGTCCAGCCCGGACGCATGCTGCCGCGTACCAGCATCGGGATGCCGACCGGGTGATAGATGGCGGCGAAGGCCCCGAGCAGGCCGAGCGCCAGCGCGATCTGCAGCGGCGACTGCGCCAGACTCACGAGCACGGCCGCTGCGCCGATGCCGATGAAGAACACGATCATCATCGGCCGCCGCCCCCACAGGTCGCCCAGCCGCCCGGCCGGCAGCGAGCCGATGCCGAACAGGAAGAAGGCCAGCGTGCCCCACGGCATCAGCTCTTCCCAGCGCGTCAGGCCGAAGTCCGCGGCGATGGAAGTCACCGCGGTGGCGAAGATCAGCAGAAACATGTGGTCGATGGCGTGGCCGGTGTTGAGCAGCCAAGTGCCGGCCTTGCCGTGCATGGGGGGTCCTCGGCAACAGCGGCGACATCTTGCCGCCGGATCGAAGTGCTACACTCTGCGGCAGTTTAGCGCGGCAAAGCAGTTGACAATCACAGCCGCCACCTACCCCCTCAGCAATGGAGATCCACACATGAGCCAAGTCACCCTCGCGGGCAATCCCATCGACGTCGCCGGCAATTTCCCGAAGGTCGGTGATACCGCCCCCGCTTTCTCGCTCGTCGACGGCAAGCTCGGCGACGTCACGCTCGACACCTATGCCGGCAAGCGCAAGGTGCTGAACATCGTGCCGAGCCTGGACACCCCGACCTGCGCCACCTCGACGCGCAAGTTCAACGAAGAAGCCTCCAAGCTGGCCGATACCGTCGTGCTGGTGATCTCGGCTGACCTGCCGTTCGCCGCCAAGCGCTTCTGCACCACCGAAGGCCTGAGCAACGTCGTGCCGCTGTCCACCATGCGTGGCGCCGAGTTCATGAAGAACTACGGCGTGGCCATCACCTCCGGCCCGCTGGCCGGCGTGACCGCGCGTGGCGTGGTCGTGCTCGACGCCAACAACAAGGTCCTGCACTCCGAGCTGGTCTCCGAGATCAAGAACGAGCCGGACTACGCCGCCGCCCTGGCCGCGCTGAAGTAATCCGCGTTCTCCGGAACACCATCGACGGCGGGCTGCGGCCCGCCGTTGTTTTTTTGCGGGCAGTTCCACAGCGACGCGAATGCGACCTATTCTTGCGGAATTCGTCGCATCAGGATCCCGGGAACCGCCATGGACCTCGAACACTACGTCCGCGCCCTGCCCAAGGCCGAACTGCACCTGCACATCGAAGGCACGCTGGAGCCGGAGCTGATGTTCGCGCTGGCGCGCCGCAACGGCGTAGAACTGCCCTACGCGAGCGTGGAGGAAGTGCGCGCGGCCTATGATTTTTCAGACCTGCAGAGCTTTCTCGACCTGTACTACGCCGGCGCCGCGGCGCTCGTGACCGAGCAGGATTTCTTCGATCTGGCCGCCGCCTACTTCGAACGTGCCCATGCCGACGGTGTGGTGCATGCAGAGCTGTTCTTCGACCCGCAGACCCATACCGAGCGGGGCATCGCCTTCGAGACCGTGCTCGACGGCCTGGAGCGCGCCTGCCTCGACGCCTGCGCGCGCCTGGGCATCAGTTCGCGGCTGATCCTGTGCTTTCTGCGCCACCTCAGCGAGCAGGACGGCTTCGACACGCTGGAGCAGGCGCTGCCGCATCTGTCGCGCATCCATGGTGTCGGGCTGGATTCGTCCGAAGTGGGGCACCCGCCCGCGAAGTTCGCGCGGCTGTTTGCGCGCTGTCGTGCGCTGGGCCTGCACATCGTCGCCCATGCCGGTGAGGAGGGGCCGCCGGAATACATCGTCGAGGCGCTGGATGTGCTGCAGGCCGAGCGCATCGACCACGGCGTGCGCTGCGAGGCCGATGCCGCACTGGTGACACGGCTGGCGCGCGAGCAGGTGCCGCTCACGGTCTGTCCGCTGTCCAACATCAAGCTGTGCGTGTTCACGCGTCTGCAGGATCACAACTTCAAGCGCCTGCTCGATGCCGGTCTGAAGCTCACCATCAACTCCGACGATCCGGCCTACTTCGGCGGCTACGTCGCGCAGAACTACCTCGACACCGCCCGGGCGCTGGGCCTGAGCCGCGCCGAGATCGCGCGCGTGGCACGCAACAGTCTGGAAGCCAGCTTTGTCAGCGAGGCCGAGCGCGCCCCGTGGCTGGCGCGGCTGGCGGCGGTGGCGGCGTGAAGCTTTCCTCGCGCCTGCCCGGAACCCGTTGGCCGGCGCCCTGTCTGCTTGCCATCTCCCGCCGCTGCAGGCGGCCCTTACGGAAGCATTCGATGCATCGATCCATCGCACCCGCCGTCAGTCTGCTGCTGGCGGTGACGCTGCTGCTGCCGTTGGCAGCGCAGGCCCAGGGCACTCAGGTCATCGTCGCGCCGGTGCGCGAGATGCGCCTGTCCGACAACATCGAGGCGCTGGGCACCCTGCGTGCCAATGAATCGGCCGACCTTACCGCAACCACCACCAACACCATCGCCGACATCCGCTTCGAGGACGGCCAGCGGGTCTCCGCCGGCGACGTGTTGGTGGTCATGAACACGCGCGAACAGCAGGCCGAACGCGCCGAAGCCGTGGCGGCGCTGGAAGAGGCGCGCCGGCAGTTCGAGCGGGTGCAGGATCTGGCGCGGCGGGGCACGGCCTCCGCGGCCCTGCTCGACCAGCGTCGTCGCGAGCTGGAGACCGCGCGGGCGCGGCTTGATGCGGTCGATGCGCGCTTGCGCGACCGGCGCATCGTGGCGCCCTTCGACGGGGTGGTGGGCTTGCGCAATGTCTCGGTCGGCTCGCTGCTCACGCCCGGCATGGTGGTCACCACGCTGCATGACGACTCGGTGATGAAGCTCGATTTCACCGTGCCGGAGCTGTTCCTCAGCGAAGTCATGCCGGGGCTGCAGGTCGAGGCCCGCAGCCGCGCCTATCCCGACGAGCGCTTTCGCGGCGAAGTGGTGAGTGTGTCGAACGAGGTCGATCCGGTCACACGCGCCTTCCGCGTGCGCGCGCTGTTGCCCAACGCCGAGCGGCGCCTGCGCCCCGGCATGCTGATGACCCTGTCGTTGGCCGGGCGCGAGCGCGATGCCTTGCTGGTGCCCGAGGAAGCCTTGCTGACGCGCGGCCGCGAGCATTCGGTGTTCGTCGTGACGGCGCAGGGTGAGGCGCAACGCGCACAGCAGCGCGCGGTGCGCATCGGCATCCGGGTGCCAGGCGCGGTGGAGGTTGTGGACGGTCTGCAAGCCGGCGAACAGGTGGTCACGCACGGCGCCTTCCGCCTCGAAGACGGTGCGGCCGTGCGGGTGCGTGCGGTCGACGACGGCAGCCGGCCGCTGGCCGAATTGCTGCAGGCGGGTGGAGGGCGCACGCCGTGATCCTCTCCGACGTCTCGGTCAAACGGCCGGTCTTCGCGTCGGTCCTCGGCCTGCTGCTGCTGATCTTCGGGCTGGTTTCGTACCAGCAGTTGCCGCTGCGCGAATATCCCGACATCGACCCCCCGGTGGTGTCCATCCAGACGGCCTACCCCGGTGCGGCATCGGCCATCATCGAGACGCAGATCACCGAGCGCGTCGAGAACGCCATCGCCGGCATCGAGGGCATCGAGTACATCGAGTCGCAGAGCCGCGACGGCGAATCGCGCATCACGCTGCGCTTCTCCATCAACCGCGATATCGAGGCGGCCGCCAACGACGTGCGCGACGCCGTGTCGCGCGTGGTCGACCAACTGCCCGACGAGGCCGACCCGCCCGAAGTGCGCCGTGTCGATTCCAACGCCGACGTGATCGTGTGGTGGAACCTCAACAGCGACCGCCACACCGTTCCGCAGCTCACCGATTACGCCGAGCGCTACCTCGTCGATCGCCTGTCGGTGGTCGATGGCGTGGCGCAGGTACGCATCAGCGGCGCGCGCAGCTACGCCATGCGAGTGTGGCTCGACCGCAACGCGCTGGCCGCGCGCCAGCTCACCGTCAGCGACATCGAGCGCGCCCTGCGCGAGGAGAACGTCGAACTACCGGCCGGCAGCATCCAGTCCACTGCACGCCAGTTCTCGGTGCGCGTGCAGCGCGAGTTCCAGAACGCCGAGGACTTTGCGCGGCTGGTGCTGGCGCGCGGCGACAGCGATGGCTACCTCGTGCGCCTGGGCGATGTGGCGCGCGTGGAGCGCGGTACCGTCGAGGACCGCAGCATGTACCGCGGCAATGGCGAGCCGATGGTCGGTCTGGGCATCATCAAGCAATCCACCGCCAACACGCTGGCGGTGGCGCATGCCGTGCGCGACGAGGTCGAGCGCATCAACGCCACCCTGCCCGAAGGCATGTCGATCGCGCCCAGCTTCGATTCCTCGGTGTTCATCGAGGGGGCGGTGCGCGAGGTGTATTCCACGCTGGCCATCGCCACCGTGCTGGTGGTGCTCACCATCTTCCTGTTCCTCGGCAGCGTGCGCGCCATCCTGGTGCCGGCCGTGGCGGTGCCGGTGTCGCTGGTGGCCACCTTCATCGCACTCAAGGTCTTCGGCTTCTCGGTGAACCTGCTCACGCTGCTGGCGCTGGTACTGGCCATCGGCCTGGTGGTGGATGACGGCATCATCGTGTTGGAGAACATCCGCCGGCGCATGGACGAATACGGCGAATCGGCGCTGGTCGCCGCCTTCCGCGGCACACGCCAGGTCGGTTTCGCGGTGGTGTCGACCACGCTGGTGCTGATCGCGGTGTTCGTGCCGATCTCCTTTCTGCAGGGCGACATCGGGCGGCTGTTCTCGGAGTTCGCGCTTACCATGGCGGCGGCCGTGGCCTTCTCCAGCTTCGTCGCGCTGTCGGTGTCGGCCATGCTGGCCTCCAAACTGCTGCGCCCGCGCGACGACAACCACCGCATCGTGCAGTGGGTGGACCGCGCGGTGAATGCCGTGCGCCGCCGCTACGCGGTGCTGCTGCAGGCCATGCTGCGGGTGCGCCTGCTGGCGCTGGCCGGCTTTGCGGCGCTGTTCGTGGCGCTCGGCCTGCTCTACACCCAGCTCGATTCCGAATACGCACCGCGCGAGGACCGCGGCGTGTTCTTCGTGCTGGTGACCGGCCCCGAAGGCGCCACCTACTCGGTCATGGAGGACTACATGACCGAGATCGAGCGCCGCCTCATGCCCTATGCCGACAGCGGCGAGATCTCGCGTCTGCTGGTGCGTTCGCCGCGCGGCCATAACGAGACCTCGGTGTTCAACAGCGGCATCGTCATCGCCGTGCTCGACGACTGGGCCGACCGTCGCCCGGCCGGCGAGATCATGGGCGAGATCCGCGGCAAGCTGGCCGATCTCACCGGCATCCGCGCCAACCTCGTCATGCGCCAGGGCTTCGGTGCGCGTACCGCAAGCCCGGTGCAGTTCGTCATCGGCGGTGCCGGCACCTATGCGGAACTGGCGCAGTGGCGCGACACGCTGATCGAGAAGCTCGAAGCCGACAACCCCGGTCTGACCGACATCGACTGGGACTACAAGGAAACCCAGCCGCAGCTCGAAGTGCGCATCGACTACGCGCGCGCCGCCGAACTGGGCGTGACCGTGAGCAACATCGGCCGCACGCTGGAGACCATGCTGGGCGGGCGCCGCGTCACCACCTTCATCGACAACGGCCGCGAATACGACGTGATCGTGGAAGGCGAGCGTGCACGCCAGCAGAGCCCGGACGCGCTGGAGAATCTCTACGTGCGTTCGGAGCGTTCCGGCGAGCTGATCCCGCTGTCCAACGTGGTGCAGCTCGAGAACTTCGCCGATTCCACCGTGCTCAACCGCTACAACCGCGTGCGCGCCATCACCATCAGCGCCAACCTGTCCGACAATCTGCCGATGGGCGTCGCGCTCGACCACCTCGAACAGCTCGCGCGCGAACACCTGCCCGAGAACGTCATCATCGACTACAAGGGCCAGTCGCTCGACTACAAGACCTCCAGCGGCTCCATGGGCTTCATCTTCGTGCTTGGCCTGGTCGTGGTCTTTCTGGTGCTGGCGGCGCAGTTCGAGAGCTGGGTGCACCCCTTCATCATCATCCTCGGTGTGCCCTTCGCGGTCGGCGGCGGCCTGCTCGGGCTGTGGCTCACCGGCTCCACGCTCAACGTCTACAGCCAGATCGGGCTGGTCATGCTGATCGGGCTGGCGGCCAAGAACGGCATCCTCATCGTCGAGTTCGCCAACCAGCTGCGCGACGAGGGCAAGGCCCTGCACGAGGCAGTGGTGGAGGCCTCGGTGATCCGCCTGCGCCCCATCCTGATGACCGGCATCACCACCGTCGCCGGCTCGGTGCCGCTGATCCTCGCCTCCGGCGCGGGCGCCGAGACGCGTCAGGTGATCGGCGTGGTGGTGCTGTTCGGCGTGGCGCTGTCGACGTTGCTGACGCTCTTCATCATCCCGCTGTTCTACGAGCTGCTGGCCCGCCACACCGGCTCGCCGGACGACATCAAGCACCGCCTGGAGGCGGAAATGGCGCCACGCTGACGCACCGGAGAGCCTCATGCGCGCGATGGCTCTTCATGTCTGGTTGCTGCTGACCCTGCGCCATCCGGGCAGCGGGCTGCCGCATCATTGGCCGCCGGTGCTCGTGCTCATCACGCTGGCCGCGCTGGTGGCCGCGCTGCGCTGGGAGGTGCTGTACGAACCCTACATGTTCGGCCGCGCCATCGAGCTCTTCGCGGTGGCGCTGGCGCTGTTCGTGTGGCTGCTGCTGATGGCGCTGATCAGTACCCGCTTTGCCGCAGCGTATGCCCTGGTCTCCATCGGGGCGGATTGCATCAGCATGCTGCTCGGGCCACCGGGGCTGCTGGTGAACGGGGTGGGTGCTGCCATCGTGGTGCTGGAGTTCATCGCACTGGTGCGAGTTGCCACGGTGCTGTGGCGCAAGACGCGATCCGACGGACACGCTTGAGGACATTGCCGGCCGGGCTGCCGGCGGCGGTGCGACAATGCGGGTCGATACCGCACAGGGATTGTCCGCGTCGATGAACTTCAACCTGCTCCGAATCTTCGTTGCCGTGGTGGACGCGGGCGGTTTCTCACGTGCCGCCGAGGCGCTCGACATCAGCCAGCCTGCGGTCTCCAAGGGCCTGCGCGAGCTGGAGGCGCAGCTCGATACCGTGCTGCTCGAGCGCAAGGGACGGGGCTTCGAGGTGAGCGAGCCGGGGCGTCTGCTGTATGACTACGGGCGCAGCATCTTTGCGCTTGAGCGCGAGGCGGATGAGGTGATCCGATCGTTCGGTGCGCTGGATCGTGGCGAGCTCGTGATCGGCGCCAGCACCACCATCGCCACCTACTGGCTGCCGCCCTATCTGGCGCGGTTCCACAAACGCTATCCGGGCATAGCCCTGCGTCTGGTGAGTGCCAACACCGCCCACATCGCCGAGGAACTGCTGGAATGCCGCATCGATGTGGCGCTGGTCGAGGGGCCGGTGGCCGACCCGCGCTTCGAGACGCGGCCGTGGCGTGAGGACGAGATGGTGGTTGTGGTTGCGCGGGGCCACGATCTGCCGGCTGACAGCGTGATTGAGCCTGCCGCGCTGGCTGAGCAGCTTTGGGTGGTGCGCGAGCGCGGCTCGGGCAGCCGCGAGGCCACCGATTCCATTCTTGCCAGCCTCGGCATCGCCGCGCCGCGCACCATCGAAGTCGGCAGCAACGAGGCCATCGTGCAGACGGTGGCGGCCGGTGCCGGGCTGGGGCTGGTGCCGCGCATCTGCGCGCGCGACCAGCTCGCACTCGGCCGCGTGCGTCGCGTGCTGCCGCAGAAAGGGCCGCTGCTGCGCCAGCTCTACCGCATGCGCCTGCCGCAGCGCCCGATCAGCCATGCCGCGCTGGCCTTCGAGGCGCTGCTGCTGGAACCCGTGACCGGAAAATGACCATGCACGATGACGCTCACCGCATCACCACCCTGGATCAGCTTGACGCGCTCTTCGGGCACGTCGCGGCACCGTCGCAGCAGAAGGAAATCGACTACGTCCATCTGCTCTATCGCCAGATGATCGAGGCCTCGCCCTTCGTCGTCCTCGCCACCAGTGGCCCGGACGGGCTGGACGCCTCGCCGCGCGGCGACCCGGCCGGCTTCGTGGTGGTCGAGGACGAGCGCACGCTGCTGCTACCCGAGCGGCGCGGCAACAACCGCGTGGATTCGCTGCGCAATCTGGTGCACGACCCGCGCCTGGCCTTGCTGTTCCTGATCCCCGGTCACGGCGAGACGCTGCGGGTGAATGGCCGCGCCCGCATCACCACCGATCCGGCCCTGCTGCAACGTTTTGCGATGAACGGAAAGCCGCCGCGCTGTGTGCTGGTGGTCAGTGTCGAGCGCGTGTACTTCCAGTGCGCACGGGCCATCCAGCGCTCCGGGCTGTGGCAACCGGGGGGGGCTGGGCGGCACGCGCAGGTTCCGACGCCCGGGCGCATTCTCGAAGCGCTCAGCGCCGGCGAGGTGGACGCCGCACGCTACGACCGCGAATTGCCGGCACGTCAGCGCGACACCCTGTACTGACCCGGAAGGCTTGCTTCCGTCACCCACATCCGACGACAATCGTGCCGTCTGCCCGATGAGGTCCGCAGCATGAAAATCCAGCAGAAACAGATTGATCCGCGAATCCGTCGGCTCAGGATCGCCAACCATTTCTTCCTGCTCACGGCCACGCTGTTCGTGATTCACCAGAACGTCTTCCGCCCGGCGCCGCCGGTGGTGGAGGTGCCGGTGCTGGCGCAGGCCATCCAGTATCAGCCGCAGACGCCGCCGCCGGGCTTTGATCCGGAGCAGACGGGCAACGAGGAGCTGGATCTGTCGGTGCGCCCTGAAGAGCGGCCGTATTCGACCTACCGGGAGCCGGAGCTGTCCTCCGGCAACTGAGCCATGGCGCTGGTCGAGTCGACCATGTTGCCGCTCGGCACACCGGCGCCGACCTTCCGCCTGCGCGAGCCGGCAAGCGGCCGCTGGGTGGCGCTGGACGATTTCGCCACCGCGCAGGCCTTGCTGGTGGCCTTCATCTGCAATCACTGCCCCTTCGTTCATTTGATCCGCGAAGAGCTGGGGCGCTTCGCGCGCGACTATCTGCCACGCGGGCTGGCGATGGTTGCGATCAACTCGAATGACGCGGCCTCCCATCCGGCCGACAGTCCGGAGCGCATGACGGAAGAGGTGGCGCGCTTCGGCTACGTCTTCCCCTATCTGCACGATGCGCAACAGGACGTCGCGCGTGCCTTTCAGGCGGCGTGCACGCCGGATTTCTTTCTCTTCGACGCGGCACGGCGGCTGGTCTATCGCGGCCAGTTCGATGATGCACGGCCGGGCAACGACATCGCGCCGTCGGGTCAGGACCTGCGTGCGGCGGCGGATGCGGTGCTGGCCGGTCTGCCGGTGTCTACGCGCCAGAGGCCGGCCATGGGCTGCAGCATCAAGTGGAAGGCGGACCGCCGTTGAGCGCCGGGCCCTCGCTGCCGAAGACGTGGAAGCGGTTCTTGCCGGACAGCTTGGCGCGGTACATGGCCTGATCGGCCTGGCGCAGGAACTGGTCGGCATCCATCGAGGCCTGTTGCGGGAAGAAGGCCAGTCCGATGCTGGCCGACACCGCAAGGGATTCCCCCTGATACGGCACCGGCGCGTTGAGCGCTTCGAGCATGCGCTGCACCAGCGCGATGCTGGCGGCCTGATCGGTCTGGTTGGCCAGCACCGTCACGAACTCGTCGCCGCCCAGCCGGGCCACGGTGTCGCTCTCGCGCAGCGTGGCGCGCATGCGCTCGGCCAGCACCACCAGCAGGTGGTCACCGGCCTGATGGCCGTAGCCGTCGTTCACCTCCTTGAAGCCGTCGAGGTCGATGTAGGCCAGCGCGAGTTGGCGGTCGCCGCGGCGTGCGTGCGCCATTGCTTGGTTGAGACGGTCAGCCAGCAGCACGCGGTTGGGCAGTCCGGTGAGTGCGTCGTAATGGGCATTGCGCTTGAGCTGGGCTTCGACCTCCTTCTGCCGCGTGATGTCGCTGAACAGCATGACGAAGTGAGACACCTGGTCGTCGGCGTTGTGCACGGCCGTCATGGTCAGCAGGTGGGCGCGCTCCTCGCCGTTGCGGTGCCTGCTCCAGCTCTCGCCCTCCCAGTAACCATGTTCGTCGAGGCTGCGCTGCTGCGCGGCCTGGAAGGCTTCACTCTGCCGCGTCGGGCGCAGGATCTGCGGGGTATTGCCGACGGCCTCCGCGCGGGTGTAACCGGTGAGGCGCGTGAACGCGTCGTTGACGTCGAGGATGCGCTGTCGGGCATCGGTGATGAGGATGCCCTCGCGCGCATGGGAGAACACGCTGGCCGCCAGTTCGAGCCCGGATTGCGCGAGATCGCGCTCGCGCACGAGATGTACCAGCTGGCGGTTGCGCCGGGACAGCATCGCGAGCAGTGCCGAGATCACCAGCAACGCGGCGCCACCGCCGGCCAGATACGGCCAGTACTGCTCCCACACGTCGCGCGGTGCAATCGGCGGGGGCTCATCGTAGGGCGGCATGCGCAGGGTGCGCGCAAGGCGCTCCACCGGAAGGTAGTCCGCCGGAGGCGCGAAGCCGCCGATGTGCGCCGCCTGCGCAGCCGGGTGGTCGGGCGGCAGCGTGAGCAGCGCGGTGGTGATCTGGCGTACCGCATCCTGATCGATGGATGACAGCGCGACGAGGGGCCATTCCGGATACAGGCGGGTGGACACCGCATAGGGGAAGTCGGCCAGGTGCTGCGGATGGAGTACGCGCAACGAGGGGCGTGCCTCGGGATGCTCCAGCGCGAAACCCTCCAGCAGCCCGCTCCGGATGAAGCCGGCGTCGACCTCGCCGTCGAGCACGGCCTGCAGGACGGCGTCGTGGTGCTCCATTTCGACGAAGCGGAAATCGCGCTCGATCGACAGGCCGGCATCGACCAGCTCCAGCGCCTGGGCCTGAAAGCCGCCGAGATCCCGCGTACCGGCGATGCCGATACGTTGGCCGCGCAGGTCGGCGATCTCGGCGATCTCCTTGCGGTGCTCTAGGGTGATGATGACTCCCCCCAATGAGCCGACCGACGTGCCGTTCTCATGGCTGAGCACGGTTGCGAGGGCACCACCCAGGCTGTCGCGGCTGCGGATGATGAGGTAGTGGCTGGGGTTGGTCAGCACCAGGTCAAGGCGGTGCTGGGCGAGGGCGAGTTCGAGTTCGTCCTGATCGAGCACTTGCAGCGTGATGTCGGTGTCCGGCAGCTCCGCGTCGAGGTAGTCGGCGAGCGGTTGCAGTCGTTCGAACATCACCGGCTTGGGGCGCACCGCGAGGACGCCGAGCACCAGTTGCTGGGTGGCACCGGCGCCGGCCGACAGGGCCAGCAGCAGGAGCAGTGCGAGGCGGCGCAGGTGCTTCATGCCGGCCCCGCCAGTTCAGGCAGGAAGCCCGCGTCGATGAGCGTATCGAGGCGCGGATCCTGCAGGCCCATGACGCGCACGAGGTTGGCGGCGGCTTGTTCGAGTGTGCCGCCGGGGGCGAGCATGCTGCGGTTCTGCGTGAGGTCGGGCAGCGCCAGGCCGGAGAACGCGCGGCGCGCCTCGTCGAGGCTGAGCCCCCGCCAGGCGGCGATGCGGCGCAGGGCGTCGTCGCGGCTCGTGCGCAGATGGTCGAGCCCGCGCAGATGGGCGGCGATGAGGTCGCGCACGTGGCGTTTGCGCCAGCGGCTACGGTCGTCGCGCACCGCGAGGATGTCGAAGATGGTGCCCGGAAACTGCCGGCTGTCGAAAATCCGTTGACCACCGGCGCGTTCGATCTGGCTGTCGGTCGGCGCGTAGGTGATCACGGCGTCCACCAGACCTTCATTCCAGGCAGCGGGCTGCTGGTCGTGCGGCAGATCCACCAGTGTCACGTCGCTCTGCTGCAGCCCGCCCGCCGCCAGCAGTTTGCGCAGCACGATGCCGCCGACGGCTGAGCGCTCGACCGCGATGCGGTGGCCGCGCAGATCAGCCGGTTCGCGGATGTCCGGCCGCGCCAGCACGACATCCGCCCCGACCGATTCATTCAGCACCAGCACCACCGACAGCGGCAACCCGGTGGCGCGCGCGGAGAGAGCTTCGTCGAGCGTAAGCGTAGCGCCGTCGAGTTCGCCGGAGACCAGCCCGGCAATGGACTGGCTGGCGCTGTGCGCCTTTCTGAGCCGTACCGTGGTGGGGAGCCAGCCGAAGTGCTCAGCCAGATACAACGGTTCGTAGCCGGGCCACGGCAATGTGCCGATGGTCAGCGCGTCGCGCCCCTGACAGGCAGGCAACAGGGCCAATGCGGCAGTGCCGCAAGCGCAGGTCAGAAACTGTCGTCTGAGCATATTGGAATTCTAATTTGCATATGCACAAAACGGGCGTACATCGCCTTGGTTTGCAGCGTTTTGAGCGCCCGGTGCGCAATTTGCCGCAGTTGGCGTATCCGAAATGTGCTGCGGCATCCTCGCAAGTAGCTGTTTGGGCGTACTTTTCGGCCCGGACTGCCTAGGATTTTGCGCTGTGCAGGCGTAGAATCGCGCCCTTCGCCGAATTTCCCGCGCCGGGGTGCGCCATGCTGTATCCAGAGTCCTTTGATGTGATTGTCGTCGGTGGCGGCCATGCCGGCACCGAGGCCGCGCTTGCGTCTGCGCGCATGGGCGCCAAGACGCTGCTGCTCACACACAACATCGAGACGCTGGGGCAGATGAGCTGCAACCCGTCGATCGGCGGCATCGGCAAGGGCCACCTCGTCAAGGAAGTGGACGCGCTCGGCGGCGCCATGGCCGAGGCCACCGACGAGGGCGGCATCCAGTTCCGCATCCTCAACGCCTCCAAAGGGCCTGCGGTGCGCGCCACCCGCGCGCAGGCCGACCGCGTGCTGTACAAGGCCGCGATCCGTCGCCGGCTTGAGAACCAGCCCAATCTCACGCTGTTCCAGCAGGCGGCGGACGACATCACGGTGGAAGGCGAGCGCGTTACCGGCGTGGTGACGCAGATCGGTCTGCGCTTCGAGGCCCGCGCGGTGGTGCTGACCGCCGGCACCTTCCTCAACGGCCTGATCCACGTCGGCCTGCAGAACCACGTCGGCGGTCGCGCGGGTGACCCGCCGGCGATCTCGCTGGGCCAGCGCCTGAAGGAAATGCAGCTGCCGCAGGGGCGCCTCAAGACCGGCACGCCGCCGCGGCTGGACGCGCGCAGCATCGACTTCTCGGTGATGCAGGAACAGCCGGGTGATGATCCGGTGCCGGTGTTCAGCTTCCTCGGCTCGGCCGCCCAGCACCCGCGCCAGCTGCCGTGCTGGATCACGCATACCAACGAGCGCACGCACCAGATCATTGCCGCCAACCT
>JAJLLM010000141.1:0-4143 GCA_033837965.1 Pseudazoarcus pumilus
CACCGACAGCGCACACAACCACCTCATCACGCTGGGTGAGGTGCTGGCCATGTACCTGCTGGCGTGGTCGCCGGCCTGCTGGGACGGGTTGGACCTCACACCGCCCGACACACTGGATGCCGCGTCCCTCGCGCTCTACCGTCAAGAGCAGCAACAACTGCAGCGCTTCGTCACTGCCCTGCCCGCCGTGCGCCGGCTATGCGCCCACCTGCCGGTGGCGATGATCTTCGACGACCATGACATCACTGACGACTGGAACCTCTCGCGCGAGTGGGAGGAAGTCGCCTACGGCCACCCTTTCTCGCGGCGCGTGGTCGGGAACGCGGTGGTCGGCTACCTTCTCAACCAGGCTTGGGGCAACCGTCCGGAAGCCTTCGACGACGACCTGCTGGACCTCGCCAGCACCGCGCTCACCCGACCCGGCAGCGAGGCACATGAGAACTGTATTTCCAGACTGCTGGCCTTCCGCGAGTGGCACTACATGTGGCCAACCACCCCGCCGCTGGTGGTGATCGACACGCGCACCCACCGCTGGCGCTCGGAGTCGCACGCACGCAAGCCCTCCGGCCTGATGGACTGGGAGGCATTGACCGACCTGCAGCACACCTTGCGCGATCTGCCCGCCGTGTTGCTGGTGTCGCCCGCGCCGATGTTCGGCGTGAAGCTGATCGAGGCCCTGCAGCGCATCGTCACATGGTTCGGCCACCCGCTCACGGTCGATGCCGAGAACTGGATGGCGCACCGCGGCGCGGCCCACACCATGCTCAACATCTTCCGCCACCCGAAAACGCCGCAGCACTTCGTGGTGCTGTCAGGCGACGTGCATTACTCCTTCGTGTATGACGTGGAACTGCGCGGGCGCGAGCGCGGCCCCGACATCTGGCAGATCTGCAGCAGCGGCCTGCGCAACACCTTCCCCGAGAAACTGCTCGACACGCTCGACCGCGCCAACCGCTGGCTGTATTCGCCGCGCTCGCCGCTGAACTGGTTCACGCGCCGGCGCGACATGCGCGTAATCCCGCGCAAACCGGAAGGTGCCCCGTCCGGCCGGCGTCTGCTCAACGGCGCCGGCGTGGGGCTGGTGGAACTGGATGCCGAAGGCGTGCCCTGGCGCATCCGCCAGTTGCTCACCGACGGCCACGCGGTGGAATTCACGCGGCGCGAGAAGGAATCGCACTGGAGCGGTCGCTAGACCGCCACAAGACCAGCCCACACACGATCTACGCACAGCGCATGGGCTGCCTATACTCCAGCCACCGGATCCCCGATCCGGTGGCTGGAGACGGCACATGGGAATGGCCCGGGGTATCCGCAAGCACGGTTTCCGCAAGTGGCATGAACGCCAGTTGCTGTTCGGCCATGGTTGGCTGGTCGTCACGCTGGTAACCGCCGTGATGGCCTTCGCGGCGCTCGAATCCATGATCAACGCCGCCTCACTCGGCTTCCGCCTCGCCAACTTCGCGGCCTTCGTCATCCTTGGCGGCATCACCGCGATCAGCCTGCAACGCTTCCTGCGTCACCTCATCAGCGCCCAGCGCGCCGGCGCCCAGGCCCGCTGCACGCACTGCGACACCTTCGGCCGCCTCGACACGCTCACCGAAGACCCCCATGGCAAATGGGTGCGCGTGCGCTGTCGGCAATGCGGCCATGAATGGCCGATGGACGAGCCGTAAGACAACGGCCGCGAGGTTGCCCCCGCGGCCGTTGTTGCGATGCAGCCGCCCCGACGGCAGCTGATGACGCAGATCAGTACTGCTTGTAGGCCAGGTACTTGCCGGACATGACGATCTGCACGCGGTCGCCGTTCGGATCGGGCAGACGCGACAGGTCCATCTTGAAGTCGATGGCGGACATGATGCCGTCGCCGAATTCTTCGTGGATGAGCTCCTTGAAGGTCGTGCCATACACGCTGACCAGTTCGTAGAAGCGATAGATCAGCGGGTCGGTCGGTACGGCGGTCGGCAGCGAGCCCTTGTAGGGCACGACGCACAGCAGCGGAATGGCGGCGTCCGGCAGGTCGAGGATTTCGGCCGCCTTCTTGGCCTGCTCTTCGGACAT
This sequence comes from Pseudazoarcus pumilus, assembly GCA_033837965.1. Classification (GTDB taxonomy): domain Bacteria; phylum Pseudomonadota; class Gammaproteobacteria; order Burkholderiales; family Rhodocyclaceae; genus Pseudazoarcus; species Pseudazoarcus pumilus_A. Next base: position 2,059 of record JAJLLM010000141.1, read on the forward strand.
CTGCATCTGGCCGAGCAGCGCGGCAGTGGTCCACTCCTTGGACTGGCCGATGGCTTCGGCGATTTCAGCCCAGGTGAGTTTCTTCTGGATGCGCTGCGCGACGACCATTTCGGTGACGTCGTTGCGGGTCATGTACTTGGTGGTGGTGGGGATGTCGCTCAGGTTCATGGTGTGTCTCCTTGCAAAGGCGGGTGGGTCAGACAGCGCGGGCCTTTTCGGCCGGTGCGCGGGAAAAATGGGTGGGCAGTTCGACGATCTCGGCGCTCTGGTCGAGGCCGGGGCGCACGATCGGCGGGTTCTTCGGGTCGTGCGCGACCAGCGCGTCGCCGGCGTAGTCGTGCGAGCGATTCACCAGAAAATCGACGAGGTGGTTGCGGATGCGGTAGTACTGGGGGTCGTGGTGCATGGTGCTGCGCGTGCGCTCGCGCGGCATGGTCACCTCCACCACTTCCGCAATGCGGGCGTAGGGCCCGTTGCTCATCAGCAGGATCTTGTCGGCCAGCAGGATGGCTTCATCCACGTCGTGCGTGATCATGAACACCGTCTGCTTGGTGGCCTGCACGATGGAGAGCAGTTCATCCTGGATGGTGCCGCGCGTGAGCGCATCGAGCGCGCCGAAAGGCTCGTCGAGCAGCAGCATCTTGGGCTGGATGGCGAAGGCACGGGCGATGCCGACGCGCTGTTTCATGCCGCCGGACAGCTCGGCCGGCTTCTTGTGCAGCGCGGCGCCGAGACCGACCATTTCGAGGTACTTGACGCTGTGGTCGTGCACCTCTTTGGCGCTCCAGCCCGGCCAGCGCGAGCGCACGCCGAACTCCACATTCTTCAGCGCGGACAGCCACGGCAGCAGGGCATGACCCTGGAACACCACGCCGCGGTCCAGCGAGGGGCCGCCGATCTCCTTGCCGTCCATGATGACGGCACCGCCGCTGGCTTCGTCCAGGCCAGCCAGCACGTTGAGGATGGTGGTCTTGCCGCAGCCGGAGTGGCCGATGATGCAGGCGAACTCGCCCTTTTCGATGCCGAAGTGGATGTTCTCGAACACCGTCACGCCGGGAAACTGCTTGGCGAGGCCTTCGACCTTGAGGAAGGGTTGGGACATATCACTTACTCCCGATAGGTGACGGCGCGCGCCAGGCGCGCCAGCGTGAGGTCGAGCAGCATGCCGATCAGGCCGATGAACAGGATCGCGGTGATGATGTTGGCGATCGACAGGTTGTTCCACTCGTTCCACACGAAGTAGCCGATACCGGTGCCGCCGACGAGCATCTCGGCCGCCACGATGACCAGCCAGGCGATGCCGACGGAGATGCGCATGCCGGTCATGATGGTGGGCGCTGCGGCCGGCAGGATGACCTGGAAGGCGGTGCGCATGCGGCTCACTTCCAGCGTGCGCGCCACGTTCACCCAGTCCTTGCGCACCGAGGCCACGCCGAAGGCGGTGTTGATGAGCATCGGCCACAGCGAACACACGAAGATCACGAACACCGCGGAGATGTTGGAATCCTTGATGGTGTAGAGGGCCAGCGGCATCCAGGCCAGCGGCGAGATCGGCTTGAGGATCTGGATGAACGGGTCGAGCGCCTTGTACACCAGCGGCGACATGCCGATCAGGAAGCCGAGCGGCACCGCGACCAGCGCCGCGAGGCCGAAGCCGATGGCTACCCGCGCGACCGAATGCGCGAGCTGGATACCGATGCCCTTGTCGTTGGTGCCACGGTCGTAGAACGGGTCGGAGATGTGTTCCCACAACTTGGCACCGACATCACCCGGCCCCGGCATGGCCGACTGGCCACCGGTTGCCGCCGCCGCGCCGATGAGCGCGGCGTACTCAGGATCGACCACCACTTCGCCGGCCGATTTCACCGTGGCCAGATGCCACAGGCCGATGAAGATAGCGAGGAACACAACCGACAGGAAGGGCGCGAGCCAGGGACGGGCTTTCATCGCTCAGCTCCTCTTGATGGCGAAGGAATCCACGTATTCCTTCGGCTTGGTCGGGTCGAAGGGCTTGCCCATGACCGAGAAGAGCTTGCTGGTCGAGGCCGGCGCTTCCATGCCGACTTCCTTCATCAGCTTGGTCGC
>JAJLLM010000142.1:0-6236 GCA_033837965.1 Pseudazoarcus pumilus
CTATCGCATGAAGCTGCTTGGTGCCACCGTGGTGCCGGTCGAGTCCGGCTCGCGCACGCTCAAGGATGCGCTCAATGAAGCGATGCGCGACTGGGTCACCAACGTCGAGAACACCTTCTACATCATCGGCACGGTGGCGGGACCGCACCCGTATCCGATGTTGGTGCGCGACTTCAATTCGGTGGTCGGCAAGGAATGCCTCGTTCAGGTGCCGGAACTGACTGGACGCCATCCCGACTACGTCATTGCCTGCGTTGGCGGCGGTTCCAACGCGATGGGTATCTTCCATCCCTACCTCGACGTGCCTTCCGTGCGTCTGGTCGGTGCTGAAGCAGCCGGTGACGGCATCGACACCGGTCGTCACTCAGCCAGTCTGTCGGCCGGTCGGCCGGGTGTGCTGCACGGCAACCGCACGTACCTGCTGCAGAACGAGGACGGCCAGATCATCGAGACGCATTCGATCTCGGCCGGCCTGGACTACCCCGGCGTCGGTCCCGAGCACGCCTGGCTGAAGGACAGTCAGCGCGCCGAGTACGTCGGTATCACTGACGCAGAAGCGCTCGATGCCTTCCATACGCTGTGCCGCGTCGAGGGCATCATCCCGGCGCTCGAGAGCTCGCACGCCATCGCCTATGCGATGAAGCTGGCGCCCACGCTTGATGCCGACAAGATCCTGCTGGTCAACCTCTCCGGCCGAGGCGACAAGGACATGCACACTGTCGCCGAGCGTTCGGGCATGACCCTCTGATTTCATCGGGCCGTTCGCGGCCCGTTCATTTTTCCAGACCATGTCGAGAATCCAGAACGTATTCAACGAGTTGAAGAAGAACGGGCGGCGTGCGCTGATTCCGTTCATTACCGCCGGCGATCCTGCGGCCGAGCAGACGGTGCCCTTGATGCATGCGCTGGTGGCCGGTGGTGCTGACATCATCGAACTGGGCGTCCCGTTCTCCGATCCGATGGCGGATGGCCCGACCATCCAGCGTGCCTCCGAGCGGGCGCTCGCACGTGGCATGAGCCTGCGGAAGGTCTTTGACATCGTCCGCGAGTTCCGCCAGACCGATACCCGTACGCCAGTGGTCCTGATGGGCTACGCCAATCCCATCGAGGCGATGGGCGTACCGACCTTCGTCGAGCGTGCGAAGGCGGCGGATGTGGACGGCGTGCTGGTAGTCGATTACCCGCCCGAGGAATGCCGCGAATTTGCCGTGACGGTGCGCGAAGCCGGCCTGGATCCGGTCTTCCTGCTGGCGCCGACGTCCTCCGAGCAGCGCTTCAGTGACGTCGCCGACGCCGGTAGCGGTTACATCTACTATGTGTCGCTGAAAGGCGTGACCGGCGTGGGCGCCGTGAATTTCGACGAAGTGCGCGATCGTGTGGCGCGCATCCGTGACCGTGTCGGCTTGCCCATCGGGGTCGGTTTCGGCATCCGCGATGCCGAATCGGCGCGCCGCGTCGGCGAGTTTGCCGATGCCGTGGTGGTCGGCAGCCGCATCATCGAAGAGATCGAAAACAGTCCCGTCGAAGAAGTCGCCGCCCGTGTCACCACGCTGGTGCGTGGTCTGCGCGACGCGCTCGACGCACTTGAAAAGGTAGCCCAATGAGCTGGTTGACCAAGCTGCTTCCGCCCCGCATCAACAAGGGTGGTGTTGCCAAGAAATCGATCCCGGAAGGCCTGTGGAGCAAATGCACGGCCTGCGAGGCCGTGCTCTATCGTGCCGACCTCGACAGCAATCATTCGGTCTGCCCGAAGTGCGGTCACCATCAGCGCATCCGCGCACGTGATCGCCTCGACAAGCTGCTCGACGCCGAAGGTCGCAGCGATGTGGGCATGTCGGTGACGCCGGTCGATCCGCTCAAGTTCAAGGATTCGCGCAAGTACACCGAGCGCCTCTCGGGCGCGACCAAGGACACCGGCGAGGACGACGCGCTGGTCGTCATGCGCGGCACGATTCACGGTTTGCCGGTGGTGGTCGCCTGCTTCGAGTTCGAGTTCATGGGCGGTTCCATGGGCTCGGTGGTGGGTGAGCGCTTCATGCGCGGTGTGCGGGCGGCCGAGGAGCTGCGTGCCCCGTTCATCTGCATCACTGCATCGGGCGGTGCGCGCATGCAGGAGAGCCTGTTCTCGCTGATGCAGATGGCCAAGACCAATGCCGGCCTGACGCGGCTGTCGCGCCGCCGTCTGCCCTTCATCACGGTTCTGACCGACCCCACCATGGGTGGCGTGTCGGCCAGTTTCGCCTTCATGGGCGATGTCGTCATCGCAGAACCGGGCGCCTTGATCGGTTTCGCCGGGCCGCGCGTGATCGAACAGACCGTGCGCGAGACCTTGCCGGAAGGCTTCCAGCGCTCCGAGTTTCTGCTGGAAAAGGGCGCCATCGACATGATCGTCGATCGCCGCGAGATGCGCACCGAGCTGGCCCGCGTCATTGCGCTGCTGCAGCGTCGGCCGGCGCTGGAGGCCTGACGGGCGGTCGCTGCATGAATCATCCCGGCACGCTCGACGACTGGCTCGGGCTGCTCGAATCGCGCCACACGCAGACCATCCAGTTGGGTCTGGAGCGCGTGGCCACGGTGCTGCAGGGCATGCACTGTGCGTCACGGCCGCGCATCATCACGGTAGGTGGCACCAATGGCAAGGGTTCGACCTGCGCCATGCTGGAAGCCATCCTGCGCGCTGCCGGCTATCGCACCGGCCTGTATTCCTCGCCGCATCTGCTGCGCTACAACGAGCGCGTGCGCATCGACGGGCGCGAAGCTTCCGATCAGGCGCTGGTCGAGGCCTTCGACGCGGTCGAAGCGGCCCGTGGCGACGTTTCCCTGACCTATTTCGAACACGGCACCCTGGCCGCCTGGTGGCTGCTGTGCCGTGAGAACGTGGATGTAGCCATCCTGGAGGTCGGCCTGGGCGGGCGTCTCGATGCGGTCAATGCCATCGAGCCGGACTGCGCCATCGTTACCGGCGTGGCCATGGATCATCAGGAGTATCTGGGCGACACCCGCGAGCAGATCGGCTTCGAGAAGGCCGGCATCTTTCGCGCCGGGCGGCCCGCAATCTGTGGCGACCCGCAGCCCCCAGCCTCACTGTTGCTGCATGCCAGCGTGATCGGCGCGCAGTTGTGGGTGAGCGGACGCGATTTCGGTTTTGCCGGTGATCGTCAGCAATGGTCGTGGTGGCGCCTGGAACAACCCGGGTCCGCGCAGGAAAGCCGCGTACGGCGGGGCGGTCTGGGCTATCCGGCTTTGCGCGGCGCCAATCAGTTGCTGAACGCCGCGGCAGTGCTCACCGCGCTCGACTGTCTGCGGGGGGAACTGCCGGTGGCCATGCAGGCCGTGCGCGAAGGCTTTCTGCATGTCGAACTGCCGGGGCGTTTTCAGGTCCTGCCGGGGCGACCGGCGGTGGTGCTGGATGTTGCGCACAATGTGCAGGCCGCCGGAGTGCTCGCAGAAAACCTGTTCAGCATGGGCTTCTTCCCGCAGACCCTTGCGGTGTTCGGTATGTACGCCGACAAGGATGTCGAGGGCGTGGTCGAGCTTCTGCGTGATCGTATCGACCGCTGGTATCTGTGCACGCTGGAAGGGCCGCGCGGATTGTCGGCGCAGGTGCTTGCCGAGCGTGCGCGGCAGGGCGGCGCACAGGGCGAGATGCTGTGTTTCGACAGCCCTGCCGAGGCCTATCGTGCAGCGCGGAAAAGTGCCGGTGAGAATGATAGAATTGCGACCTTCGGCTCCTTCATGACCGTATCCGGCGTCATGGCCGTCATCGAGTGCCCTGAGGCGGGTGTTCCGCGTGTCCGATAACGACAACCTCGAACTCAAGAAACGCTCGCGCCGCCGACTGGTAGGTGCCGCTGCGCTCGCGCTGATTGCCGCCATCGTGCTGCCGATGGTGATGGACGGCGAGCCGGTTCCGCCTGTCAGCGACATCCAGGTCACCATTCCCGAACGCACTGTGGACGCGCGTCCGATCGAGCCCCGCGAAGCCATCGCCGAGCCAGTGGCAGAGGCGCCCGCCGAACTCGCCGCGCCGGCCGTGGTTGAGCCACTTCCCGCAGCGCCTGTACAGCCAGCCCCGGTTGCGTCGCCCAAGCCTGAACCAAGCGCGCCTGCGCCAAAGCCTTTGCCGAAGCCGGAACCTGCGCCCCAGCCGGCAGCGCCCCCCAAGCCCGCTCCGGCGCCTGAGGCCCCCCCTAAGCCTGCTTCCGCTGCCGAGACCGCGCCAGAGGAAAGTGCCGAGGCGCGCCGTGCCCGTGCAATTCTCGAAGGGCGTGCCGTTCCGCAAGAGGCCGACGTGCAGTTCCTCGTGCAGATCGGCGCTTTCAGCGATGAAACCAAGGCCCGTACTCGGCAGATGGATCTGGCGGCCAAGGGCTTTGCCAGTTTTGTCGAGAGCGCCGGTGGCGTTAGTCGGGTCCGCATGGGCCCGTTCCCTTCGCGGGCCGAAGCCGAGGCCATGATCGTGCGCCTGCGCAGCGCATCCTTCGATGGCGTCGTGACGACACGCTGAGCGCTGATGACGGTTCTTGATTACGTCCTGTTGGCAATCGTCGTGCTGTCCGCGCTGGTCGGTCTGTGGCGCGGGCTGGTCAGCGAAATCGTGGCACTGCTTGCCTGGGTGGTGGCCTTGGGGGCGGCCTGGCTGTATGCAGCTGACGTTGCCGGCATGCTGGAGGGCCAGATTGCCGAGCCGGCCTGGCGCCAAGTGGCTGGTTTCGCATTGATTTTCATCGGCGTACTATTGCTCGCGGCGGTGCTGCGCTTCCTCCTGCGCGAGTTGTTGCGGGCGGCCGGGCTGGGGCCTGCGGACCGCATGTTCGGAACGTTTTTCGGGATTGCCAGGGGTCTGGCGATTGCGTTTGTGCTGGTGTTGGTGGGTGGCATGCTCGGCATGGCGAAGGAACCCTGGTGGGTGAATTCGCTGTTCGCGCCGCCGCTCGAGACGGCCGTCATTGCTTCCAAGCCGTGGTTGCCGGATGTAGTCGCCGAGAGAATTCGGTTCAGATAGGTGTTTGCTCCATGTGCGGAATCTTAGGGGTCGTCGCGAAGTCGCCGGTCAACCAGTTGCTGTATGACGGTCTGATGGTGCTGCAGCACCGCGGCCAGGACGCGGCCGGCATTGCCACCTCCGACGGTGGCAAGTTCTACATGCACAAGGGGCCGGGCCTGGTGCGTGATGCCTTCCGCACGCGCAACATGCGCAACCTGGTGGGTGACTGGGGCATCGGTCATGTGCGATACCCGACCGCCGGTTCGGCCTGTAATCCGGCCGAGGCGCAGCCGTTCTACGTCAACTCGCCGTTCGGTCTGCTGCTGGCGCACAACGGCAACCTGACCAACGCGGAAGAGCTCAAGCGCGAGCTGTTCCTGTCGGACCTGCGTCACATCAACACCAATTCGGATTCCGAGGTGTTGCTCAACGTACTGGCCCACGAGCTGCAGGCTGCCGCCAACGGCTTCAAGCTGGATGACGAGGCAGTGTTCCGCGCCGTGGCCAACGTGCACCGTCGTTGCCGTGGCGCCTACGCTGCTGTGGTGATGATTTCCGGCTACGGCCTGCTGGCCTTCCGTGACCCCCACGGCATCCGTCCGCTGGTGGTGGGGCGTTGCGATGTAGCTGAGGGCACCGAATGGATGGTGGCCTCGGAGTCGGTCGCCATCGACGTCACGGGTTACCGCACGGTGCGTGACGTGGCGCCGGGCGAGGCGGTGCTGATCGACCTCGACGGCAACTTCAAGAGTCGCCAGTGCGCGCAGCACACCGTGCAGGCGCCGTGCATGTTCGAGTTCGTCTATCTGGCACGCCCGGATTCCATCATCGACGGCATCTCGGTGTATGAGTCGCGCGTGAAGATGGGTGAATTCCTCGCGCGCAAGCTGCAGCGCGCGCTGCCCAATGTCGATATCGACGTGGTTATCCCCATCCCGGATTCGAGCCGTCCGGCCGCCATGGAAATGGCCAGCCAGCTCGGCCTCCCGTATCGCGAAGGCTTCGTCAAGAACCGCTATATCGGTCGCACCTTCATCATGCCGGGGCAGGCCGTGCGGCGGAAGTCGGTGCGCCAGAAGCTCAACACCATCCCGCAGGAGTTCGCGGGCAAGAACGTGCTGCTGGTGGACGATTCCATCGTGCGCGGCACCACCAGTCGCGAGATCGTGACCATGGCGCGTGAGGCCGGTGCCCGCAAGGTGTACCTCGCCTCGGCCGCGCCGCCGGTACGCTATGCCAACGTGTACGG
>JAJLLM010000143.1:0-16363 GCA_033837965.1 Pseudazoarcus pumilus
AGGCGTTGCTTGGAGAAGTCCGCCAGCAAGCCGTCGTGTTCGAGCGTGAAGCGTTGCGGACGCTCAGCGTCGCGCTCGAACAGCGTCGTGATGCGGATGCCGGCGAGGCGCTCGGCGTGCGCCTGCAATGCGGCCCAGGCCGGCAGGGCAGAAGGAGGGGCGTAGCGTTCAGTCACGGCGGTAGAGGGTGAACACTTCGAGTCGTTTGCCGCCGGCATGGCGATGACGCCACACCGGCAGCCATTCTGGCGACGGCGCGGCGATCACCTCGTCGTCATGCACCAGCAGGTAGCGGCAATGGGTTTCATTGTCGCGCGTCTTGAGCGGTCGCAGGTCGAGGTAGTAATCCAGCACGGCGCGCTGAGTGGTGCCCAGATGTGTCGTGGCGATGCACGCGGCCTGTTCCTGACTCAGCGCCAGTTTCAGCGATTCGGCCATCGGGCGGTAGTTGCGCGTGTAGTCCACCCAGGGCATCAGCAGGGTCACCATCAGGCACCACAGCATGGTCATGCCCAGTGCCCAGTTGGTCGAGGAGCGGTCGGCGCTGCGCGGTAGCCGCCACACCAGTACTGCCCACAGCAGCATGATGATGACGCCGATGGTGGCCTGCAGGCCGGTTCCGCTCGGCACGAAGTCCGGTGCCATGCGCGCCAGGCTGCGTGCCAGTCCCGGGGGCCACTCGTGGATCTGTGCGGTCCAGGCCAGCCAGACCAGCAGCGCGAACAGCCCGAAGGTCATCAGCGCAAACCAGTCGAAGGCATTGGCCGCGCCGCGGCGCATGGTCGGCACGCCGCCGGCTGCGAGCAGGGTGAGTGCGGGAACGGCCGGCAGCATGGCCTCGGCGCTCAGGCTGCCACCGAGCATGATCCAGCTCACCGCGACTGCCGCTGCGACCAGTGGCAGCAGCCACTGCAGGCGTGCAAGCTGGCGGCGCGCCCGCCACAAGGCCCACAGTGCAATGGGCCACAGTGGCCAGGTGAACCAGCCGAGCATTTCGGCGAGTCGCGGCAGATCGCCCCGGCTCATCGGATCGCCGGCGAAATCGGTCCAGGCGCGCAGCCACCACAGGTCGAGCAGTTCTGCCTGGGTGGCGCCCAGTGCGATCGGCCACAGGGCGCTGCCGCCGACGGCAATGCTGAGGCCGACGATGAGGGCGCCGCTGGCGCGCGGCGTGCGGACTTCCGGCACCGCTACGGCCACCAGTGCCAGCAGCGGCAGCGTCAGCAGGACGCCGGCAAAGCCGGCCGTGAGGAAGGCCAGTGCGACTCCGAGTCCGGCCTGGATGCTGCCTTTCAAGGGTTGGGTGGGAATCAGCGCCAGGCCGGCGAGCGTCATGCCCTGCAGCGCCATGAGGGTGATCATCGGCTGGTTTTCGTGCACATGCACGGCCAGGCCGAGGGTGCCGATGGTCAGCAGGGCCGCTGCGGCGCGGGTGTGGCGACCGTACAGTCGTGCCGCGGTGCGCGTGATCCACAGCGTGGCCATGGCGGCGGCGAACGGCGTGGCAAGGCGTGCGGCGTCGTGTACCGGAATCAGCCAGCCCAGCACCGTCGCGAACAATGCCGACAGCCAGTAATGGAAAGGGCCGAAGCCCTGCACTGGCTCGCCGGCCACGGTCGGCAGTAGCAGCCATTCGCCCTGCAGCAGCGCGTGTACCGTGGCGAAGTGCTCGATGTCCGCTCCGCGCCAGGGGTCATGGCCGATGGCGCCCGGCAGCAGATAGACCAGTACAAGCAGGGTCAGACCGGTGGCGCCGTAGAGTTGGCGTTCAAGCGCGGAGCGTGGCTGAGACCGGTCGAGCATCGATGAGCGTCGTGACGTGTGCGGTGAAAACCCGATTCTAGCGATGTTGGCGTGACCGGCGTGTTCTCATTTGCCATGGTTATCCGGCTGTAGCGTAAGCCGGTGTGTCGCAGGCAAAACAAAAGGGGCAGCCTGAGCTGCCCCTTCTGCGTGAGTCTGGCGCGTGGATCAGCCGAGACGCTGCACGTTGCCGTACTTCTGACGGAAGCGCTCAACGCGGCCGGCGGTGTCGACGATCTTCTGCTTGCCGGTGTAGAACGGATGGCAGGCCGAGCAGACTTCGACGTGGATCGTCGGTTTGCCGATGGTCGAGCGCGTGGTGAAGGTTTCGCCGCAGGAGCAATTGACCTGCACGTCGGCGTACGTCGGGTGGATGTCGGCTTTCATCGTGAAATCCTTGGGGTCGAGCGGCAGGCGGATGTGGCCGGCCTGATTGCGAGAAGTCGCGCATTATCAATCAACTTCTGAGGCAAAGCAAGCGATAATGCCGGGCTGCCCGAAGCGCAAACGAGAACCGCCTGATGTCCTATGCCAACTCCCGCATTCCGCTGAGCGCCCAGCAGGCGGTGCATGACCGACTGGAGACCTGTGTCGGGCGTCATCTGAGCGAGCCCTTCCGCAAGCCGGTGGCGCCCTACAACCAGGAGGCCTTCGAGCGCAGTCTCGATGCCTGGGACGGACGCCGGCCGCTGATTCTCGATGCCGGCTGCGGTGTCGGGCACAGCACCATCGAACTGGCACGCAGCCACCCCGATCACTTCGTCCTCGGCGTGGATCAGTCAGAGGACCGGCTGTCGCGTCGCAAGCCCTATCCGCAGTCGATGTGGCCACAGAACATGGCATTCGTGCGCGCCGATCTGGTGGACTACTGGCGCTTGCTGTTTGATGCCGGGCTGCGTCTGGCGCGGCATTACGTGCTGTACCCCAACCCCTGGCCGAAGATCGGTCACCTCGGGCGGCGCTGGCATGCCCACCCGGTGTTTCCGTGGGTGCTGGCGCTTGGCGGCGAACTCGAATGCCGCAGCAACTGGGGGGTGTACGCCGAGGAGTTCGCCCGGGCCGCTGGATACGCGCTGGGGCGGCCCGTGGGCGTCGAGCACTTCGTGGCCGAGGTGCCGCTGACTCCGTTCGAGCGCAAGTATCGCGATTCGGGGCAGCCGCTCTACCGGGTTGCCGTGCCGCCCGGCCCGCCGGAAGCCGCCGCCCCGCTTGCGCTTTGGGCGTCAATGGCGCAGTCTCGGGCCAGCCACGGAGAATGCCGATGACAGACGAGACCCCGAATCCGCACGAACTGAGCGACGACGAGTTCGATGCCCTTGAGGAAATCCTGACCTCGGATGCAGTCCCCGATGACTGCATGAATCTCGAGATGCTCGATGGCTACCTCGCGGCGGTGGTCATCTCGCCGCTGCCGCTGGAAGCGGCCGACTGGATGCCGGCGGTGTGGAGCGCGCACGAGGATGCTTCGTTTGCCTCGGGCAGTGGCATGCAGCAGGCCATCCGGCTGGTGCTGCGCTACTACAACGAACTGCTCACGACCGTTGGTGCGCCCGATGGCTGGGAGCCCTTCTGCTATGCCGGCTCCACCGTGGACGATCTGGCGGTGGGCGAGGAGTGGATCGAGGGCTTCCTGCAGGGGCTGGAACTGTGGCCGACCGACTGGGCCGGCAGCGTGCCGCATCAGGATGCCGAGATCGTCACCGAGACCCTGCAGTCCGTCATCCGGCCCTGGGAGTCGGCCGACGACGAAGTGCCCGACAGCACCCGCCTCGAATGGCTCAACGATGCACGTGAGGCGGTGACGGAGATCCGCGCGCGCTGGCTCGACCTCGAGCTCGCCCAACCCGAGCCGGTCGCCACCGAGATGTCCGTCGCCACCGCGACGGCCCCCGGACGCAACGAGCAGTGTCCCTGTGGCAGCGGCAAGAAATTCAAGAAGTGTTGCGGCGCCAACGTCTGACATGAGTGAATACTGCAGTACCTGTGGTGCCTGCTGTGCGGGTTTGCGCGTGGATTTCCATGTCTCGGAACTCGCCAGCCAGACCCCCGGCGGGGTGCCCGATGCGCTGGCCGTGCCGGTAACCGCGCGGATCTGGCGCATGCGCGGCACCGACAGCGCGGCACCGCGTTGCCATGCGCTGGAGGGCGAGGTGGGGGTTGCGGTGCGTTGCACCATCTACGCCTCCCGCCCCGGTCCCTGCCGGGATTTCGCGCCGTATGCCGCGCTCGGCATCGGTGAGGCGGGCTGCGATGATGCGCGCCGCCGTCATGGTCTGGCACCGCTGGCGCGTTAAATGCATTTGTCCGCAACTATCTGATCCGGCGCATAAAAATTTCTTGCGGCCAATGGCCGAACAGCTAGAATTCGCGCGCCGCGATCCCGTCCCTTCAAGTCTTCAGCGCCATTCCGGCAGACGTCGTCGATCCGGTGGTTCCGCCCCACATGCGGAATCCGCGCGACTTCTGAGTGTGTCGGACATGAGTGACTACAACCCCTGCATGACCTGCGGCATCTGCTGCACGCATTTCCGTATTTCGTTCTACTGGGCCGAGGGCGATGATGCGCCGGGCGGTTTCGTGCCGGCCCACATGACCGAAAAGCTCAACGACCACATGCGCTGCATGCAGGGCAGCAACAGCGTGCCGCGCCGCTGCAGTGCCTTGTCCGGTGAAGTCGGCCGGAGTGTGGCCTGCACCATCTACGAGAACCGACCCACGCCGTGTCGCGAATTTCCGGTGTACTTCGACGACGGCACGCCCAACCCCAAGTGCGACGAGCTGCGCGCCACCATCGGCCTGCCGCCGTTGCCGGTGTTTGATCTGCCGCACGCGGCCTAGGCGGTCCCGCGCTCAGCGGGTCGCCACGGCCTGCAGCATGTTGAGCGGGCCGAGCCTGCGCACCGTCTCGATCTGCGACGGGTCGCGCACGAACATCGAGCCGGCAAAGCCCAGCGCGTTGATCGAGATGCCCTCGCAGCGCTCGTGGCTGCGTGGTACGACCAGCATCCATTCGTCGTTGGCGAGGAAGTTGTAGGGCGGCATCCGGCCTTCTTGCGGATTCAGGTGGCAGTGGGCCGCGCCGCGTGCAAAGGCCTCGGCCAGCAGTGTGCCGTCGGGCTGGCGGTCGAGGCGGACGAAGGCATGACGCCAGTGCAGCAGAGGGTGCGTGAGCACCTGCAGCGTGGCGCCGTCGGTCGGCAGGGCTGCACTCATGCTGCGCAGGCAGTCACTCTGCGGCGATTCGGGAATCCACTGCAGGTGCTTGTGACGCTGACTGGCTCCGGCGTCGGCGCCGCCGTTGTAGAAACCGAGCCCGCCCAGCGACTGCATGACGGAGGCGAGGGCGTCGAAATCGCCGCGCGTCAGCGGGGCCTGTTGTTCCTCGAATGTGCGCGTGATGATCAGCAGGTGGCGTGCGATCACCGGAAACTTGTTCAGCACGAGCAGATGTCCGGACCCCGCCGCGCCAAGGGTGAGGGCGGTTTCGGGAGGCAGGAAGGGATTGGCCGGGGGGCTGTCGGCAGCCGGTTTGCGCGCGGCATCCTTGCGCGCCAGCGTGGACGCCCAGCGCACCAGGAAGCGGATGCCGCAGTCGTCGATGAAAACCTGTTCGGTGCGGATGCCGTGCAGCGCGCCACTGGCTGTTGCCCGCGCGATGGCGGTGTCGATGTCGGCGAGATCGGGCAGGGTGCCCGAGTGGTGTAGGCTCATGCGCGAAATTCTAAAGGGGACGACAAGGTGAAGGTGACATTCGCAGTGCGGGGCGAACACATCCAGCTCGATCAACTGCTCAAGGCCGCCGGGCTGGTGGGGAGCGGGGGCGAGGCGCACGCTGCGGTCGAGGCCGGTCAGGTGTGTGTCGACGGCAAGGTGGAGTCGCGCAAGCGTGCCAAGCTGCGCGTCGGGCAGAAAGTCTCGCTCAGCGGCGAGACCGTCGAGCTGGTGGCGGAGTAGGCCGCGCTACAACAGCCCGCGTTCGGCAAACGACACCGGATCGGCATGTGCGGTGACAACGAAGTGATCGAGCACGCGCACGTCGACCAGATCGAGCGCGTGCTTGAGGTTGCGCGTCAGTGTCTCGTCGGCGGTGCTCGGTTCGCGTGCGCCCGAGGGGTGGTTATGGGCGAAGACCACCGCGCCGGCGTTGTGCGCCAGCGCAAGCTTCACCACTTCCCTCGGATACACGGAGGTCTGTGTCAGCGTTCCGCGGAACAGTTCGACGGCCGCGATCAGGCTGTTGCGCGCGTCGAGCAGCAGCACCATGAAGACTTCGTGCGGCAGCGTGCCGATCTTCAGGCGCAGCCAGTCGCGCACCGCGCGCGGCGAATCGAACAGTGCGCGATCTGCCATCTGCTCGGCCAGCGCGCGCCGCGCCAGTTCCATGACTGCCTGCAGTTGGGCATACTTGGCCGTTCCCATGCCCGGGACGGCAGCGAATTCGGCAGCCGAGGCGGCACATAGCCGGGTCAGTGAGCCGAAGCGCGTGATCAACTCGCGTGCGAGGTCCACCGCGCTCTTGCCGCGCATGCCGACGCGCAGGAAGACCGCCAGCAACTCGGCGTCGGACAGCGTCGCGGCGCCGCGTGCGAGCAGCTTCTCGCGCGGCCGCTCGTCTTCGGGCCAGTCGGTGATCGCCATGGTGCGACTCCGTTTTGATGACGTTTGAATGGTAATGCATCTGACATGAGTGAGCTCGCAGGACGCAGGATCGTGCTGGGCGTGACCGGTGGCGTGGCGGCCTACAAGGCGGCGGAACTGGTGCGTCTGCTGGTCAGGTCCGGTGCCGACGTGCACGTGGTCCTCACCGAAGGCGGCGCGCGCTTTGTCACCGCGGTGACCTTTCAGGCGCTGTCGGGCAATCCGGTGTGGTCCGACCTGTGGGATCCGCGCATGAACAACAACATGGCGCACATCGACCTGTCGCGCGAGGCCGACGCCATCCTGATTGCACCGGCCACCGCCGACGTCATGGCCAAGCTGGTGCAGGGGCGAGCCGACGATTTGCTCACCACGCTGTGTCTGGCGCGCGACTGCCCGCTGCTGGTGGCGCCCGCCATGAACCGCCAGATGTGGGAGCACCCGGCCACGCGCCGCAATGTCGCGCAGTTGCGCGAGGACGGTGCCGTTCTGCTCGGTCCCGCGGCGGGGGAGCAGGCCTGCGGTGAGGTGGGCCTCGGGCGCATGCTCGAAGCCGAAGAGCTGTTCGAGCACCTGTGTGCCTTCTTCAGCCCCAAGCAGCTCGCCGGGCGCAAGGTGGTCCTCACTGCCGGGCCGACCTTCGAAGCCATCGATCCGGTGCGCGGCATCACCAATTCCAGTTCCGGCAAGATGGGTTTCGCGCTGGCGCAGGCCTGCCAGCGGGCGGGCGCCGAGGTGGTGCTGGTGGCCGGACCGAGTGCCCTGCCGACGCCGGTCGGCGTGCATCGCGTGAACGTGCGCAGTGCGCTGGAGATGCGCGAGGCGGTACTGGGTGCCTTGCCGGGGGCGCATGTCTTCATCGGCGTCGCGGCGGTAGCCGACTACCGGCCGGAGGCGCCTGAGGCGCACAAGATCAAGAAGTCGGGCGAGACGCGCAGCGTCACGCTGGTGCCCAACCCGGACATCCTCGCCGAGGTCGCGGCGCGCGCAGACGCGCCGCTGTGCGTCGGCTTTGCCGCCGAGAGCCGCGAGCTCGACCGCTACGCCGAGGGCAAGCGGGTGGCCAAGAAACTCGACCTGGTGGTCGGCAACCTGGTGCAGGACGGGCTGGGCGGCGACGACAACCAGGTCACGCTGTACGACGCGGCCGGCGCGCATCCGCTGCCGCGTGCCCCGAAAGACACCATTGCCCGCCAGATCATCGACCACCTCGCGCCCATGCTTGCGGCGCGCGCCTGAACGGAATCCGCCATGCCCCAGATCGACGTCCGCATCCTCGACGCGCGCTTGCGCGCCAGTCCGCCTGCCTACGCCACTGCCGGTTCCGCCGGGCTCGACCTGCGCGCCTGCATCGACGCGCCGATCGAGCTGCATCCGGGTGAAACCTCGCTGGTGCCGAGCGGCATTGCCATTCACCTGGCTGATGCCGGCATGGCGGCGATGGTGCTGCCGCGTTCGGGCCTGGGTCACAAGCACGGCATCGTGCTGGGCAACCTGGTGGGGCTGATCGATTCGGACTACCAAGGCCAGATCTTCGTCTCGGTATGGAATCGCGGCCACGCCAGCTTCACCATCCAGCCGATGGAGCGCATCGCCCAGCTGGTGGTGGTGCCGGTGTTGCAGGTCGGCTTCAACATCGTCGACAGCTTTGACGCCAGCGAGCGCGGCGAGGGCGGTTTCGGCAGTACCGGCAAGGCCTGATGGGCGGGCACGACGGCATCCCCACCGGGGTGCATGTACTGCTTGAACGCGAGGGGCGCATCCTGCTCATGCGACGTGCCGGCACCGGCTTCTTCGACGGTTTGTGGAGTCTGCCCGGCGGGCATGTGGAGGCAGGTGAGTCGCTGCGGCAGACGGCCTGCCGAGAGGCTGCCGAGGAGCTCGGTATTGCGCTGCAGCCTGATGCGCTGCAGGTGCTTGGCGCGGTGCATCGCAAGTCCGACAGCAATCGCATCGACTTCTTCCTGCGGGCCGCACACTGGCAGGGCGAGCCGCGCATTGCCGAGCCCGACAAGTGTGACGCGCTGGCCTGGCATGCGCGCGACGCGCTACCCGAGGCGACCGTGCCATACATCCACGCGGCCGTGTTGCAGCCCGCTTCACCCTGGATCCTCGAACTGGGTTGGTAAGTTTGTGCTTGCCTCTGTATCAGTATCTTCTGATACGCTTCCGACGGAGTTCAGCCAGCAGATCGCCGCAGAGCGGTCGGACCACATCGGGCGTGATGAGGAGAAGCGATGAGCGCGAAGCGTATCTGCATGGCTGTGGCGGCATTTGCTGCAGCCGGGGTGGTATCGGCGGCCGAGCCGCCGGCGGTGGATCTCGCGCGCGCCGAGCGCATTCACCTGGATAGCTGTTTCATGTGCCACGGCCCCAACGGAGAGAGTTCGACCAAGCTCTTTCCGCGTCTGGCCGGGCAGCATTACCAGTACATCGTGCGGCAATTGATGGCGTTCAAGAGTGGCACACGCAAGAGCAGCATGATGGAGGGCGTGGTCGGCGACCTGAGCGAGCAGGACATGCTGGCGCTGGGCGTGTTCTTCGAGAACAAGCCGACCACCGGGCAGGTCACCGATGACGCCGGTCTGCTGGAGGTCGGGCGCTTCATCTACACCCGTGGCAACGAGTACGCCGGCGTGCCGGCCTGCGCCAGCTGTCATGGTCTGAACGGGCACGGCAGTGCGCAGATGCCGCGCCTGGCGAGCCAGATTCCGCGTTACATCGAGAACCGGCTGAAGTCCTTCGCCGAAGGCGGAGACCCGGTCATGGCGGGGATCGCCGGCAAGCTGACGGAGCTTGAGATCAAGGCCGTGGCGGTCTACGTCAGCTCGCTTGACTGATGTGCCGGGCAGCATCAAAAAAGGGGCGCCTCGCGGCGCCCCTTTGCATTACGGCGTGAACACCGCTCAGGCCAGCATGTCGGCCCAGATGTTCTGCGCCCACGACATCGCGTGACGGCCCTCGAGCTTGCTGGCCATCGCAGAGACGCCACCTGAACCCGGTACGGCCAGCAGCGTGCCCTTTTCGGTGTTCCATTGGTGGACCGATGCGACGTGCACCACGCTCTCGCTGTCGACGAAGCTGTAGCAGGTGTTCATCACCACCGGCGACGGATTCGGCGCGCGGCCCGCCTGCATCTCGATGATGGCTGCGGCTGCGACCTTGGCGTGCTGGTTGGCCATGTGACCGGACTTGGGCATGGCCGGCGCCGACAGGGTGGCGTCGCCGAGCACGTGCACGCCCGGCAGCCCCTTGACCTCCAGCGTACGGAAATCCACGTCCACCCAGCGGTCATTGGCCAGACCGATGCCGAGGAAGTCCACCAGACGGCCTGCGCGCATCGGCGGCACGACGTTGAGCACATCGGCCTTGACGTTGCCGAACTCCAGCTCGGCGGTGCGCGCGGCAGCATTGACCGACAGCAGCCGGCTGTTCGGCTGATACTCGATCATGCCCTTGTAGTGCTCGTCCCAGGCCTTCATGAACAGCCCCTTCTTGGAGGTGATGTCCGGGTTGGCGTCGAGAATCAGCACTTTCGACTTGGGTTTGTGCTGCTTGAAGTAGTTGGCCACCATGCACGCGCGCTCGTACGGTCCCGGCGGGCAGCGGTACGGTGCCTGCGGGATGTGCAGGGCGTATACACCGCCATCCGGCATGGCTTCGAGCTGGCGACGCAGCAGCACGGTCTGCGGGCCGGCTTTCCAGGCGTGCGGGACGAGGTGCTCGTTGCCGGTCAGTCCGGCGATGCGGTCGGGCATGAAATCCACGCCCGGCGACAGCACGATGCGGTCGTAGGTCAGGGTCGGGCCGCGGCCGAGACGGACCTGGCGGCGCGCGGGGTCGATGCCGATGACCTCGTCGGTGATGACTTCCACGCCCCACTTGCTGCGCAGGTTGTCGTAGCTGACGGTGATGTCCTCGAGTTGCTTGAGGCCGCCGACGACGAGGTTGGAGATCGGGCACGAGGTGAACTGCGTGTTGCGCTCGATCAGCGTGACCTTCACCGAACCGTCGCTCCACATGCGGATGTACTTTGCGGCGGTGGCGCCACCATAACCGCCGCCGACCACCACCACATGCCCGCCGGCCTTGACCGGGGCAGGAGCTGGGCTGCTGGCCGGCGCTGCGGCGGGTTTGGGCTCTTCCTTCTTGCCGAGGTCGCGCAGCAGGTTGCGACCGGCTTCCAGCAGGTCGTTGGCCTGGGCGGTGCCGAAGGCCGCGGTACCGGCGGTGAAGGCGCCGGCGGTTTTCAGGAACTTGCGTCGATTGACCATGTTCGTGTCCCCCGCTTACTTCTGCGCCGCGAAATAGTCCGCGACCAGCTTGAGTTGTTCTTCGGTGTAGCCCTTGGCGATCTGATGCATGATCGTCGCCGGGCGGTCGCCGTCACGGAATTCCTGCAGTTTCTGCAGGATGTTGGCGGCCGGGACGCCGGCCAGCGCGTCGGAACCGCCGACGCTCTTACCATTGGTGCCGTGGCAGTTGGCGCAGGTCGCGGCAAGGTCACGCGCCGCGTGGGGGTATTCGGCGGCTGCCAGGCCGGACAGGCCGACCAGACAGGTTGCCGCGATGAGGGTTCGGGCTTTCATGGGGGTGTCTCCTCCTTGCTGCATGGCTCGAAACGGTCCGATCCCGCGATGGCAGCAGTGTTCGACGGGATGCTCAGTGTTGCACCTGCAACTTACACCGCACTGTCGAAAAAAAGAACTTTCTCGCGCTGAACTTTTTGTTGACCATATGAGTGCATGCTCATATAGTCGAATAAACATGCCGCATGTAAGGATAAATAAAATGGATGAGCTTGCGAAAGTCTTTGAAAGCGTTGCTGATTACTTCGGCCTGCTGTCCGAGCCTGCGCGTCTGCGCATCCTGCACTCCCTGTGTGACGCCGAACTGCCGGTGAGCGATATCGTCGAGCGCACCGGGCTGACCCAGGCCAACACCTCGCGCCATCTGAACATGCTGTATCGCGCGCGCATCGTCGATCGTCGCCGCGAAGGCAGCCAGGTCTTTTACTGGATCTGCGATGCCAACTTCAAGGACATGTGCCGCACCGTGTGCGTGACCATCGCCGCGCGCAGCGACGTCGATCACCCGCGCCGCGCGAGCCTGCGCCGTCTCGAAGAAGAACTGGCCGGCAAGGCCGAATGAACCATCCGTTTCACTGGAGAAGCAACGAATGACACACCCTGACTTCCGGCCCGGCCGCATCCGCCCGGCCCCGGAAAACTTCCTGAGCGGGGAGCAGATCAAGGAGGTCGCGGCCGGGCGCCGGGATTTCCTGCGCAATGCCTTTCTCGCGGCCGGTGCCGCCATGGCTGCGCCGGCCGCCATGGCCTCGGGCAGCAAGGCCGCCGGTGATCCGGCGATCCTGAATCTGCCGGAATGGTCCACCACGCTGGGTCAGCCGGTGGCGACCAACCCTTACGGCATGCCGTCGAAGTACGAGGCTGGCCTGGTGCGCCGTGAAAGCCCCGGTCTGACGCGTGTGCCGGGCTCGTCCGTGAGCTTTGCGCCGCTGCAGGGCCTGTTCGGCATCATCACGCCGTCGGGCCTGCACTTCGAGCGCCATCACCAGGGCTGGCATGACGTCGATCCCAACCGTCACCGCCTGATGATCAACGGCATGGTCAAGACCGAGGCGGTCTACACCATGGACGACCTGATGCGCCTGCCCTCGGTGTCGCGCATCCACTTCATCGAGTGCGGTGCCAACACCGGCATGGAGTGGGGCAACGTGGCGGTGCCGACGGTGCAGTACAGCCACGGCATGCTGTCCTGTTCGGAATTCACCGGCGTGCCGCTCAAGCTCATCCTCGACATGTGCGGCGCGGACTACAAGAAGGGCCGCTACATCCTTGCCGAGGGCGCGGACGGCTCGTCGATGACGCGCACCATTCCGATGGAGATGGTGGAGTCCGGCGAGGTGCTGGTGGCCTACGGCATGAACGGCGAGATGATGCGCCCCGAAAACGGCTACCCGCTGCGTCTGGTCGTGCCGGGCGTGCAGGGCGTGAGCTGGGTGAAGTGGCTGCGCCGCATCGAGGTGGGTGACATGCCGTGGGGCGCCAAGGACGAGGCGGTGCACTACGTCGACATGATGCCGGGCGGTCTTCACCGCCAGTACACCTCGATCCAGGAGTGCAAGTCGGTGATCACCAGCCCCTCGGGCGGCCAGATCCTGCTCGACAAGGGTTTCCACAATATCACCGGCCTGGCCTGGTCGGGCCGCGGCAAGGTCACGCGTGTCGACGTGTCGGTGGACGGCGGCATCAACTGGATGCCGGCGCGTATCGAGGGCCCGGTGCAGAGCAAGGCGCTGACGCGCTTCAACTGCGACTGGGTGTGGGACGGCAAGCCCTACATCCTGCAGTCGCGTGCGGTCGACGAGACCGGCTACGTGCAACCGACTTATGGCCAGCTGCGCAAGGTGCGCGGCACGTCTTCGATCTATCACAACAACGCCATCCAGTCGTGGAAGGTTTCGGAATCGGGTGAGGTGGGCAATGTCCAGGTTCTCTAAAACGCTCATCGCGCTGTCGCTGGCGGCCGGAGTGACCTCCGCCGCCGCATTCGAGGGTTATCCCGGTATCGGTCGTACGGCCACGCCGGCCGAGGTGCAGGCTTGGGACATCGACGTGCGTCCCGACTTCAAGGGGCTGCCGGCCGGCAAGGGCACGGCGGCCGATGGTGAAGTGCTGTGGGAGGCCCAATGCGCCTCGTGCCACGGCATCTTCGGAGAGTCCAACGAGGTGTTCACGCCGCTCGTCGGCGGTACGACGAAGGAAGACATCAAGACCGGCCGCGTGCGCGCGCTGGCCGAAGGCGGCTTCCCGCAGCGCACGACGATGATGAAAGTGCCTACCATCACGACCTTGTTCGACTATATTCGTCGCGCCATGCCTTGGACCGCGCCGAAGTCGCTGTCGGATGATGATGTGTATGCGCTGCTGGCCTACATGCTGAATCTGGCGGAAGTGATCCCCTTCGACTACGAGTTGAACGAGCAGACCCTGCGCGAGGTGCAGGGGCGCATGCCCAACCGCAACGGCATGACCACCGACCACGGCATGTGGCCGGGCGCGCCGGCATCGCAGGGCGGCATGGGCAACGGGGGAATCCCTGATGTACAGAACGTCGCCTGCATGACTAACTGCAAGGACAAGGTCGAACTGGTTTCTGCCCTGCCCGAGCATGCGCGCGACGCGCACGGCAACCTGGCCGAGCAGAACCGGGTAGTCGGACCGGTGCGTGGCCAGAAGACGGTCGAGCCCCCGGTGGCACCGGCAGCGGCGCCCGAGGCGGCGGCGCCGGCCGATGACGGCAAGGGTTTTGCGGCGGCCAAGGCCAAGGGTTGTCTGGCCTGCCACGGTGTCGACAAGCGCATTGTCGGACCGGGCTTCAAGGATGTCGTCGCCAAACATCGCGAACGTTCCGACGCGGCTGCGTATCTCGCAGAGAAGATTCGGAAAGGTGGAATGGGCGTATGGGGACCCGTCCCCATGCCTCCGCAGGGCCACGTGACGGACGAAGAGGTCGAGGCGATCGTCAAGTGGTTGTTGTCAGGCGCCAAGGCGCAGTAAATCGAGTTTCACTCAGAGGAGAGACGGGATGAATCATCAACGCAGGGATGCCCTCAAGACCGGGGGCGGACTGGGAATCTTCGGCATGCTGGTTGCCGCGGGCCTGGTCAAGCCGGGTAGCGCGCTGGCGCGCGACCAGAAGGTGTTCGACGCCAAGTCCATCGACGAGGCCTTTGCTGCGCTCGGCGCCGGCAAGCCGGAAGCGAGCGACCAGGTGCAGATCGTCGCGCCGGACATCGCAGAGAACGGCGCAGTGGTGCCGGTGGGCGTGAACAGCGCGCTGCCGGGTACCGAGTCGGTGTCGATCATGGTCGAGAAGAACCCCAACATGGTTGCGGCCAACTTCATGCTGCCCGAAGGCACCATGGGTGAAGTGCAGACCCGCATCAAGATGGGCCAGACCTCGGACGTGTATGCCGTCGTGAAGGCGAACGGCAAGTACTACATGGCCAAGAAGGAAATCAAGGTCACCCTCGGCGGCTGCGGCGGCTAAGCATTTCAGGAACACAAGGAGATCAACATGGCAGGACCCATGCGTATTCGCGCCGCCACTGCGGACGGCGTCACCGAAGTTCGAGTGCTGATGTCGCACCCGATGGAAACCGGTCAGCGTCGCGGTGGCGACGGACAGCCGATTCCGGCCCACTACATTACCGAGCTGACGGCCAAGCACAACGACAAGGTCGTGCTCAACGCCGAGATGGGCCCGTCGGTGTCGACCAACCCCTACCTGTCGTTCAAGTTCAAGGGTGGCGCCTCGGGCGATACCGTCGAAGTGAGCTGGAAGGACAACAAGGGCGAGTCGCGTACCGACAAGGTGCAGATCCGCTGAACCTGGCCGGCGCCGGGCCGGCAGCGGCGTGCGAATCCTGTTCGCGGCCGAAGCAGCCCGGTTACCGTGCGGCATTGCACTGCATTGCCAGTATTTACCCGGAGGAGAGACGATGAAAAAAAGCATAGTCACAGCGGCTGTTGCCGCCGCGATCGCAGGGGGGTCGTCCGGAGCTTTTGCGGACAATACCGCCGCAGCACTCGAGCAGTACCGTCAGATGATTCAGGACAGCAACCCGGCCGAGTTGTATGAAATGGCCGGCGAGGAGCTGTGGGTCACGCCGCGTGGCCCCAAGAACGCCACGCTCGAGCAGTGCGACCTGGGCCTCGGCCCCGGTGTGGTGGCAGGCGCCTATGCGCAGATGCCGCGTTACTTCCAGGACACCGGTCGTGTGCAGGATCTGGAGTCGCGCCTGATGACCTGTATCGAGACGCTGCAGGGCATTCCGTCCGCGGAAATCATCAACGGCAAGTTCCGTCAGGGTGAGCGCGGCAAGGTTGCCGAACTGGTGGCGTACGTCGTCGGTCAGTCGCGCGGCGACACCATCAAGGTCGATCTCGAACATCCCAAGATGAAGGAGATGTACGAACTCGGTCAGCAGGCCTTCTGGTATCGCTCGGGCCCGATGGACTTTGCCTGCGCGACCTGCCATGCCAGCGACGGTGAGCGTATCCGCATGCAGGACCTGCCCAACCTGACCAAGCACGAAGGCGCTGCCGCAGGCTGGGGTTCGTGGCCGGCGTACCGCGTGTCGAACTCGCAGTTCTGGACCATGCAGCACCGTCTGAACGACTGCTACCGTCAGCAGCGCACGGCCGAGCCGATCTATGGTTCGGACGTCACCATTGCGCTGTCCGTCTACATGGCCGGCACGGCCAACGGCGGCAAGATGAACGCACCTGCCGCCAAGCGCTGAGGAGGAACGGCCATGAAGAAGATGCTGATGATTGCGCCGCTGGCGCTGTGTGCCGGAGTGGCGTTTGCCGACAACCACGGCGGCGACAAGATGCAGAAGATGATCCAGGAGTCGTTCAAGGCCACCGGCCAGGCGACCATGGACCGCATGGTGCAGGACGATATCCAGAAGGCCTGCTCGAATCCGGATGCCCTGAGCGACGCGCGTGCGCGTGAGCTGCAAGAGGCCGAGATGAAGACCATCAAATGGCCTTCGGACGGCAACTACTGGCAGGGCGGTGACTGGAAGGAGGGCTACAAGATCGCTTTCAGCGGTCGCGGCCTGACCTGGTCGGACAAGCCGGATTCCGCCGTCGGTGGCGGTTGCTACAACTGCCACGGTCTGGATCCGGCCGAGATGTCCTACGGCACCATCGGTCCCAACCTGCAGGGCTACGCCAAGATCCGCGGCCGCTCCGACGAGATCGTGAAGTACACCTGGGGCAAGCTGTACAACTCCAAGGCCTACAACGCCTGCAGCGACATGCCGCGCAACGGCTATGGCGGCATCCTGACCGAAGAGCAGATCCGTCACGTGATGGCGTATCTGTTC
>JAJLLM010000144.1:0-5444 GCA_033837965.1 Pseudazoarcus pumilus
GTACACCGTGAAGCTGATGCCCATTTCCACGATGGCCAGTTCGGCAGCCTTCTTGCGTGCCTGGATCTCGTCCGCATCCAGTCCGGCGAGGTAGTCGGTGAGCATCTTCGCCGCGGGGCGCGGCTTGCCGCGTGCGGCAATCAGTTCGTCGTAAAACGGCGAGGGGTCGTAGCCTTTCCAGTCGATCGACATGCAGCATCCTCCGAAAGCGCGCCACGGGCCGTTTTGCGGCCGGCAGCCTGCGTCTGTGAGGATACGCTGCGGTGCGGAATCCGTGAACGGGGCCCTTTGGCCTGACGTAAGAAAAACAGCCCGGGGTCTGAGCCCGGGCCGTGATTCAGCAGCGGTGCCGCTCCGGAACCGGCACCTTACTTGTACACCCCGCAACCGAAGATGTAGTTGTCCACGCGCCGGATGAACGAGGTCTTGCCCTCGATCTCGCCGGTCTCCGGGTTCTTGAACATGTAGTCCTGCCAGCCGCTGCCGGCCTTCTGGGCGATGCGGATGCGGTCCTGCACGAACAGCGCGCCCTTGGCGTCCTTGGCATCGCGCATGTTGTTACCGATCAGTTTGGGGTTGCCGCCGTGGGCGCGCACGGTGCCTTCCATGTCGTACACGAAGATGTACAGGTCGCGCTGCACGAATTCGCCGTGTGGGTCGTTGAAGGCCTCGAAGGCGGCCTGCTGACCGCGGCTGCTGTAGAGCGCGGCGGCCTTTTCGACGAGTTGCGCGGCTTCGTTTGCGGTGCCGCCGGAAAAGCGGCTGATGGCTTCCTTGAGGCTGGCGGCGACGGTGTCAAGGTGCTCGGCCTCGCCGGACATGTGATCCACCGCCACGCTGCCGCTCTGCAGCATGCTGGAAATGCGCTCGACGCTCTCCGAGATGTCGCTGGAGACCGTGCTCTGTTCCTTCACCGCGGCGGCGATGTCGCGCACCATGCGCAGGGTTTCGTGGGCGCCCTTGTTGATGTGCGCCAGCGAATCGCCGGCGCGTGAGGCCAGTTCCACGCCGTGCGAGACCTGGCCGACGCCGGCTTCCATGCCGCTGACTACAGACTGCGTGCTGTGCTGGATCATCTCGATCATGTCGCTGATCTCGGCGGTGGCGTTGCCGGTGCGTTCGGCGAGCTTGCGCACCTCGTCGGCGACCACCGCGAAACCGCGGCCTTGTTCGCCGGCGCGCGCGGCCTCGATGGCGGCGTTGAGCGCCAGCAGGTTGGTCTGGTCCGCGATGTCGCGGATGACCTGCACGATCTTGCTGATCTCGTCGGTCCGCCCGCCCAGCTCGCTGATCTGCGCGGCTGAATGGCTGAAGGCCTGGGCGATGCGCTCCATTTCGGTGGAGGCCTCGCGCACCACGCGTTCGCCTTCTTCCGACAGGCGACAGGCGGTTTCCGAGGCAGCTTCGGTGTCGGCAGCGTGGCCGGAGACCTGGGCGACGCTTTGCGTCATTTCCTGCATGGCGGCGGCCACGCTGGTGGTGGCGTCGCTCTGCTGGTGGCTGCCCGAGCGCACCTCTGCGCTGCGCGTCGACAGCTTGCCGGCAGCGCCCGCAACTTCCTCGGCGTGACCGGAAACGCGCGCGATCATGCGCTTGATTTCCTTGCCCATCTCGTTGAACGACTTTGCCACGCGCGCCATCTCGTCGCGCCCTTCGAGCTTCACGCGGGCCGACAGGTCACCCTTGGCGAAGCGTGCGATGGCGGTGGAGAAGGCCTGTGCCGTCTCCCCCTGCACATGCGCCAGTGCGGCCAGCAGGTACAGCGCGATGAGGGTGGTGACGAGCGCCGCGACATTGAGCCAGAGCGAGCCGTTGTCCTGCACGACCTCGTAGCCGAGGATGGCGATCGGGAGCAATAGCAGTGCGGTGATGAGGCCGTACTTCTGGCCGTGACCCAGCTGGTTGCATAGTGCAATTCCGGGGGCGAGCAGCATTTTCATCATGTGACTCCATGGATGGCGTGGAGGGGCACCGGCCTGCTGGCCGGCGCACTCCTTGACTGGGTTATCGGCCGGGAAGTCGATAACTTCAGTCTACGCCCCAAAACGGTGCCCGCCAGCGGCGGGCATCACGGCACGATGACCATCGCTCCGCTGTAGCTGCGCGCTTCCGCGGCCTGGTGGGCAGCGACGATGTCGTTCAGCGCGAAGCGTGCGCCGATCGGTGCGGTGACCGTGCCTGAGACGATGGCGTCCATCAGCTCCGCCGCGTTCTCGCGGAAGCGCACGGGGTCGGCATTGTGCGGGAACACCGACGGGCGGGTGAGGAACAGGCAGCCCTTCTTGTTGAGGATTTCCGGGTGGATGTCCGGCGCCGGGCCGGAGGCGGCGCCGTACAGGACCACCAGCCCGAAGGGCGCGGCGCAGTCGAGTGAGCCGAGGAAGGTGGTCTTCGCGACCGAGTCATATACCACGCGGGCCTTCTTGCCGCCGGTAGCGTTGATCACCTGTTGCACCCAGTCCGCGTGCGAGTAATCGATGGCTGCGTCGCAGCCGGCTTCCACCGCAGCCTGGCACTTGGCCGGCGAACCGGCGGTGCCGATGACCGTGGCGCCCAGTGCCTTGGCCCAGCGCACGAGGATCTGGCCCACGCCACCCGCAGCGGCATGCACCAGTACGATGTCGCCCGGCTGCACGCGATGCGTGCGGCGCACCAGATACTGCGCGGTCATGCCCTTGAAGATCAGCGAGGCGGCCTGTTCATCGGACACCGCGTCGGGCAGCTTCACCAGCTTGTCGGCGGCGACGTTGCGGTGGCTGGCGTAGGCGCCGAGCCCGGCGTTCATGTAGGCGACGCGGTCGCCGACCTTCAGGTCCTTGACGTCGGCACCGACGGCTTCGACCACGCCGGCCGCTTCATGGCCCAAGCCGCCCGGCATCGGGATCGGGTAGTAGCCGCTGCGCTGGTAGGTGTCGATGAAGTTGAAGCCGATGGCGGTCTGGCGCAGTTGCACCTCGTTGGCGGCGGGGGCGGGCAACTCGACGGTGACAAGCTTCATCACGTCGGGAGCGCCGCCTTCGGTGATCTGGACGATGCGTGCCTGGGTCATGGGGTCTCTCCGGTTGTGCGGGCGTACGTTGCGCCCGGGGTCAGCGAATGGCGCGGGCAAGCCAGGCGGCGGCTCCGCGCAGGGTGGCAAAGTCGGACAGGGCGCGCGCCTCCAGATCCGGATGGCGCTCGCGCACCATGCGGGTGAGGCTGTCGCCCGGCCCGAGTTCAAAGAAAACGGTGGCGCCGAGTTCGCGCGCGACATCGAGCACACGGGCCCAGTCCAGCGGCTCGGCAAGCTGGCGCGACAGGGCATCGATGGCGGCATCCCGGGTGCGCACCGCGCGGCCGTCGATGCAGCTTGGCACGGGGGCGGCATGAGGCTGCCAGGGGGCGGCTTCCAGCGCGCTGCGGAACGGTGCGACGGCCTGCGCAAGCCAGTGCGAATGGGCCGGTACGCTGACCGCGAGCGGTACCACGTGCGCGCCCTGATCCGTGAACGTCAATTCCAGTGCGGCGAGCGCGGCATGCGGCCCGGCCAGCACGACGTGGTCGGTACCGTTGACGATGGAGACCGCCGCGCCGGCCGCCATGGCCTGCTGGCGGACGGCGTCCAGCGGCAGGCCGCGCACCGCCAGCAGCCCATGTCCGCGCGGGCTGGCGGCGTCCATGCACGCGGCACGGCGGCGTGCCAGGGTGAGGGCGGTATCCGGTGTCATGCCTTGCGCGGCGGCGTGGGCGGTGAGTTCGCCGACGCTGTAGCCGGCCACCACGGCCGGCGAGATGCCGGCGGCGCGCAGGGTCTCGGCCACGCTCAGGCCGTACAGCACGATCAGCGGCTGGGCGTGTTGGTTGTCGAAGCAGTGGGTGGGGTCGTCGGCCACCGCCAGCGTGTCGGCCGCAACGTGACGCGAGAGCCCTGCCAGTTGCGGGCCGGCCAGTTCGTCATCGGCCAGTTGCGCCAGCATCTCCGGCGTCTGGCTCCCCTGGCCGGGACACAGCCAGCACAGGCTCATGCCGTAGCCGCCTCGGCCGGGTGGGCGACGAAGTGGTCGGTTGCGAGTGTCTGCACGAAGAGCGCTGCGGCCAGCAGGTCGGCGCTGCCGCCGGGGCTCAGCCAGCGCCGCTTGAAGGCGCCGCACAGCGCCTGCAGGCGCCGTTCGGCGCCCGTTTCGAAGACGCTGCCGGCGGCGATGAAGTCGGCCGCGACCATGCGTGCCCACTCCAGTCCGCTGCGCCCGCCGCGGTGTGCGAGGTTGCTGTCGGGCAACACCGCAATGGTTGCAATCAGCGCATGCAGCAGCGCCCGCGGATCGTTGCCGAGACGCTGCCGCCCCTCGCGCAGGGCGGGCAGGGTGGTTTCGAACAGCACCGGAAAGCCGTTGCCGGCCTGCTCGCGAGCGCCCGGCAGGCCCAGCGTGCGGCGTACGTGCAGGCCATGGGTGGTGGACGGGGCGACTTCCGCCGCGTCGAGCAGGGCGTTGCCCCATTCCTCGGCGACGACATGGCCGAGTTGCTCCGGCCGCAGGACGCCGCGCGCATGCTGCACGCCGGTTGCCGCGGCGAGCAGGCCGAGCGTGAAGACCGCGCCCTTGTGGGTATTGACGCCGCCGGTGGCGGCAAACATCGCAGCCTCGGCGATCAGGCCGCGCGTCTGCAGTTCGCGCAGTGCGGCGCCGCTGGCACCGAGCCGGGCGCAGTCGCCGAAGTAGCCGGCCAGCGCCTCGATGCTGGCGCTGAAGTGGCGGTGATCCATGTCGCGGTGGCTGCCTGTGCAGAACGGCGTGACCAGCCCCGGCTTGGGCGCCAGCGTCAGCTCGAATACCAGCGCGTTCCAGGCGGCATTGTCGATGCGCTGCGCGAAGTTCATGCCGGCGTCCCCTCGCAGCCGGCGAGGAAGTCCTCGCGCGTGGTCATGCCGACATGGTCGATGTGCTTGAAGAGGATCTGGCGTGTGTTGCCGAGCAGCTCACGCCAGCTGGCCGCGCGCCCCTGACGGTCCACCATCTCGCCGTCCAGTCGCGGGCAGCTGCCGCGCGCGACGAGCGCACCCAGCGCGTCGAGGGCGCGTTCGGCAGCCACCCGGCTGGCGGGTGTCAGCAGCAGGTCGAGGTCGGAATCCTCACCCAGGCAGGCGATGCCGGTAACGGCGTGCATGGCGGCTGAACCGAAGGCGCGCGGGTTGGTGGCGGTGATGTCGGCGTGATCGTTGAGGGCTTGCAGCGTGGTCTGCCATTCGGCTGGCAGCAAGGCCGTAATGGCGCGCAGCGGCGGCGGTGGCGCGCGGCGCGCGATGCGCGAAGTGGCGATGTCGTAGGCGATGCGGTGCTTGCCGGCCGAGGGCGGCAGCGGCAGGCCGAGCAGGGTGCGGCCGGGTGGCAGTTCGCGCGGCTGGCGTGCGAGTACCAGCGGCCGGCCGGCGGCGGTCCATTCGGCCAGCCGCGCCGAGGTGTCGG
>JAJLLM010000145.1:0-8050 GCA_033837965.1 Pseudazoarcus pumilus
CTCCTTGTGACCGGGTGATGATAACCGAGTTCCATGACATTTCTACCGCCGCCGGCCGTGGATCACCAGGGCGATCCCGCCCAGCGTCACGACCGACGCCAGCACCAGACGCAGGCTCAGCGGCTCGGCCAGCAAGGCCACACCACCGAGCGACGCAATCGCCGGCACGCTGAGTTGAACGGTCGCGGCTGCCGTACCGCTCAAGCCGCGCAGCGCGGCGTACCAGATCGCGTAGCCCACCCCGGAAGCCAGCGCCCCCGACAGCACCGCCAGCACCGCCCCGTCGGCATCCACCGCAAGCCAGGGTAAGGCGAGCAGCGCGCAACCCACGGCCATCGGCATGCTGCGCAGGAAGTTGCCGGCGGTCGTGGCGAGCGGGTCGGTGTTGCCGCGCCCGCGCAGCGAATACACCCCCCAGGCGATGCCGGCCAGCACCATCAGCAAGGCCGCCGACCATGGCGGCGCAGTCACGCCCGGCGCCACCAGCGCCACCATGCCGGCCAGCGCCAGGGCAAAGCCCAGACACTGCCAAGGCCCGAAGCGCTCACCCCGCCACAGCGAATACAGGATCATGCTGGCCTGCACCGAACCGAACAGCAACAGGGCTCCGGCCCCGGCCGACAAGCCGACGTAGGCATACGAGAAGGCAATCGCATAACCAAACAGCGCAGCCGCCGACCACCAGTCGCCGCGCGCAGCGGCGGACTGCGTGCTGCGGATGCGCAGGATCAGCCACAGCACCAGCGCGCCGGAAACCATGCGGATCAGGGTAAAGCTTGCGGGATCGATGCCGGTGTCGCGCAGGGCGAGACGGCACAGCAGGGAGTTGGCGGCGAAGGCGATCATCGCCAGCGCGGTGAGCGCAAGGATGCGGGCCATGCAATCTCCGGGAAGGTGATGCAACCAGCCGCGAATGCTATCATCCGGCCCCTGCGGCGCCGGGCCAGATACCGCTTGATTCGAGTGGTGCCGGGAGAGGGACTCGAACCCTCACGCTGTTGCCAGCGGCGGATTTTGAATCCGCTGCGTCTACCGATTCCGCCATCCCGGCTGGAAAGGCCGCACATTATCCACGCCCCTGCCGCGAGCGGCAACACGATGCCACTGACTCTCGACGATTTCGACTATCCGCTGCCGCCCGAGCGCATTGCGCAGCAACCGCTGCCCGACCGCACAGCCAGCCGCCTGCTGCTGCTGGACGGCGACTCCCTCGAAGACCGCATGTTCCGCGAGTTGCCCTCGTTGATCGAGCCGGGCGACCTGCTGGTGTTCAACGACACGCGCGTGATCCATGCCCGCCTGCTCGGCACCAAGCGCGACACCGGCGGACGCGTCGAGGTGCTGGTCGAACGCGCCATCGGCACGCACGAAGCGCTGGCGCAGGTGCGTGCCAGCAAATCTCCGGCGACCGGCACCGTGCTGCACCTGGCGGATGCCTTCGACGTGACGGTGGTAGGCCGCGTCGGCGAGTTCTTCCACCTGCGCTTTCCGGCCGACGAGGACCTCTTCGCGCTGCTCGAACGCCACGGCAAGGTGCCGCTGCCGCCCTACATCGAGCGCGCAGCCGACGACACCGACGAGTCACGCTACCAGACCGTGTATGCGCGCGAGCCGGGCTCGGTCGCCGCGCCGACTGCCGGCCTGCACTTCGACGAGGCCATGCTGGAACGCCTGCGCGAACGCGGCGCGGGGATTGCCTACATCACGCTGCACGTGGGCGCCGGCACCTTCCAGCCGGTGCGTGTTGACGATCTTGGCGAGCATCGTATGCACCGCGAGCGCTACGTCATTCCGCGCGACACCGTCGAGGCCATCCGTCGCACGCACGCGGCAGGCAAGCGTGTCATCGCCGTCGGCACCACAAGTCTGCGCGCGCTCGAAGGCGCGGCACAGCACGGTCATCTGTGCGCCGGCTCCGATGACACCGGCATCTTCATCCTGCCCGGCTTCCGCTTCCAGGTCGTCGACGCCCTGATCACCAACTTCCACCTGCCCAAGTCGACCCTGATGATGCTGGTGTCGGCCTTTGCCGGCATGGAGCCCATCCGCCGCGCCTACGCCCATGCAGTGGCCGCCGAATACCGCTTCTTCAGTTACGGCGACGCCATGTTCATCGCCCACCGCAACGATGCAGTTTGATCTTCTCGCCACCCGCGGCGCGGCCCGCCGCGGCCGCCTGACGCTGGCCCACGGAACGGTGGAAACGCCGGTGTTCATGCCGGTCGGCACCTATGGCACGGTCAAGGCCATGACGCCGCAGATGCTGAACGACATCGGTGCGCAGATCTGCCTCGGAAACACTTTTCACCTTTGGCTGCGCCCGGGCCTGGACGTCATCACCGCGCATGAAGGGCTGCACCGCTTCATGGCCTGGGACAAGCCGATCCTGACCGACTCGGGCGGCTTTCAGGTCTTCAGCCTCGGCGCGCTACGCAAGATCACGGAGGAAGGCGTGAAATTCGCGTCGCCCATCGACGGCGCCCGGCTGTTCCTCACGCCGGAAGAGTCGATGCGCATCCAGACGGTGCTCAACTCCGACATCGTCATGATCTTCGACGAATGCACGCCCTACCCGGCCACGCGCGACGAGGCGGCCAAATCCATGCAGCTGTCGCAGCGCTGGGCACGACGCTCACGCGACGCCTTCGACGCGCTGGGCAACCCCAACGCGCTGTTCGGCATCGTGCAGGGCGGCATGTATGAAGACCTGCGCGACGAATCGCTGGCCGGGCTGGAAGCCATCGGCTTTCCGGGGTACGCCATCGGCGGACTGTCGGTGGGCGAGCCCAAGGAAGACATGCGCCGTATCCTGGCCCACACGGCGCCGCGCCTGCCGGCCGACAAGCCGCGCTACCTGATGGGCGTGGGTACGCCGGAAGACCTGGTGGCCAGTGTGCTGGCCGGCATCGACATGTTCGACTGCGTGATGCCCACCCGCAACGCTCGCAACGGCTGGCTGTTCACGCGCTTTGGCGACGTCAAGATCAAGAACGCCTTCCACAAGGCCGACACCGGCCCGCTCGACGAAAGCTGCGACTGCTACACCTGCCGCAATTTCAGCCGTGCCTACCTGCACCACCTGCACCGCACGGGTGAAATCCTCGGCAGCATGCTCAATACGGTGCACAACCTGCACTACTACCAGACGCTGATGCGCGAACTGCGCGAGGCCATCGAGCAGGACCGTCTCGCCGAGCATGTCGCCCGCTTTGCCGCCGACCGTGCGCGCGGTGCGTGACCCCCGGAATTCACCGACGTAACGCGCAAATTCCTGTTGTTATAATGGCCCGTTCGATAACCTCACCCGGAGACTAGAGTGTTCATTTCCAACGCATACGCGCAGGCGGCCGGCGAATCGGCCACCGGCGGCTTCATGGGTCTGCTGCCGCTG
Source organism: Pseudazoarcus pumilus (assembly GCA_033837965.1). Classification (GTDB taxonomy): domain Bacteria; phylum Pseudomonadota; class Gammaproteobacteria; order Burkholderiales; family Rhodocyclaceae; genus Pseudazoarcus; species Pseudazoarcus pumilus_A. The sequence continues at coordinate 3,392 of JAJLLM010000145.1, forward strand.
ATCCTGATGTTCCTGATCCTGTGGTTCCTGATGATCCGCCCGCAGATGAAGCGCGCGAAGGAGCACAAGGCCATGGTCGCCGCGCTCGCCAAGGGCGACGAAGTCATCACCCAGGGTGGCATGGCTGGCCGCATCTCCGAACTCGACGAGAACTTCGTCCATCTCGAAGTCAGCGACAACGTGAACATCGTGGTCCAGCGCGGCGCCATCGCCACCGTGCTGCCCAAGGGCACGCTGCGCGCCGCCTGATGCCGTCTCACGCCGCGCGCCGGCCTTGCCGCGCGCGGCGTTTCCCATTGCGATGCAGCCCGTCGCATCCAAGCTTCCGATACGAGTCCTGACCTCCTCATGAACCGTTACCCGCTCTGGAAGAACATCCTGATAGGCCTGGTGTTGCTGTTCGGCCTGATCTACACCATCCCGAACTTCTACGGCGAAGTACCCGCCGTGCAGGTGTCCAGCGGCAAGGCCACGGTTCAGCTTGAAAGCGCGTTGATCCCGCGCCTGACCGAGACGCTGACCACCGCCGGCATTCCGCCGACCGCGACCTTCGCCGACGAGAACAGCATCCGCTTCCGCTTCGGTGGCACCGAAGATCAGCTGCGCGCGCGTGACGTGATCGAGCGAGCACTCAACCCGGATCCGTCCGACCCGTCTTACATCGTTGCGCTCAACCTGCTGCCGGCAACGCCGAACTGGCTGACGTCCATCGGCGCGCTGCCGATGTACCTGGGCCTCGACCTGCGCGGCGGCGTGCACTTCCTGATGGAAGTGGACATGGCCGGCGCCGTGACCAACCGGCTGGACTCCACCGCCGGCGATCTGCGCACCCTTCTGCGCTCCGAACGCATCCGTCACGCCGGCATCTCGCGTGATGGCAACAGCGTGGTACTGCGTTTCCGTGACGCGGCCCAGCGGGATGAAGCGCGCCGCGCGATCAGCACCAGCTCGAACGACCTTCAGCTTGCCGACCGTGATCTGAACGACAGCGACCTGCGTCTGGTGGCCACCCTGCTGCCGACGGCCGAGCAGACCATTCGCGAATTCGCGATGACGCAGAACATCACGACGCTGCGCAACCGCATCAACGAGCTCGGCGTGGCCGAACCCATCATCCAGCAACAGGGGGCCAACCGCATCGTGGTGCAATTGCCGGGCGTACAGGACGTGGCACGCGCCAAGGACATCCTCGGCCGCACCGCCACCCTCGAGATCCGCATGGTGGATGACGCCCCCGGCGCGCTCGAAGACGCCCTCAACGGTCAGGTCCCGTTCGGTACGGAGCTCTACACCGAGCGCGGCGGCAGCGCCCTGCTGGTGAAGAACGACGTGGTACTCACCGGCGACCGCCTGACCGACGCCCAGCCCGGCTTTGACGGCCAGAACAACGAGCCGGCCGTGTTCCTGACCCTCGATTCGGCCGGCGCCCGCATCTTCCGCGACGTGACCCGCGACAACGTCGGCAAGCGCATGGCCATCCTGCTGATCGAGAAGGGCAAGGGCGAGGTCGTCACCGCGCCGGTGATCCGCACCGAGATCGGCGGCGGCCGCGTACAGATTTCCGGCCGCATGACGGTGGACGAAGCCAACAACGTGGCCCTGCTGCTGCGCGCCGGCAGCCTCGCCGCGCCGATGCAGATCATCGAGGAACGCACCGTAGGCCCCAGCCTCGGCGCCGAGAACATTGCCAAGGGCTTCAACTCCGTGCTGTGGGGCTTCGTCGCCATCGCGGTGTTCATGATCATCTACTACACGCTGTTCGGTCTGGTTTCGGTGATCGCGCTGACGGCCAACCTCGGCCTGCTGATCGCGCTGCTGTCGCTGCTGCAGGCCACGCTGACGCTGCCCGGCATCGCCGCCATGGCGCTGACGCTGGGCATGGCCATCGACGCCAACGTGCTGATCAATGAACGCATCCGCGAGGAGATCCGCAACGGCGTGTCACCGCAGGCGGCCATCACCGCCGGTTACGAGCGCGCCTTCGGCACCATCCTCGATGCCAACATCACTACGCTGATCGCCGGTATCGCCCTGCTGGTGTTCGGCTCGGGTCCGGTGCGCGGCTTCGCCGTAGTGCACTGCCTGGGCATCCTCACCTCGATGTTCAGCGCCATTCTGGTGTCGCGCATGCTGGTGAACTTCATCTACGGCCGCCGTCGCAAGATCGACAAGCTGGCGATCGGCTAACCCGGACAAGCAGAGGTCGTAGTCATGGAACTGTTCCGCATCAAGAACGACATCCCCTTCATGCGCCATGCGCTGAAGTTCAACATCATCTCGCTGGTGACCTTCCTGCTGGCGGTGTTCTTCATTGCCACGCGCGGGCTCAACCTGTCGGTGGAGTTCACCGGCGGAACCCTGCTGGAAGTGAATTACGCCGAACCGCCGCGTATCGAGGACATCCGCGGTGCGCTCGCGCAGGACGGCTATCCCGACGCGCAGGTACAGAACTTCGGCAGTTCGCGCGACATCCTGGTGCGCCTGCCCAACCGCGATGATCTCGACACCGACCGCATCTCGGAGAAGGTCATGGCCACGCTCAAGGGCGTGGAAGGGGCTGATCCGGACCTGCGCCGTGTCGAGTTCGTCGGCCCGCAGGTTGGCAAGGAGCTGGCAGCCGATGGCGGCATGGCCCTGCTGTTCGTGCTGGTGGGCATCATGGCCTATCTGGCGATGCGCTTCGAATGGCGCTTCTCGCTGTCGGCCATCGTCGCCAACATGCACGACGTGATCATCATCATCGGCTTCTTCGCCTTCTTCCAGTGGGAGTTCTCGCTCGCGGTACTGGCGGCGGTGCTCGCCGTGCTGGGCTATTCGGTGAACGAAACGGTGGTGATCTTCGACCGTGTGCGCGAGACCTTCCGCAAACGTCGCGGCATAAGCACGCCGGAAGTCATCGACCATGCCATCACCCGCACCATGTCGCGCACGGCAATCACCCACGGCAGCACGCTGATGGTGGTGCTGTCCATGCTCATCTTCGGAGGCGAGACGCTCTATTACTTTGCGCTGGCCCTGACCATCGGCATCGTCTTCGGCATCTACTCGTCGGTACTCGTTTCAAGCCCTCTGGTGATGTGGCTCGGCGTATCGCGCGAACAGTTCGTGAAGCCCCGCAAGGATAAGGAAGAGGCCGTCGTCTGAGGCGCTTCTGTCTGCCCAACAAAAAAGCCCCGCAATGCGGGGCTTTTTTGTTACGGGGCGGCGCGCCTCAAACAGCGAAATGGTGCTTCACACGCAAGGTCTCATTGCGCTCCACCAGCCCGAACAGACGGTCGATGTTCGGATGCTTACCCGGATTGGCCCGCGCGTCCTCGGTATGCTCGGCATACAACTCCAGGCCCTTGCGTGCCGCTTCCGGCGTGATGGCGCCATGCAGCTGCAACAGATGGTTGTACACCGCAAGGGAGCCGGCCTGCCCGGGCTTGTTCTCGATCACGGCCAGCGTGCCGCCGGCCTCGTCGAAGAGTTCTATCGATGCCAGATGCGAGACCTTGGGCATCTGCTTCAGATGTTCTGCAAAACTCACTTCTTTCTCCGATACCTTGTTCAGATCCGCCGGGCCAGCTCGACGGCCTTGCCGACGTAACTCGCCGGCGTCATGTCGAGCAGGCGACGACGCTCCGATTCCGGAATGTCCAGCTGCGCTATGAAGGCCTGCAGGGCCTCGCGCGTGATGCCCTTGCCGCGCGTCATGGCCTTGAGCTGCTCATACGGGTTCTCGATGGCAAAGCGCCGCATGACGGTCTGCACCGGCTCCGCCAGGACTTCCCAGCACTCGTCCAGATCCGCTGCGATCCTTGCGGGGTCGGCCTCCAGCTTGCTGATGCCCTTGAGCATGCTGTCGAGCGCAAGCAGCGTATGGCCGAAACCGACCCCCATGTTGCGCAGCACCGTAGAGTCCGTCAGGTCGCGCTGCATGCGCGAGATCGGAAGCTTCTCGGAAAAATGACGCAACACCGCATTGGCCACGCCGAAGTTGCCCTCGGCGTTTTCGAAGTCGATCGGGTTGACCTTGTGCGGCATGGTGGAAGAACCCACCTCGCCCTCCTTCAACTTCTGCTTGAAGTAGCCGAAGGAGATGTACATCCAGATGTCGCGGCAGGCGTCGATCAGGATCGTATTGCAGCGACCGATCGCATCAAACAGTTCGGCCATCGCATCGTGGGGCTCGATCTGGATGGTGTACGGATTGAACTCCAGCCCGAGCGACTCGATAAACTTGCGGTTGAATCCCTCCCAGTCGAACTCCGGCCAGGCGGAGAGGTGAGCGTTGTAGTTGCCCACCGCACCATTGAACTTCGCCGTCAGCGACACCGCTGCAATCGAACGCCGCGCGCGCTGCAGGCGGGCGACGATATTCGCCAGCTCCTTGCCCATCGTCGACGGGCTGGCCGGCTGACCGTGCGTACGCGACAGCAGCGGCACATCGGCGAGGGCATGGGCATGGGCACGCAGCGCCTCGATGAGCCTGTCCAGCGCCGGCAACAGCACGTCGTCACGCCCTTCGCGCAACATCAGCGCATGCGAGGTGTTGTTGATGTCCTCGGAGGTGCACGCAAAATGGATGAACTCGGACACCTTCATGACTTCATCGTTGTGCGCAAGGCGCCGCTTGAGCCAGTACTCCATGGCCTTCACGTCGTGATTGGTGACCGC
>JAJLLM010000146.1:0-11235 GCA_033837965.1 Pseudazoarcus pumilus
GGGCACGGGTGCGAGCCGCCGCCTGCGTCGCGCCGGCCAGCTGCCGGGCATCATCTACGGCGCCCACAAGGACGCCGAGGCGATCACGCTCGACCACAACGAGCTGTATCACCTGCTGCGCAAGGAAGCCTTCCACTCGTCGGTTCTCAACGTGAACCTCGACGGCAAGAAGGAAACCGTGATCCTGCGTGACACGCAATGGCACCCGTACAAGCAGCAAGTGCTGCACATCGATTTCCAGCGTGTCAGCGCCTCCGAGAAGCTGCACATCAAGGTGCCGCTGCACTTCGTGAACGCCGAAGTCAGCCCGGCCGTGAAGCTCGGCGGCCAGATGGTTTCGCACGTCATCACCGAGATCGATGTCGCCTGCCTGCCGAAAGACCTGCCGGAATTCATCGAAGTCGACCTGAAGGACCTCGCGGCCGACCAGTCGCTGCACGTTTCGGACCTGAAGCTGCCGAAGGGTGTTGAAGTCGTCCATCACGGCGAAGGCAACCCGGTCATCGCCACCGCCCTGAAGACCGGCGGCGGCAGCGCCGACGATGCAGCTGAAGGCGGCGAAGGCGACGCAGCCGCTGAAGCCTGATCGGCGGACAGCACCTCAACGATGAGTTCCGCCCCCGTGCGTCTCGTCGTCGGCCTCGGCAACCCCGGGGCCGAATACACCGAAACCCGGCACAACGCCGGGTTTTGGTTTTGTGAGCGCCTCGCCGACGAGCTCGGCGTGCGCTTCTCACCCGAATCCCGTTTCCACGGCCTCGCGGCCAACGCGCGCAATGCCGGCACCTGGCTGCTGATGCCGCAAACCTTCATGAACCGCTCGGGCCAGTCGGTCGGTGCGCTGGCACGCTTCTACCGCATCCAGCCGGAGGAGATCCTCGTCGTGCATGACGAACTGGACATCCCGCCCGGCCAGCTGCGCCTCAAGTTCGGTGGTGGCCTGGGCGGCCATAACGGTCTGAAGGACACCTCCGCCCACCTCGGCACCAACGACTACTGGCGCCTGCGCATCGGCATCGGCCATCCGGGCGACCGCAATGAAGTGGTGAACTTCGTGCTCAAGCCGCCACGGCGCGAAGAGCGCGAGGAAATCGACACCGCCATGGATCGCGCACTGGGCGCCTGGCCGCTCATCGCCGGCGGCAACTGGACCGCCGCCACGACCCGACTCAACACCCGCCCCAAGCCGGCGAAGAACAAGGAAGAACCCAGCTCATGAGCCTCAAATGCGGCATCGTCGGCCTGCCCAACGTCGGCAAGTCCACCCTCTTCAACGCCCTGACCAAAGCCGGCATTGAAGCGGCCAATTATCCGTTCTGCACCATCGAGCCCAACGTCGGCATCGTCGAGGTGCCGGACCCGCGCCTGGCGGCACTGTCGGCCATCGTCAATCCGCAGAAGATCCAGCCGGCCATCGTCGAATTCGTCGACATCGCCGGGCTGGTAGCGGGCGCTTCCAAGGGTGAAGGCCTCGGCAACCAGTTCCTCGCGAACATCCGCGAGACCGACGCCATCGTGCACGTCGTGCGCTGCTTCGCCGACGACAACGTCGTGCACGTGTCCGGCTCGGTCGACCCGATCCGCGACATCGAAGTCATCGACACCGAACTCGCGCTGGCCGACCTGGCCACCGTCGACAAGGCGCTCAACCGCTATCGCAAACCGGCCGCAGCCGGGGACAAGGACGCCAAGGTGCTGGTCGCCGTGCTGGAGAAGTGCCTGGCCCAGCTCGACGCCGGCAAGCCGGTGCGCGCCCTCGACCTGTCGAAGGAAGACTGGGCTGCCATCAAGCCCTTCTGCCTGATCACCGCCAAGCCCGTGCTGTACGCCGCCAACGTTGCCGAAGACGGCTTCGAGAACAATCCGCAACTCGACGCCGTGCGCACCCACGCTGCCGCCGAGGGGGCCCAGGTCGTGGCGCTGTGCGCCGCCATCGAGGCCGAGATCGCCGATCTGGACGATGCCGACAAGGCCGACTTCCTCGAATCCATGGGCCTCAGTGAGCCGGGTCTGGACCGCCTGATCCGCGCCGGCTACACCCTGCTCGGCCTGCAGACCTACTTCACCGCCGGCGTGAAGGAAGTGCGCGCATGGACCATCCACGTCGGCGACACCGCCCCGCAAGCCGCCGGCGTGATTCACACCGACTTCGAGCGCGGCTTCATCCGCGCGCAGACCATCGCCTTCGATGACTTCATCCAGTACAAGGGTGAAACCGGCGCCAAGGAAGCCGGCAAGATGCGCGCCGAGGGCAAGGACTACGTCGTCAAGGACGGCGACGTCATGAACTTCCTGTTCAACGTCTGAGAGTGCCGCACGGAGCCCCGCCATGACCGCCAGCCGCCTGACCGACGCCCTGCGCGAGGCCAACCGCGAGGACTGGGACGCCTGCGTGCGTCACCGCTTCGTCGAGGAGTTGTTTGCCGGCAGCGTCGAAGACAGCGTGATGCGACGCTATCTGGTGCAGGACTACCAGTTCATCGACCGCTTCGTGGCCCTGCTCGGGGCCGCCATAGCCAGCGCCGACTGCTTTGCCTCGCGCGTACGCCTGGCGCGCTTCGCGCACATGATCACCAGCGACGAGAACACCTACTTCCTGCGCGCCTTCGAGGCCCTCGGCGTACCGCCGGGGGAATACTCGCAGCCGGTGCTGAGCGAGCCCACGCGCGGCTTCCAGAACCTCATGGCCGAGGCTGCCGCAACGCAGGACTACGCCTGCTGCCTGTCGGTGCTGATCGTGGCCGAATGGCTCTACCTGAGCTGGGCCGACCGCCCGCAGGCCGCGCTGCCGCCGCGCTTCGAACACGCCGAGTGGATCACGCTGCACAACAACACCGCCTTCTGCGAGTTCGTCGAATGGCTGCGCAGCGAGCTCGACCGGCTCGAAGCCGGCATGAGCGAGGCGCAGCGCGCCCGCAGCGCAGACCTGTTCGGCCGCGCCGTGCAACTGGAACGGGCGTTCTTCGACCACGTGTATTGAGCACGCGGTTGCGCGCCCCATGACCTACACCGGCCGCTTTGCCCCCTCGCCCACCGGGCCGCTGCACTTCGGCTCACTGGTCGCGGCGGCGGCAAGCTGGTTCGATGCGAGGGCCCGCGGCGGCCGCTGGCTGCTGCGCATCGACGACGTCGACACGCCACGCTGCGTACCCGGCGCGGCCGAAGACATCCTGCTCACCTTGCAGCGCTTCGGCCTGCAGTGGGACGGAGAGCCGGTGTGGCAAAGCCGCCGCACGGAAGCCTATCGCGCAGCCTTCGAGCAACTGCGCGCCGCCGGTCACATCTTCCCGTGCGCCTGCTCACGCAAGGAACTGGCCGATTCGGCGCTCGCACCGGACGGCTCCCGCATCTATCCTGGCACCTGCCGCAGCGGCCTTCCACCCGGCCGGGCGGCGCATGCCTGGCGCGTACGGGTGGGCAATGCGGTCGTGCGCTTTGACGACGACCTCCAGGGCCGGCAACGGGAAGACATGGCGCGTGCCGTGGGCGACTTCGTGATCCTGCGGGCCGACGGCCTGTTCGCCTATCAACTCGCCGCGGTAGTGGATGATGCCGAAGCCGGCATCACCGACATCGTGCGCGGCGCCGACCTGCTGGCCTCCACGGCCCGTCAGCTTCACCTGCAGCGCCTGCTCGACCTGCCCCAGCCACGCTACGCACATGTGCCGGTGGCGCTCAGCGCAGCGGGCGAAAAGCTCTCCAAGCAGACCCTGGCGCGGGCGATCGACGATGTTGCTCCGTCTCTCGCACTGCATGCCGCGCTCGACTTCCTCGGCCAGCAGCCGCCGTCCGGGCTGGCCTGCGCACCGCTTGCCGAGGTACTCGAATGGGGTATCGCGCATTGGCGCATCGGGGCCGTTGCGCGCACGACCGGGCGCCCCGCGCCGGGCACATTCGCGGCACAATGACCCCCCCCTTTCACCCAGGCCTGACCATGCTCCAGAACGATCAACAACTGCGCGAGCTGCTGCGGAGTACCCGCCGCATCGCCGTCGTCGGCATGTCCGACAAACCGGATCGTCCCAGCCACTACGTTGCGCAGTTCATGCGTGAGCGCGGCTTCACCATCATTCCGGTCAATCCGCAGTGCACCGAGATCGACGGGCTGAAGTGCTACCCGAGCCTGCGCGACATCCCCGGCCCGATCGACATGGTCAACGTCTTCCGGCGCCCCGACGACATTCCGCCCATCGCGCGCGATGCGGTCGCGATCGGCGCGAAGAGTCTGTGGATCCAGCTCGGATTGGTCAGCGCCGAAGCCGAAGCGGTCGCCGAAGCAGCCGGTCTGGCGGTGGTGATGGATCAGTGCATCAAGGTCGAATACGCGCGGCTGTTCGAGGCACCGCAGGACTGAGCCGCTAGTGCCGGCCGCGGAAGCCCGCCAGACCGATGGCCAGGCGCACGAACAGATAGGCCAGCCACGATAGCGTGCGCCGCAGTCGCGGCAGACGTTGCCAGTCTTCCGGGCGCAGCTCGGTGGCGCCGACCTGGATGGCACGCGCGAGGCTGTCACGCAGCTCCGCGGCAAAACCGGCGTCCTCCACCACCACATTGGCCTCACGCGCCAGCAGCAGGCTGAACGGGTCGATGTTGCTTGACCCGACCGTCGCCCAGCGCCCGTCCACCACCGCCACCTTGGCGTGGAGAACGCTGCGGTGATACTCGTAAAGACGGATTCCATGGCCGAGGAAGTACGGGTAGAGCGCGCGCGTGGCGTAGGCCAGCGTCGGATGGTCTGCCAGCCCCTGCAGCAGCAACGTGACGCGCACTCCCCGGGCCGCGGCATCGACCAGCGCCTGGCGGAACAGCCGGCCGGGGAAGAAATAGGCGCAGGCAATCGTGACCTCCTCCGCCGCTCCGTGAATGGCGTCGAGGTACGCCTCCTCGATGTCACGCCGATGGCCGAGGGTATCGCGCACGACGAAGGCCGCGCGCATGTCGGCGACCGGTTTCGGCCGTCGCGTCGGCACCCGGGGCGCGGCGCCGCGCTGGCGCAGATGCGCCCATGACACCAGCCACCACAGGTGATGCACGGCGTGCACGATGGACGCCACCAGCGGGCCTTCCACGCGCACGGCGTAGTCGAAGCGTGGATGGGGAGGCCCGCCGTCCCGCACGTCGTCGATGATGTTGATGCCGCCCACCCAGGCCACGCGGCCATCGATGGCGACGATCTTGCGGTGCAGGCGGCGCAGGCGATGACGGCGCAGACGCCAGCCTCCGACCTCGCGCCGATACACCAGCACCTGTACGCCGTCGGCCTCCAGCCCGCTCAGCATCTCGTCCACGAAGGCGCGCGCGCCAAAGCCGTCCACCATCACCCGAACGGTCACACCGCGCTGGGCGGCGCGGCGCAGGGCGTCAGCCACCCGCCGTCCGGTGGCGTCGTTCTCGAACAGGTAGGTTTCGATGTGGATCTCGCGCTTCGCAGCCGCCATGGCCGCCAGCACGTCGGGAAAGTAGGCTTCGCCGTTCTCCAGCAGCACCAACCGGTTACCGCTGACCAGACTGCTCACGCCGCCAGCTCCAGCGACGCAGTGAGCGGCGAGTGGTCGGAAATCTTGCCCCAGATCGCTCCGGAATGAACCTCTGCGGATTCAACCGTGAAGCCGCGCACGTAGATGCGATCGAGCCGCAGTACGGGGATGCGGCTGGGGTAGCTGCGCGCCGGTCGTCCGCGGAAGACCTCGACCAGGCCGAGGCGACGCGCAAGTTGCGGCTCGGCGCGATTGAGCCAGTCGTTGAAGTCACCGGCGATGATCAGCGGCGCATCGGGCGGCACGATGCGCTCGATGCGCTCGGCCAGGGCCTGCATCTGGCGCCGGCGACTGCCGCCGATCAGCCCGAGGTGCACACAGAAGCAGTGCGCGGTCTGCGGGCCGCCCGGCAGGTCGACCTCGCAATGCAGCAGGCCACGGCGCTCGAAGCGATGATCCGACACGTCCTGGTTGTAGGACGAGACGATGTCGAAGCGGCTCAGGATGGCATTGCCGTGATGGCCGTGGTCATACAGCGCGTTCTGGCCGTAGGCCGTCTGGTGCCAATGCTCATCGGCAAGGAATTCGTGCTGCGGATCGGCCGGCCAGTTGCCGTGCACCGCCTCGTGGCGCAGGTTCATGCCCTGCACTTCCTGCAGGAACACCACGTCGGCATCGAGCGCCCGCAGACGCTCACGCAGGTCGTGGATGACCATGCGCCGGTTGAAGTGGGAGAACCCCTTGTGGATGTTGTAGGTGCAGACCTTGAGCTTCATGACCGCAGCCGCGCGATGTCCGGAAACGGTGCCTGAACGACGCCTCTGACGTCAGGACGCTCCCAGCATGCGATCGAGCGCCAGACGGGCCAGTGCCGCCTCGTGCTCGGGCACGCTGATACGGTTGACGACATTTCCGTCCGCAAGGTTCTCCAGCGCCCAGGCCAGATGCTGTGGATCGATGCGCTGCATGGTCGAGCACATGCACACCGTCGGCGCCATGAACTGAACGATCTTGCCTTCGGGGCGCATCTCTTCGGCCAGCCGGTTGACAAGGTTCAGCTCGGTGCCGACCAGCCAGCGCGTGTTGGCCGGCGCCGCCTGGATGGTGTTGATGATGTACTCGGTCGAACCGACGTAATCCGAATTCAGGCACACGTCGAGGTTGCTCTCCGGATGCGAGATCACGAAGCCGTCGGGGTGCTGCATGCGCCAGCGGCGGATGTGGCTCTCCTGGAACATCTGGTGCACCGAGCAGTGCCCCTTCCACAGCAGGATCTTCGCCTTGCGAATCTGTTCGGGCGTGAGGCCGCCGTATTCCTGGTCCGGATCCCACACCACCATCTCGTCGGCTGCGATGCCCTTGTTGTGGCCCGTCCAGCGACCAAGGTGCTGATCCGGGAAGAACAGCACCTTCTCGCGCTGGGCGAAAGCCCAGTCGAGGATCTTCGGCGCGTTCGTCGAGGTGCACACGATGCCGCCATGTTCCCCGCAGAAGGCCTTCAGGTCGGCTGCAGAGTTGATGTAGGTGACCGGCGTGATGAGCGCATCCGGCGCACCGAGCACTTCACCCAACTCGCGCCAGCAACGCTCCACCTTGGCCAGATTGGCCATATCAGCCATCGAGCAGCCTGCCGCGAGGTCGGGCAGGATCGCCATCTGGTGCGGCCGGGACAGGATGTCGGCGACCTCGGCCATGAAATGCACGCCGCAGAACACGATGAATTCGGCATCGGTCTGCGCGGCAAGCTTGGCCAGTCGCAGCGAGTCGCCGGTGAGATCGGCGTGACGGTACACATCGGCACGCTGATAGTGATGGCACAACAGCACGGCGCGGCTGCCCAGTCGGGCCCGCGCGGCGAGGATGCGCTCCTGCGCCTCGTCGTCCTGCAGCTGGTTGAAACGGTCGAAACGGATGATGGCCTGCGTCATGATGTCCCTGAATACCCGATCAGCCCTGCGTCCAGGGCAAACCTGCGTGACGCCACCCACCGACGCGGTTGCGCTGGCCGTTGGCGTCACGATCGCCCTCGAAGCCCTCGAGGATGTTGTAGGCCTCGGCGAAACCGGCGTCCGCCGCAGCGCGCGCGGCCTTGTCCGAGCGCCCGCCCGAGCGGCACAGGAACATCACCAGCGCCTCCGGATCAACCTCGCGGCGCAGTTGCTGCACAAAGGCCGGATTGGGGGTGTTGCCCGGGTAGCTCAGCCACTCGATCTCGACGGCATCAGGCACCCGGCCCACCCAGTCCCACTCCGCGCGCGTGCGCACATCCACCAGTTTCGCGCCCGGCGCGTGCTGCAGCACCTGCCAGGCTTCAGTCGGAGTCAGCGCGCCGGCATACGGCAAGCCCAGGCGCTCGGCACGCTCGCGCGCCAGACCGAGGATCTCGTTCAATTTGCCCATGACTGTGATCAGACTAGAATCGAAACCCGCGATTATACGCCGAAGAGCCCACCATGACCCGTAGCGCCACCGCTCCACGTCATGCCTCCGCGCAGGAAAGCCAGCGCGCACGCGGCATCCGGCGCACCACGCTGGTAGCCATCGGCACCAACGCCTCACTTGCCATCGGCCAGATCGTGGTCGGCCTGCTGGCCAACGCATTCAGCCTGGTTGCCGACGCCGCACATACCATCTCCGACCTGTTCACCGACCTGCTGGTACTGCTCGCAGGCAAACGCGGCGCCGAACCTGCCGACGCCGAACACCCGTACGGACACGGACGTATCGAGACGGCAGCCACCTTGCTGCTCGGGCTCGTGCTGTGCGGCGTGGGCCTCGGTTTCCTGCTTGCCTCCGGCAACCGTCTGCAGCACATGGATCAGGCTCCCGCCCTGCATGCGGCAGCGCTCTACATGGCCGTCGCCACCCTGTTCATGAAGGAGGCGCTATTCCGCTTCACGCTGGCAGCGAGCCGCCGCCTGAAGGCCCCGGTACTGGAGGCCAATGCCTGGCATGCGCGCTCCGACGCCGCATCTTCGCTTGTGGTGGCGGTCGGCATCGGCGGCAGCCTGGCGGGGTTTCCCTTTCTGGAACCGCTGGCGGCGGCAGTCGTCGGCTTCCTCATCCTGCGCATCGGTGTACGCCTGGGCTGGAGTGCCCTGCGCGAACTCATCGACACCGGGCTGCCGGCCGCCGATGTGGCACGCATCCGCGCCACGGTGCGCGCCACCCCCGGCGTGCTGGGCAGTCACGACATGCGCACCCGCCGCATGGCCGACCGCGTGCTGTGCGACACGCACATTCTGGTCGACCCGTACATCACCGTGTCGGAGGGGCATCGCATCTCGGACCGGGTGCATGCCGCCATCCGCAGCGCGCACCCCGAGGTGCGCGACGTGCTGGTGCATATCGACCCGGAAGACGATCACTTGATGCAGAATGCCCACGCGGGTGCGCTGCCGGACCGCAGTCAGGTCCTGCTCGCGGTTGACAGTCTGCTCGGCGGCGAAGGCCCGGCACCGTCGCGCGTCCTGCTGCACTATCTCGGGGGCCGTATCGAGGTGGAAGTGCTGCTTGCTGCCGCCGGAACCGACAGGCTCGACACCGATGCACTGAAATGCCGCATTGATGCCTGGCTTGAAGCCCATCCGGAGTATCGTTCAATCACCTTTTTCGTGCAGGGCGCACCATGATGATGCAAACTACGTCGCAAAATGCATTGTTTTGGTGCATTCCGGCCCGATTGCTTCTTCGGGCACGGAATGCCTTGCACTCCGCCGGGCGCAGACACGCTTTCACGTATCTGCCACAGCAGATTGAGCTTTCGCGATGCTGCGAAAACCGTGACGCCGGAGGGAGCATGACACCACGCTATGCGCCGAATCTGGCACGCAAACTGCTTTGAAGGACGCGGGGAAGTTACACGCGCCCACCGATTCGCATCTTTTCACCAGGAGTGGATATGAATTCTCAAGAAGTCATGAAGCTGATTCAGGAAAACGAAGTCCGCTTCGTTGACCTCCGTTTCACCGACACCCGCGGCAAGGAACAGCACGTCGGCCTGCCGGTGTCCGCGTTCGAAGAAGAGCACTTCGAGCACGGCCATCCGTTCGACGGCTCCTCGATCGCCGGCTGGAAGGGCATCCAGGCTTCGGACATGATCCTGATGCCGGACGCCGCCTCGGCCTACATCGACCCGTTCTTTGACGAGACCACGCTGGTGCTGACCTGCGACGTCATCGAGCCGTCCGACGGCAAGGGCTACGACCGCGACCCGCGCTCGATCGCCAAGCGTGCCGAGGCCTACCTGAAGAGCACCGGCATCGGCGACACCGCCTATTTCGGCCCGGAACCCGAGTTCTTCATTTTTGACTCCGTCGAGTGGTCGGTCGACATGTCCGGCGTGACCAGCAAGATCATCTCGGAAGAGGCTGCCTGGTCCACCGCCGACAAGTTCGAGGGCGGCAACACCGGTCACCGTCCGAAGGTCAAGGGCGGCTACTTCCCGGTCCCGCCGGTCGATTCGCTCAACGACATCCGCGCCGCCATGTGCCTGGCGCTGGAATCCTGCGGCATTCCGGTCGAAGTGCATCACCACGAAGTCGCCAACGCCGGCCAGTGCGAGATCGGCACCAAGTTCAACACGCTGACCAAGCGCGCTGACTGGACGCAGACGCTGAAGTACATCGTGCACAACGTTGCCCACCAGTACGGCAAGACCGCGACCTTCATGCCGAAGCCGATCGTCGGCGACAACGGCTCGGGCATGCACGTGCACCAGTCGATCTGGAAGGACGGCCAGAACCTGTTCGCCGGCAACGGCTACGCCGGCCTGTCCGAGACCGCGCTGTACTACATCGGCGGCATCATCAAGCACGCCAAGGCGCTGAACGCCATCACCAACCCGTCGACCAACTCGTACAAGCGCCTCGTACCGCACTACGAAGCGCCGATCAAGCTGGCCTACTCGGCACGTAACCGCTCGGCCTCGATCCGCATCCCGTACGTCGCCAACCCGAAAGGTCGCCGTATCGAGTCGCGCTTCCCGGATCCGGCTGCCAACCCGTACCTGTGCTTCGCCGCGCTGATGATGGCCGGCCTGGACGGCATCCAGAACAAGATCCACCCGGGCGACCCGGCCGACAAGAACCTGTACGACCTGCCGCCGGAAGAAGACGCACAGATTCCGACCGTGTGCTTCAGCCTGGATCAGGCGCTGGCCGAGCTGGACAAGGACCGCGAGTTCCTGACCCGCGGCGGCGTGTTCTCCAACGACTTCATCGATGCCTACATCGAACTGAAGTCCGAGGACGTCAACCGTCTGCGCGTCACGACCCACCCGGTCGAGTTCGACATGTACTACAGCCTGTGATCGTTTCGACGATCCTGCTGTGAGCAGAAGGGACGGGCATTGCCCGTCCCTTTTTTATGGGTTCTAATCGGTATGCATGCACCTATGCACTTGACCGCAGGCACCTTGGCCGGCCGGCAGCGGATGAACCGACAGCCCGCCATGCGAGTCCCAGCCAGTGCAGCCACCACCCGGAACCCTGATGACCAGAACGGCACTGTTACTGCTCGGCCTGCTGCTCTCCGCCTCGGCTCAGGCCACCGTTTTCAAATGCGTGGACGATCGCGGACGCACGACCTACACCAACGACCGCAATCTGGCGCGCGGCTGTCAGCCCATGAGCGGCGATCAGCCGGTGTCGTCGGTACCGGCCCGCGCGCCATCGGAGTCGTCTGCGCCGGCCCGCAGCACCAGCACGCAAAACAACTTTCCGCGCGTCTCACCGGAGGACCAGAAAGCCCGGGACAG
>JAJLLM010000147.1:0-12991 GCA_033837965.1 Pseudazoarcus pumilus
CCGGGTTGACCAGCAGGTCGAAGGCGTCGGCGGCGAACAGCATCAGGCCCGACATCGCCGCCAGCGCGAAGCCGCCCACGCTCACCGGCAACGCCAGTCGCGCCAGCGCCTCGGCCGGCAGCGCCCGCGCGGCCCCCAGCATGCGCAGCTCGAACACCACCAGACTGCCGAACAGCAGCGCGATGCCCATGATGTGCACCGCTTCCAGCGCGGGATAGGCCCACAGCGAACCCTTGAGCCACGAACCCCACGCGTCGAGCGGCGTGATCACACCACGCCGGCCTCGTGCGCCTGGCGGTCGGCCCAGTAGCTCGAGCGCACCATCGGACCACACGCGGCGTTGCGAAAGCCCATCGCCAAGGCCTCGCGCTCGAACATCGCGAACACGTCCGGATGCACATAGCGCAGCACCGGCAGGTGGCCGGCCGAGGGCTGCAGGTACTGGCCGATGGTGAGCATCTCGACGTCGTGCGCGCGCAGGTCGCGCATCACCTCGAGGATTTCCTCGTCGGTCTCGCCCAGCCCCACCATCAGGCCGGACTTGGTCGGCACGTCGGGGTGGCGCGCCTTGAATTCCTTGAGCAGACGCAGCGACCAGGCGTAGTCCGAACCGGGGCGGGCCTGCTTGTACAGGCGCGGCACGGTTTCGAGGTTGTGGTTCATGACGTCCGGCGGGGCCTGCTCGAAGATTTGCAGCGCGACCTCCATGCGTCCGCGGAAATCGGGCACCAGCACCTCGATGGTGGTGTCCGGCGAGGCCTCGCGCGTGGCGCGGATGCACTCGACGAAGTGGGCGGCGCCGCCGTCGCGCAGGTCGTCGCGGTCCACCGAGGTGATCACCACGTAGTTCAGGCGCATCGCGGCGATGGTCTTGGCCAGATCACGCGGCTCGTCCGCGTTGAGCGCCTCGGGGCGGCCGTGGCCGACATCACAGAACGGGCAGCGGCGCGTGCAGATGTCGCCCATGATCATGAAGGTCGCCGTACCCTTGCCGAAACACTCGTGGATGTTGGGGCAGGAGGCTTCCTCGCACACGGTGTGCAGCTTGTGCTCGCGCAGCGTTTCCTTGATCTCGTTGAAACGCTCGGCCTCGGCGCCGGAGCCGAGGCGGATGCGGATCCAGTCCGGCTTCTTGAGGCGCTCGGCCGGCACGATCTTGATCGGGATGCGGGCGGTCTTGTCGGCGCCACGCTGCTTGCGGGAGGTGGTTTCCATCAGGGTTCCTTCTGGGTTCCGTTGCTGCGGCCCGGCCCGGGTAGGGCTGGCCGCGATTGCGGCGGTGAGCCGCGATTTTACGCCGTGCGCGCGGGCAACAGGCGCTGCAGATGAGCGAGCAGGCGTGCCCCGACGGCGTCGAGGTCATCCTGCACGCCGAAATCGGCCAGCTGCGCGGTTTGCAGGCCCTCGTAGCCGCAGGGGTTGATCCACGAGAACGGGCTCAGGTCCATGTCCACATTGAGCGACAGGCCGTGGTAGCTGCGCCCGTTGCGCACACGCAATCCGAGCGCGGCGATCTTGGCGCCATCGACATACACACCCGGCGCCCCGGCCACACGCTCGGCGCTGATGCCGTACTCGGCCAGGCAGTCGATCAGCGCCTGTTCCATCACCGATACCAGCTGGCGCACCTTGAGACCGCGTTGCGTCAGATCGATCAGCAGGTAGGCCACCAGCTGGCCGGGGCCGTGGTACGTAATCTGGCCGCCGCGGTCGGACTTCACCAGCGGGATGTCGCTGCTGCGCAGCAGATGCTCGGGCTTGCCGGCCTGGCCCAGGGTATAGACCGGCGGGTGCTCGACCAGCCAGATTTCGTCGGGCGTATCCGGCTCGCGCGCGGCGGTGAAGGCGCGCATGGCCTCCCACGCGGCTTCGTAGTCGACGCGGCCGAGCCGCTTGACCAGCAAGGTCGGGCGTTCGGCCAGCACCACGCTCACAGCACGACCTTGACCATGGGATGCGAGGACAACTCGCGGTACAGCGCGTCGAGCTGTTCCTGCGACACCGCGCGCACGGTGCAGGTCAGCGCCAGGTAGTTGCCCTTGCTCGAAGGCCGCATCTCCACCGATGCCGCGTCGAAGCCGGTGTCGTGGCGCAGCACCACCTCGACCACGGCCTGCGCGAAGCCTTCGACGCGCGCACCCATGATCTTGATCGGGAAGTCGCACGGGAACTCGATCAGCGTCTCGCGTCCGGGGGTGCTCATGCCAGCTCTCCGCTGCTCTTGGCCTGCTGATACCAGGCATGCAGCCTGAACGTGACCGGGCCGGGCCGGCCGTTACCGACCGGCTGACCGTCGAGCCGCGTGATGGGCAGCACTTCCTTGGTGGAGGACGTCAGCCACAGCTCGTCGGCGCTGCGCACCTCGTCCTCGGAAATGTCGCGCACCTCGACCGCCTGGCCGTGCCGGCGCGCCAGTTCGAGCACCACGTCGTAGGTGATGCCGGGCAGCATCAGATGGCTCTTGGGCGGGGCCAGCAGCACGCCACCCCTGACCACGAAGATGTTGGAGGCGCTGCCCTCGGTGAGGAAGCCGTCGCGGAACAGCACCGTCTCGGCGCAGCCCTGCTCGACCGCAAGCTGGCGCAGCAGGCAGTTGGCGAGCAGCGCGGTGGTCTTCAGGTCGCAGCGCAGCCAGCGGTTGTCGACGGCGCTGACGGTCGCCACGCCGGTCTCCATCTGCTCTTGCGGCACCGGCGCGAGCGGGTCGGCCATCATGAAGACGGTGGGCGGCACGTCCTTCGGAAACGCATGGTTACGCACCGTGTCCGTGCCGCGCGAGACCTGCAGGTAGATGGCCTGATCGGGCCAGGGGTGCGCCGCCACGAGTCGCTCCACCAGATCGGTCCACTCCGCGGTCGAATACGGGTTGGCGAGACGGATCCCGGCGAGGGACTTGTCCAGCCGCGCGATGTGTCCGGCAAGCTGGAACGGCCGGTGGCCATACACCGGGATGACTTCATACACGCCGTCGCCGAACAGGAAGCCACGGTCCATCGGCGAGATGCGCGCCTCGCTGCGCGGCACGAAGCCGCCGTTCAGAAAGCAGATGCTCACAGGCTCTTGATCCACAACACGAGTGCGTCCCACAGGCGGCTGAAGAAACCGCCCACCTTGACCTCTTCCAGCGCCACCACCGGATACTCGCCAATCTGCTTGCCCTCGGCGCTCAGGGTGAGCGTGCCGATCGCCTGACCGCGCTCGATCGGCGCCAGCACCGGCTGGCTGCTGACCAGCGCGACCTCGATACGCTCGGCCTGCCCCTTGGGCATGGACATCACGAAGTCCTCGGCGAAACCGACCGGCACATCCTTGACGGCACCCTTCCACACCTGGAAGCGCGACAGTTCCTGGCCGGCCTGATACAGACGCACGGTGTCGAAGAACTGGAAGCCGTAGTTGAGCAGCTTGAGTGATTCCTGCGCACGTGCGGCCTCGGACTCGGTGCCCAGCACGATGGAAATCAGGCGACGCGGACCACGCACCGCGGACGACACCAGGCAGTAGCCGGCGGCGTTGGTGAAGCCGGTCTTCATGCCGTCCACGGTGGAATCCAGCCACAGCAGGCGGTTGCGATTGGGCTGCGTGATGTTGTTGTAGGTGTATTCGCGCTCCGAGTAGATGCGGTAGAACTCGGGGAAATCACGGATCAGGGCCGACGCCAGCAAGGCCAGGTCATTGGCCGTGGTGTACAGCTCGGGGTCGGGCAGGCCGGACGAGTTGGCAAAGCGCGTGTTCTTCATGCCGAGGCGCTGGGCCTCGCGGTTCATCATGCTGACAAAGCCTTCCTCCGAACCGGCAATACGCTCGGCCAGCGCCACGCAGGCATCGTTGCCGGACTGGATGATCATGCCGCGGATCAGCTCTTCCACCGTTACCGGGCGATTGGGTTCGATGAACATGCGCGAGCCGGTCATGCGCCAGGCCTGCTCCGACACCTGCACCGGATCCTGCAAGGCCAGATTGCCCGCCTTGATCGCCTGGAAGGTGATGTAGGCGGTCATCAGCTTGGTCAACGAGGCGGGCTCGATGCGCTCGTCCGCGTTGTGCGAGACCAGAGTCTGGCCGGTGCCGTGGTCAACCAGCAGCCAGGCATTGGCCGCAAGTCGGGGGGCTGGCGGAATCTGGGCGGCAGCGGCGAGGGGCAGGAGGGCGCAGAGCAGGGCAATGAAAAAACGCATGACGAAGGGTTCTTGAGGTCCGGAAAAGGTCAAAGGAAGGGTCGGCCACAGGCCGCCAGCGGGAAAAAGACCGCGCCGCGCGCGGCATGGTTCAACGCATCACGAGATAAGGCTGGATTTCCAGCAGCATGACCATGCGTCCGGCCGTGCTGCGCGCCTCGGCAATCGACTCGAAAGGGCCGACCTGCAGGCGATAGCGGCCGTTGTCGTCAAGCACATGCATCTGCTCGACCATCAGGTCGAACTGCTCGCGCACCCGCATCATCATGCGCGCCGCGTTGGCAGGCGTATCGAATGCGCCCAGTTGCAGGTAGGCGGCGGCATCGCCCGACGACTTCCCGGCCGGTACGCTGGTGACTTCCAGCGGCGCCACGGGCGGCGCGGCCGGAGCACTGGCCACCACGGCACGCGCCCCTTCGCGCCGCTCGCGATTGAGCGCCGCAATGATTTCGGGGGTGAGCAGCTCGACTTCCACCTCCGCACTGCCGGCGTTGATGTAACCGAGACGGTGGGCGGCGGCGTACGACAGGTCGATCAGACGGCCGCGCAGGAAGGGCCCGCGGTCATTCACCCGCACGATCACGGAGCGACCGTTGGCGACGTTGGTCACGCGCACGTAGCTGGGCAAGGGCAAGGTGGGGTGGGCCGCCGACATCGCGTACATGTCGTATACCTCGCCGATGGCGGTCAGGCGGCCATGGAACTTGCGTCCGTACCAGCTCGCATGGCCGCGCTCGCGGTAGGGGTGCAGCGCGGTCATCGGCACGAAACGCTGACCCATGACGGTGTAGGGGCGCAGCGAGGGCGGGTAGATCGGATCGAGACGCGGCACCGCATCGGGCAGCGCATCGAGATCGGCCGGCACCATGGCGTGCGGACCGTCGTCCTGATAGTAGCCACCCCCCTGCACGCTCGGCACCATCGCCGCACGCGGCCTGGCTTCCGGCACATCGGCAGTCTGCTGCACCGGACGGGAACTGCAGGCCGACAGCACGACCGCCAGCGCGGCCAGCAAGACGGGAAGGGGCAGCGGGGAAAGGCGGCGGGTCGTGCTCATGCGGGTCGATCAGTCCTTGGGGGTGCTGCGGCTGCGCGCAACGCTCATGAGCATACCCATGCCGATACACAGTGTCACGAGCGCGGTACCGCCGTAGCTCAGGAAGGGCAGCGGCACACCCACCACCGGCAGGATACCGCTGACCATGCCGATATTCACGAAAGCATACGTAAATACAATCATGGTCACGGCACCGGCAAGCAGGCGTGATCCAAGCATCGGCGCGCGCGAGGCAATGCGCAGACCGCGCAGCAGCAACAGCAGATAGAGCAGCAGCAGCACGAGCGCCCCGACCATACCGAACTCTTCCGCCAGTACCGCGAAGATGAAGTCGGTATGGCGTTCCGGGATGAACGCCAGATGGGTCTGCGTACCGTCCATCCAGCCCTTGCCCCAAAGCCCTCCCGAACCGATGGCGATACTCGCCTGAATGGTGTGGAAGCCGCGCCCCAACGGATCCTGGTTGGGGTCGAGCAGGGTGCACACGCGCTGCTTCTGGTACTCCTTGAGGAGGTGCCAGTCGACCCCGGGCTGGCACAGCTGATCACCGAATCCGACCAGCAGGCCGATGCCGACGATGCCGATCACGAATACCGGCACCACCAGCTTCCAGGACAGGCCGGCAAAGAAGATCACGTACAGCCCAGCCGCGGCCACCAGCAGGCTGGTGCCGAGATCGGGCTGCACCACGATCAGACCCAGCGGCACTGCCAGCAACACGGCAGCGACAACATAGTCCGCCAGGCGGATGGTCCCCTCGCGCATATGGAAGTACCAGGCCAGCATCAGGGGCATGGCGATCTTCATCAGCTCCGAGGGCTGAATGCGGATGAAGCCCAGATCGAGCCAGCGGCGCGCACCCTTGGACATCTCGCCGAACAGCAGCACGCCCAGCAGCAGCAGCAGCCCCCCCAGATACAGCGGCACGGCCAGTGACAGCAGCCGGTTGGCCGGCACCGCGGCCACCACCCACATCACCCCCACCGCAATCAGCATGTGCATGCGCAGCACCGGCAGGCGCTCGGGTGAGGCGCTGGTCATCAGCACCAAGCCATAGGCAAACAGCAGCGCCAGCAGCACGCACAATGCCGGGTCGAGCGGTCGCAGCACACTGCGCAACAAGGCCAGCGGATGCAGGCGGCTCATTGTTCAAGCTCCTCGGCCAGCGCGGCATCCGTCTCGGCCGCCTCCTTGGCCACCTTGCTGCCGAGCAAGTGGTAATCGAACACCTTGCGCGCCACCGGGGCGGCCGACTGCGAGCCGAAACCGCCGTTCTCGACCAGCACCGCGATCGCGATGCTGGGCCGGTCGGCCGGTGCGAAACCAATGAACCACGAGTGGTCCCGCAGGCGCTCGGCCACGTCCTCCTCGACGTACTTCTGGCCGCGCAGCGAGAAGACCTGTGCCGTGCCGGTCTTGCCGCCCGCGTCGTAGGGCGCGTCGGCGAACACCGCCCGCGCCGTACCGACCTTGGTGACATCCACCATGGCCTTGCGCACGGCATCGGCATGCTCCGGGCGAAAGCGCATCGGGGTGCTTGGCGGCGGCGTGTTGTCGATGATCTGTCCGTTGCGCCCGTCGACGATGCGGCGCACCAGGTGCGGCAGACGCACCTCGCCGTGGTTGAGCAGCACCGTCAGCGCGTGAGCGAGCTGCAGCGGCGTATAGGCGTTGTAGCCCTGCCCGATGCCGACCGAGATCGTCTCGCCGCCATACCATTGCTGGTGCTCTCGCGTCTTGAAACGCTCACGCTTCCACTGCGGCGACGGCAGGATGCCGGGCGCTTCGCCGGGAATGTCGATGCCGGTGCGCTGGCCGAAGCCGAGCGGCGCCATGAAGTCCGCGATCGCCTGGATGCCCAGCTCGTTGGCCAGTTCGTAGTAGTAGGTATTGCACGAGTGCACCAGGCTGGTGTGCAGGTCCACGCCCTGCTGACAGCGCGACTTGCGGTCGATCATGCGCTGCCCGAAGAAGGTGAACACCCCCTGGTTGTTGAAGCGCTGTGCCAGCGTGCGCTTGCCCGACTCCAGCCCGGCCAGCGCCATGAAGGGCTTGAACGTCGAGCCCGGCGGGTAGGCGCTGTAGATGGCACGGTTGAGCAGGGGATGGTCCGGTGAATCGGACAGGGATCGCCAGTCGGTCACCGAAATGCCATCGATGAACAGGTTGGGGTCGAAACTCGGCGTCGAGGCCAGCGCCAGCACGCCGCCGGTGGCCGGATTGATGGCCACGACCGCGCCACGACGCGCACCCAGGGCCTGCTCGGCAGCACGCTGCAGCCCGAGGTCCAGCGTCAGTTCGAGGTCACTGCCATTGACCGCGGGCGTGCGCGAGAGCAGCCGCACCGCGCGCCCCGAGGCATTGATCTCGACCTGCTCGACTCCGGTGGTGCCGTGCAGCACCCGCTCATAGCGGGATTCCAGGCCACTCTTGCCGATGTACTCCGAGCCACGGTAGTTGGCCAGATCGGAGCTCTCCTCGATGCGCTGCAGGTCACGCTCGTTGATCTGTCCGATGTAGCCGATGATGTGCGCCGCCGTCTCGCCATGCGGATAGTTGCGGTACAGGCGCGCCCTGACCTCGACACCCGGCAGGCGGTAGAGTCGCGCCGCCACCCGCGCCACCTCCTCGTCCGACAGGTGGGTGCGGACCGGCACGCTGTCGAAATACTTGGACTCGGTCAGCAGGCGGCGAAAACGCCGCCGATCACTCTCGTCGAAGGGCAGCACCTCGGCCAGCGCATCCAACGTGCGTTCGATGTTGCGCACCTGGGCCGGGTTGATCTCGACGGTCCAGGCCGAATAGTTGCGCGCCAGCGGCTCACCGTTGCGATCAAAGATCACGCCGCGGTTCGGCGGCACCGGCAGCACCGCAATGCGGTTGCCCTCGGCGCGCGAATGGAAGTAGTCGTACTGCTCGACCTGCAGGTGATACAGACGATAGATCAGCAGCGCGAAGCAGGCCATGACGAACAGCCCGGCCACCACCGCGCGGCGTCGGAAGTTCGTGCGGGCGTGCTGGGGGTTATGGAACTCGTTCATGCCCTTGCGTGGCCCACGGACGGTGTGCGGCGCGCAGCGCGGCCGTCAGATCGGGCGGTTCTCGTCACGATCCACCGGCTGGTATTGAGGCAACAGCAGCATCAGCCCCAGCGGCCCCCACACCAGGGCCGCGCTGAAGCTGGAAATGAAGTAGCTCCAGCCGGGGAACTCCGCACCGGCCAGCAGGCGCACCGCAACCATGATGGCCTGTGCCAGCAGCAGCATCGGCAGCACGTGCAGCGACTGCTGCAGCGTGCCGAACCACAGCACGCGCCGTGACAGCGACGTGGCCAGATAGGCCATCACCACATAGGCCAGCGCATGCTGCCCCATCGCGGCCCCCTGGCCGACGTCCACCAGCAGGCCGAAGAAGAACGCAGTGGTCATGCCCACCCGCCGCGGCTCGCGGATGCACCAGAACACCAGCACCAGCGCCATCCAGTCCGGCAGGCCGGGAAGGCGGCCGGTCGGCACGTAGGTGAGCGCCAGCGCGGCAAACAGGCTGAACCAGATGAACCAGCTGCGGGCCGGCTGCAGGATGCGGTTGGAGCGGTGGGTGGGGTGCATCTTACTCGGCAGGCCTCGTATCGGCGGGCGACGGCTGCGCCACTTCCTGACCGCGCTCGGGGCGCGACGGGCGTGGCTCTTCGGGGCCCAGCACAAGCACCTGCACGGCGCGCTCGACCCGCGCGACCGGCTCGCAGGCCACGCGCAGGTGCGGCGAGTTGGCCGCCGACACCTCGGTCACCAGTGCCACCGGCAGACCCGCTACGAAGAGGCCGTCCAGCCCTGAGGTCACGATCCGGTCGCCGGGCTGGATATCGCTGCCGACCGGCACGAAGCGCATTTCCAGCCCGCCGTCACCGTCCCCGGAGAGGATGCCGCGCATACCGCTGCGCTCGACCTTCACCGGCACGACCTGCTCGCGGTCGGTCAGCAAGGTCACTTCCGACTGCACCGGATACACGCGGCTGACCTGGCCGATCAGGCCACGCGCATCGACCACCGCCAGACCGGAACGCACGCCGTGGTGATCGCCCTTGTCGAGGATGACCTTGCGCGAGAACGGATCGGCCGCGTCGTACAGCACTTCGGCCCCCACGCCCCGCAGCGTGACCGCCTGGGAAAGACCGGCAAGCTGGCGCAGCTCGGCGTTCTCGTGCTCCAGCTGCTCGAAACGCAGCAAGCGCTGTGCGGATTCCACCTGGCTGCGGCGCAGCTCGGCGTTCTCCAGCTGCACATCGACCAGGGTGGCGAAATACACCGCGGCATTGCGCGCGAAATCCACCGGCGCGGCGGCCATGCGCTGCAGCGGATGGATGACCACGGTGGCCACCTGACGCACGAATTCGAGATAACCGAAGCGCAGGTCGGCCACCAGCATGGCCACGCAGATTGCGCTCAGGATGAACAGGCGGACGCGCGGCGCGAGTCCGTGATGAAAGATGGGCGGCGGCGAGTGTCCGGCCAGCGACATGTCAGTGTATCGATGACGGAACCGGTGACCTCGCGGACAGCGGCCCCGTCCGCATTACTCGGAAGAGAAGATGGAACCGAGCGTGTCCATCTTCTCCAGCGCAAGACCGCAACCGCGCGCAACGCAGGTCAGCGGCTCTTCGGCAATGATCACCGGCAGGCCGGTTTCTTCCATCAGCAGGCGGTCGAGGTCAGTCAGCAGTGCACCGCCGCCGGTCAGCACCAGACCGCGTTCGGCGATGTCGGCACCCAGTTCCGGCGGGGTCTGCTCCAGCGCGATCTTGACGGCCGACACGATGTTGTTGAGCGGCTCGGTGACGGCTTCGAGCACTTCGTTGCTCGACACCGTGAAGCTGCGCGGAATGCCTTCGGCCAGATTGCGGCCCTTGACCTCCATCTCGCGCACTTCGGAGCCCGGGAAAGCCGAGCCGATGGTTTTCTTGATGTTCTCGGCCGTAGTGTCGCCGATGAGCATGCCGTAGTTGCGGCGGATGTAATTGATGATGGCTTCATCGAACTTGTCGCCACCGACGCGCACCGAGCCGCTGTAGACCATGCCGCCGAGCGAGATCACGCCCACCTCGGTGGTACCGCCACCGATGTCGACCACCATCGAGCCGGTGGCTTCGGACACCGGCAGACCGGCGCCGATGGCGGCTGCCATCGGCTCCTCGATCAGGAACACCTGGCTGGCACCGGCCGCCAGCGCGGCATCGCGGATGGCGCGACGCTCGACCTGGGTGGAGCCGCAGGGCACGCAGATGATGATGCGCGGGCTCGGCGAGAACATGCGCGACTCATGCACCTTCTTGATGAACTGCTTGATCATCTGCTCGGTGACGACGAAGTCGGCGATGACACCGTCCTTCATCGGGCGGATGGCGGTGATGTTTCCCGGGGTCTTCCCCAGCATCTGCTTGGCGGCTGCACCGACCGCCTGGATCGTGCGCTTGGCGTTGGGCCCCCCTTCGGTACGGATGGCGACGACGGAGGGTTCGTCGAGGACGATGCCTTTGCCCCGGACATAGATCAGCGTGTTTGCCGTACCGAGGTCGATCGCCAGATCACTGGAAAGATAGGAACGCAGAAGACCGAACATTGAGGGTTCCGTAAGCGATGCAAGAGGACGCAAGAAACGCGCCGATCAGCGCCACACCCAAGCGGGATAAGGGCGAAAGCCGGTATGATACTCTACAATTTCTCGCGCTTTGAAAAGCTAAACCATTTCATCTCATGTCGCTCTCGCTCGCAGATATCCACAACATCGCCACCCTCGCACGCATTGAACTGCGCGGCGATGATGCCGAGGCCACCCAGATCAAGCTCAATGGCATATTCGGACTGATCGAACAGATGCAGGCGGTGAACACCGACGGCGTCGAACCGATGAGCCATCCGCAGGAGTGCGGCCAGCGTCTGCGCGAGGACCGCGTCACCGAATCCGACCGCCGCGACGCCTTCCAGCGCGTCGCCCCGCAGACCGAGGCCGGGCTGTATCTCGTGCCCAGGGTCATCGAATAATCCGCGCCTCGCGCCCATCGCTCCGATCATGATTCACGCCAGCCTTGCCGAACTGCGTGCCGCACTGGATGCGCGCACCATCTCCAGCGTCGAACTCACGACGCTGTTCCTCGACCGCATCGAAGGCCTCGACGGCCAGCTCAACGCCTTCATCACTGTCGACCGCACAGGCGCATTGCGTCAGGCCGCCGAGGCCGACGCCGCGATCGCCGCCGGCACGGCCGGTCCGCTCACCGGCATCCCGCTTGCGCACAAGGACGTGTTCTGTACCGAAGGCCTGCTCACCACCTGCGCCTCGAAGATGCTGTCGAACTTCGTCAGCCCCTACGACGCCCACGTGGTGTCGCGCCTGAAGGCGGCCGGCATGGTCACGCTCGGCAAGACCAACATGGACGAGTTCGCGATGGGCTCGTCCAACGAGAACTCGCACTACGGCGCCACGAAAAACCCGTGGGACTTGACGCGCATTCCGGGCGGCTCGTCGGGCGGCTCGGCCGCGGCGGTAGCCGCGCGTCTGGCGCCGGTCGC
Organism: Pseudazoarcus pumilus; assembly: GCA_033837965.1. Taxonomy (GTDB): domain Bacteria; phylum Pseudomonadota; class Gammaproteobacteria; order Burkholderiales; family Rhodocyclaceae; genus Pseudazoarcus; species Pseudazoarcus pumilus_A. Next base: position 11,802 of record JAJLLM010000147.1, read on the forward strand.
CACCGGCACCGACACCGGCGGCTCGGTGCGCCAGCCCGCTGCGATGACGGGCGTGACAGGCATCAAACCGACCTACGGCACGGTCAGCCGCTACGGCATGATCGCCTACGCCTCGTCCTTCGATCAGGCCGGCGTGTTCGCCGCCAGCGCCGAGGACTGCGCGCTGGTGCTGACCGCCATGGCCGGCTTCGACGAGCGCGATTCGACCAGCCTCGATCGCCCGGCCGAGGACTATTCGCGCGAGATCCACGCCGACAAGCCCCTCACCGGCCTGCGCATCGGCATGCCGAAAGAGTTCTTCGGCGAAGGCATGGCCGACGACGTGCGCGCAGCCGTGGAAGCGGCCATCGAACAGTACCGCGCGCTCGGCGCGACCACCGTCGAGGTCTCGCTGCCCAACGCGCAGCTGTCGATTCCCGCCTATTACGTGCTCGCGCCGGCCGAGGCCTCCAGCAACCTGTCGCGCTTCGACGGCGTGCGCTACGGCCACCGCGCGGCCGAGTATGGCGATCTCGACGACATGTACCGCAAGACCCGCGCCGAAGGCTTCGGCGCCGAGGTCAAGCGCCGCATCCTGGTGGGCGCCTACGTGCTGTCGCACGGCTATTACGACGCCTATTACCTGAAGGCGCAGAAACTGCGTCGCCTGATTGCCAACGACTTCGCCGCCGCCTTCGAGGCCTGCGACGTCATCGCCGGCCCGGTCAGCCCGACCACCGCATGGAAGATCGGCGAAAAGACCGACGACCCGGTGCAGATGTACCTGTCGGATATCTTCACGCTGGCCGTGAACCTCGCCGGCCTGCCCGGCCTGTCGCTGCCCGCCGGCTTCGGCGCCGGCGAACTGCCGGTCGGCCTGCAGCTGATCGGCAACCATTTCGACGAAGCCCGCCTGCTCAACGTAGCGCACCGCTACCAGCAGGCCACCGACTGGCATCAGCGCCGCCCGGCCCTCGCGGACTGAGAGTCGGGCGTGTTCTCAATTGCGATGACGGTCGCGCTTGGTCCAAATGGCCCGCAGATCAAGGCGCGACGACGCAGGAAGACTGGACGTCTTTCAAGGAGAAGCAACGCAGAGATGCGGGCCATTTGGACCAAGCCCGGAGGGTGGATCTGTGTGGCCCCTCCAGCCACGTTACACTCGTCGTCAAGGGAACCACCCTTGACCTCCTCGTGCGCCTTGCTGGAGG
>JAJLLM010000148.1:0-20269 GCA_033837965.1 Pseudazoarcus pumilus
CGGCCCGGCGCTGCTGTTCGAGAAGCCGGTGACCAAGGGTGTGCCGCAGGCCATGCCGGTGCTCGCCAACCTGTTCGGCACGCCGCAGCGCGTGGCCTACGGCATGGGCGAGTCGGGCGACTGGCAGACCTCGCTGCGCGAGGTCGGCAAGCTGCTCGCCTTCCTCAAGGAACCCGAGCCGCCCAAGGGCCTGAAGGACGCGTGGGACAAGCTGCCGGTGTTCAAGCAGGTGCTGAACATGGCGCCCAAGGTCGTGCGTTCGGCGCCGTGTCAGGAGATCGTGTGGGAAGGTGATGCGGTCGACCTGGCCAAGCTGCCCATCCAGCACTGCTGGCCGGGCGACGCCGCGCCGCTCATCACCTGGGGGCTGGTGGTCACGCGCGGGCCGGGCAAGAAGCGCCAGAACCTCGGCATCTATCGCCAGCAGGTCATCGGCAGGAACCGCGTCATCATGCGTTGGCTGGCCCACCGCGGCGGCGCGCTGGATTTTCGTGACCATCAGCTCGCCCACCCCGGTGAGCCTTTTCCGGTGGCGGTGGTGCTGGGCTGCGACCCGGCCACCATTCTCGGTGCGGTCACGCCGGTGCCGGATTCGCTGTCGGAATACCAGTTCGCGGGCCTGCTGCGCGGCTCCAAGACCGAGCTGGTGCAGTGCATGGATTCCGAATTGCAGGTGCCGGCTTCCGCCGAAATCGTGCTGGAAGGCGTAATCCACCCCGGCGACATGGCGCCGGAAGGCCCGTATGGCGACCACACCGGCTACTACAACGAAGTCTCCGAATTCCCGGTGTTCACCATCCAGCGCATCACCATGCGCAAGAACCCGATCTACCACTCCACCTACACCGGCAAACCGCCCGACGAGCCCGCCATGCTGGGCGTGGCGCTCAACGAGGTCTTCGTGCCGCTGCTGCAGCGGCAATTCACCGAGATCGTGGACTTCTACCTGCCGCCCGAGGGCTGCTCGTACCGGCTGGCGGTGGTCAGCATCCGCAAGCAGTACCCCGGCCACGCCAAGCGCGTGATGTTCGGCATCTGGAGCTTCCTGCGGCAGTTCATGTACACCAAGTTCATCATCGTGGTGGATGAGGACGTGGACATCCGCGACTGGAAGGAAGTGATCTGGGCCATGACCACCCGCGTGGACGCTACGCGCGACACCACCTTGGTCGACAACACCCCCATCGACTACCTCGACTTCGCCAGTCCGGTGGCCGGCCTCGGCAGCAAGATGGGCATCGATGCCACCAACAAGTGGCCCGGCGAAACCACCCGCGAATGGGGCACGCCCATCGTCATGGACGAGGCCGTGAAGGCGCGCGTCGACGCCATGTGGAACGACCTCGGACTCTGACGGAGACAGCAGCATGAGCGAAGACCTGCAACCGCGCGGCCCCGGCCCCGCGATGGACATCGACAAGCTGCGCCTCATCGTGCACGTGGTCTACGGCCTGCACGCCTTCGCTCTGCTCACCGCGCTGTTTGGTGCGGCGACCATTCTCGGCAGCTTCCTCGGCACGCTGCCGTCCATCGCCGCCGTCATCCTCAACTACTACAAGCAGGCCTCGGCGCGCGGCACCTGGCTCGAGAGCCACTTCCGCTGGCAGATCCGCACCTTCTGGTTTGCGTTGCTGTGGTGCGTGATCGGTTGGGTGATGATCTTCACCTTCATCGGCATGTTCGTCGGCATCGCCGTGCTGGCCGTGGCTGGTCTGTGGGTGCTGTACCGCGTGGCGCGCGGATGGTGGACGCTGGGGCAGGGGGAGACCATGCCGATGCCGCCGCCGTCGGCGCTGTGATGGGCTCATCACGTAGGGCGCAATAAGCGCAGCGCATTGCGCCGGATGCATCGGGTCAATTCAGACAGAGTTCGGTATTCACACCTCGACCGGCCGGGAGTTCGCCCCGGCAGGCGACTTCCTTTCTTGCTGCGCGGCAAGAGAGGAAGCAAAGAAACGCGCCCCGCTGTCTCGGCCCTTCGGGCTTCCCTCGCTCCAGCCGCTTTCGCCGGCCGGTCCTGAACTCGCTTCGCTCAAACAGCAGGACCTGACTGCCCCGGCGAAAACGGCCTCCGCTCGGCGAGCCAGAGGGGATTTCAACCCACCTCATTCTCAGCGCTTGTCGCGAAATCGTAGGGCGCAATAAGCAAAGCGCATTGCGCCGGATGCAAAGTTGGGTAACTCTGCGCACCACATCATTACGCGGAGCGGCGCATGCCCGACTACCGCCGCGCCTGGCACCCCGGAGGCACCTGGTTCTTCACCGTCGCCGCCCTGCAACGCCGGGGTAATGACGTCTTCACCCGCCACATCGACATCCTGCGCGAACAAGTTCGGGCCGTCCGTCAGCGCCATCCCTTCGTGATCCACGGTTGGGTGGTCCTGCCCGAACACATGCACTGCGTCATCGAACTCCCGCCCGGCGATACCGACTTCGCCACCCGCTGGCGCCTCATCAAGGCTAATTTCTCCAAGCGGCTGCCCGCCGCTGAGCGCCGTTCAGCCGTGCGCCGCGCCCGCGGAGAGCGCGGTATCTGGCAGCGTCGCTATTGGGAGCACCTGGTCCGCGATGAGGCGGATTTCCGGGCGCACATGGATTACCTGCACTTCAACCCGGTCAAGCATGGTCATGTGCAGCGGGTGGTCGATTGGCCGTATTCGACGTTTCACCGATTGGTGGAGCAGGGCGTCTATGCGGCGGATTGGGCGGGGAGTGCGGCCGGGGATGGCTTGGTCGGGTTGGATTGACGTTATCATGCGGCGCAATGCGCTTCGCTTATTGCGCCCTACGATTTCTGCCCGCCGCTGAGCGCCGTTCAGTCGTGCGCCGCGCTCGGGGCGAGCGCGGCATCTGGCAGCGTCGTTATTGGGAACACCTGATCCGCGATGAGGCGGATTTTCGGGCGCACATGGATTACCTGCATTTCAACCCGGTTAAGCATGGTCATGTTCAATGGGAGATCGATTGGCTATGTTCGACGTTTCATCGAGTGGTGGAACGTGGGGTGTATGCCGCTGATTGGGCGGGAAGTACGGGCGGGGATGGCTTGGTCGGGTTGGATAGAGGCATCATCTGACGAACTGCAATTCGCTTACCAAGCCCCGTGCGGGCTTAAAGTTTTGGAGGTTTCAATGCGAAATAAATCGGTTCTTGTGAGACTCTCATTTTTTCTATTTGCGATTTCATATGCACATCTCTCTTTCTCTCAAGAGGGTCCATTTGGTCTTTATTGGGGAGAAAGTTCAGCTGAGATTAAAGTTCGGGGCGTCGACTTGATTCAGACAGATCGAGATGGGGATTTCGTCTTTTACAGCACTAATAAGGCACCTAAGCACTTTTCTGATGCTGAATTTTACGCTTTGGTTGTGCACCTTAAGTATGGCCTTCAAAAAGTTACAATGGTGACAAAAGATATAAAAGGCGACATCACAGGAAGTAGTGGAAAGGGTCGATACAGTGAAATAAAGTTGGCAATTAGTCAAAAATATGGCTCCTCGGAGGGTTCGTTTGAGTATTCAGGACGTAGGCTTTTTGATGGATATGATGAGTTTTATCAATGCTTGAGATACGATGGATGTGGGAGTTGGGTGTCATTTTGGAAGATTGATCAGGGAGGTCGTATTTCTCTTGAGCTTAAGGGGCTTTCGCGTGGCGAGGGTTACCTGATGCTCACCTACGAGGGGCCAATCTGGGAGCAGGCAGTTGATGAGCGGAATGTAAGAAAATCATCTTCTGATAAAGATGCGTTGTAGTTTCATTTTTTATAGGGGTTCTTTTCGATCAGACTAAAAGAGCCGTGCTGAGTAAAAAAGTGATTTCAAGGGTCGTGGTGCCGAGGGTAATCACTCGGTCCCGATCTGTGTTGCGAGTCCAAGCCGCGCACCGCGGAACAATCTCGCATCCATTTCCTTCACACCATTCATCTTCGGCCTGAACCCCATCTGCGCGAGCACGTCGCGTTCCAGATCGACGCCGGGCGCGATCTCGGTCAATTCAATCCCCTCCGGCCCCAACCGGAATACCGCGCGCTCGGTGACGTAAAGCACTGGCCTGCCTGAGGCGATGGCGTGAGCGGCGCTGAAGGTGATCTGGCCGACTTGCTCGATGAATTTGCGGGCGCTGCCTTCGCGCAGGATGCTGAGTCGGCCGTTGCCGATGGCGACATCCAGGCCGCCGGCGGTGAAGGTGCCGGCGAAGACGACCTTGCGGGCGCTCTGGCTGATGTTGATGAAGCCGCCGGCGCCGGCGAGGCGGTCGCCGAAGCGGCTGACGTTCACGTTGCCGGCGGCGTCGGCTTCGGCCATGCCGAGGACGGCGAGGTCCAGGCCGCCGCCGTCGTAGAAGTCGAACTGCTGGTTCTGCGTGACGATGGCGTCGGTGTTCACGGCGGCGCCGAAGTCCAGCCCGCCGGCCGGGCGGCCGCCGATGACGCCGGGTTCGGCGGTGAGGGTGACGGCCGACAGCACGTGCTCTTCGGCGGCGACGGTGGCCACGCCCTCGGGCATGCCGATGCCCAGATTCACGACGCCGCCGGGCGGCAGTTCCATGGCGCAGCGGCGGGCGATGACCTTGCGGATGTCGAGCGGTAGCGGCGGGTCGTCATCAAGTGCGGCGCGGGCTTCGCCGGAGAAGTAGGGCGAGTAGGCGGTGGCGAAGGTTTGCTGATGCTGTTCTGGCGGCGCGACCACGAACGTATCGACCAGCGCCGCCGGAACCACCACGCTGCGCGGGTGCAGGCTGCCGGCGGGCACGACGCGTTCGACCTGCGCGATGACGATGCCGCCGCTGTTGCGCGCGGCGATGGCCATGGCGAGGCTGTCGAGCGTGAGGGCCTCGCGTTCCATCGTGAGATTGCCGCGCTCGTCGGCAGTGGTGGCGCGGATGAGCGCGACGTGGATGGGGAAGGCCGGGTAGAACAGGTATTCCCGGCCGGCGAGTTCGATGACTTGCACCACCGGGTCGGTGCTGCGCGCGTTGATGCGGCCGCCCTCGATGCGCGGGTCGACGAAGGTGCCCAGCCCGATGCGCGTGACCACGCCCGGCCGCCCGGCGGCGATGTCGCGGTAGAGATGCGAGATCACGCCCTGCGGCAGGTTCCAGGCCTCGATACGGCCGTCCAGCGCGAGTCGGCCGAGTTTGGGCACCAGCCCCCAGTGTCCGCCGATGGCGCGGCGCACCAGGCCGTCGTGGCCGAGGTGGTTCAGCCCGCGCGTCTTGCCGTCGCCCTGACCGGCGGCGAAGACGAGGCCGAGATTGCGCGGCTCGCCGGTCTCCAGGAAACGCTCTTCCAGCGCAGCGAGCAGGCCTTCCGGCACGCCGATGCCGACGAAGCCGGAGGTGCAGATCGTGTCGCCGCTGCGGATGCGCGCTACGGCCTCACGCGCACTGGTCTGCTTGCTTGCCATCGTGTTCCTCCGCCGCGGTGGCGCCTCACATGTCGGCGCCGCTCCACACCCACTCGATCAAGGCATCCTGCGCCGCTTCGCTCTGCGGCGCCTTAGTGTCATTCACCATCATCACTACTGCGTGTCGGCGGCCGTTGCGGTCCAGCACGTAGCCGGCCATGGCCCGCACGCCGTTGATGGTGCCGGTCTTGATGTGGGCGTGACCGTTGGCGGGGCTGCCGTTGAGGCGCTTGCGGGCGGTGCCGTCGATGCCGGCCAGCGACAGGGCGGAGACGAATTCCGGCATCCACGGACGCTGCCAGGCGGTGAGCAGCAGGCGGCCGAGCGTGTCGGCGCGGATGGCGGCGCTGCGGGAGAGGCCGGAGCCGTTGTCGATGAGCAGGCCGTGCGTGGGGATGCCGGCGGCGGTGAGGGTTTCGGTGGCGATGCGGGCGCCGGCGGCGAGCATGTCGGGCGTGTCGGGCTCGTGCATGGCCAGCGTGGCGAGCAGTTGCTGGGCGATGACGTTGCTGGACCACTTGTTCATCTCGCGCACGGCTTCGGCCGAGGACGGGGAGGTGTGCTCGAACAGGGTGGTGGTTTCGTAGGGGGCGATGCCGTGCCGCACGCGGCCGGCCAAGGTGCCGCCGGAGGCTTTCCACAGCCAGCCGGTGAGGGCGGCGGCGAAGTGGTCGGAGCCGAACGGTGCGACGGCCCATTCCCGCGCGCCGCAGTCGGCGGGCATGGTGCCGGTGAGCGTCAGCACCGGGCCTTCTGACGTCCAGCCGAGGCTGGAATCGAGGTCGCGGAACCAGGTGACGCAGCGGCCGGCGGCGGCGGTGATGCGGTTGTCGAGTGTGAGGCCGTCGAGCGCCGGCACGGCGGCCACGCTGAGCAGCTCGCCGACCTTGCCGGGGGTGAGCAGCAGCTGCACCGTGTTGAAGTTGAGCAGCAGGCCGCTGGGGCCGCTGTTGTAGGGGCGCAGCGGGCGGTTGTCGAAGGCGGCGGCGTCGTGCGCCGGCAGGCGCAGGGCGGAGGCGTCGAGCACGATGTCGCCGTCGATGTGCGTGATGCCGGCAGCGCGAACGCGGGCGAGTACCCGCCACAGGCGGCCGACATCCAGCAGCGGGTCGCCGCCGCCGACCAGATGCAGGTTGCCGGCGAGGCGACCGTCGCGCAGCGGGCCGTCGATGGCGATGCGCGTGGTCCAGGTGAAGCCGGGGCCGAGGCGTTCGAGCACGGCGAAGGCGGTGACGAGCTTCATCACCGAGGCAGGGTTCATCGGGCGATCAGCGTTGTATGACAGCTCGGGGTGAGTGGTATCGACCGGCTGCACGAAGATCGCGACGGATTCGACCGGAATGCCGGCACGTTCGAGCGCGCGGGCGACTTCGGCTGGCATGGCGGCGGTGAGGGTGGTGAAGAGGCACAGGGCGAGCGCGAGGGCGAGGCGAAGCATGGTGTTACCGCGGCGGGAAGGTGCGCTCATCTTTGCCGAATCAGTCGCGCGTTACAATGCCGGTCCCGAGCGCTGGCCGAGGCTGGTGCTGCATGACAAGGATGTTGAATGATTCTGGTGACTGGAGGCGCAGGCTTCATCGGCGCGAACTTCGTGCTCGACTGGCTGGCGGTGAATGACGAGCCGGTGGTGACGCTCGATGCGCTGACCTACGCTGGCAACCTCGCCAATCTGGCGTCGCTGCAGGGTGATGCGCGCCACGTATTCGTGCATGGCGACATCTGCGACGCCGCGCTGGTGGAGCGGCTGCTGGCCGAGCATCGCCCGCGTGCCATCGTGCACTTTGCCGCCGAGAGCCACGTAGACCGTTCCATCCACGGCCCGGGCGAGTTCATGCGCACCAACGTGGAAGGCACCTTCACGCTGCTGCAGGCGGCACGGGAGTACTGGTCTGCGCTGCAAGGCGCGGAGCGCGAGGCCTTCCGCTTCCTGCATGTGTCCACCGACGAGGTGTATGGCTCGCTCGGCCCGGCCGACCCGGCCTTCAGCGAGACCACGCCGTATGCGCCGAACTCGCCGTATTCCGCGAGCAAGGCCGCGTCCGACCATCTGGTGCGGGCCTGGCATCACACCTACGGCCTGCCGGTGCTGACCACCAATTGCTCGAACAACTACGGGCCGTTCCAGTTTCCCGAGAAGCTGATTCCGCTGATGATCGCCAACGCGCTGGCCGGCAAACCGCTGCCGATCTACGGCGATGGCCTCAACGTGCGCGACTGGCTGTACGTGACCGACCACTGCGCGGCGATCCGCGCGGTGCTCGCCCGCGGCCGCGTCGGCGAGGTGTACAACGTCGGCGGCTGGAACGAGAAGACCAACCGCGAGATCGTCGACACCGTGTGCGCGCTGCTTGACGAGCTGCGCCCCGACCCGGCCGGGCCGCATGAGCGTTTGATCAGCTTCGTCAAGGACCGCCCCGGTCACGATCGGCGCTATGCCATCGATGCGCGCAAGATCGAACAGGAGCTGGGCTGGCGTCCGGCCGAAACCTTCGAGACCGGCATCCGCAAGACGGTGGCCTGGTATCTGGAGTACCAGGCTTGGGTGAGCGATGTGCAGAGCGGCGCCTACCGCGAGTGGATCGATCGCAACTATTCCGAGCGGGAGGCACGGACATGAGCACACGACGCGGCATCATCCTCGCCGGCGGTTCCGGCACGCGCCTGCATCCGGCCACGCTGGCGGTGTCCAAGCAGCTGCTGCCGGTGTACGACAAGCCGATGATCTATTACCCGCTGACTACGCTGATGCTGGCCGGCATCCGCGACATCCTGATCATCTCCACGCCGCAGGACACGCCGCGCTTCGAGCAGCTGCTGGGCGACGGTGCGGCCTGGGGTCTGAACCTGAAGTACGCGGTGCAGCCCAGCCCGGACGGACTGGCGCAGGCCTTCCTGATCGGTGAGGACTTCATCGCCGGCGAGCCCTGCGCCCTGGTGCTGGGCGACAACCTCTTCTACGGCCACGAGTTCGCCGACGATCTGCGCGCGGCAACGCAGCGCACGCAGGGCGCGACGGTGTTCGCCTATCCGGTACATGACCCGGAACGCTACGGCGTGGTCGAGTTCGACGCCGACGGGCGCGCCATCAGCCTCGTCGAGAAGCCGGCCAGGCCGAAGAGCCGTTACGCCGTGACCGGGCTGTACTTCTACGACGCGCGGGTAGTGGATATCGCGCGCCATCTCAAGCCCAGCCCGCGTGGCGAGCTGGAAATTACCGACGTGAATCGGCAGTACCTCGACTGGGGCGAGCTGACCGTGGAGCGCATGGGGCGCGGCCATGCCTGGCTCGATACCGGTACGCACGAGAGCCTGCTCGAAGCCGGCCAGTTCATCCACACCATCGAGAAGCGCCAGGGCCTGAAGGTGGCCTGCCCCGAGGAGGTGGCCTGGCGCGAAGGCTGGATCAGCGACGATGAGCTGCGCGCGCTGGCTGCGCCGCTGGCCAAGAGCGGCTATGGCGCCTACCTGCTGCGCATGCTTGAGGAGCGGGTGTTCTGATGCGGGTGATTCACACTGATTTGCCGGGGGTGTTGCTGCTTGAACCGAAAGTGTTCGGTGATGCGCGCGGATTCTTCATGGAGAGCTTCAACGCGCGCGCCTTTGCGGAAGCGACCGGGCTGCAGCCGGAGTTCGTGCAGGACAACCATTCGCGCTCGGCGCGCGGCGTGCTGCGCGGCCTGCACTACCAGATCCGTCAGCCGCAGGGAAAGCTCGTGCGTGTGACGCGCGGCCGGGTGTTCGACGTGGCGGTGGACCTGCGCCGCAGCTCGTCCGATTTCGGGCGCTGGACGGGCGCCGAGCTGTCGGAAGACAACAACCTGCAGATGTGGGTGCCGCCGGGCTTTGCGCACGGTTTCGTGGTGCTCAGCGAATCGGCGGATTTCCTCTACAAGACCACCGACTATTACGCGCCGGAGCACGAACGCTGCCTGCTGTGGAACGACCCGACGGTGGGCGTGGACTGGCAGTTCGCGGACGAGCCGCTGCTCTCTGCCAAGGACGCCGCAGGTCTGCCGCTGGCGCAGTGCGAGGTGTACCCGTGAGGCTGATTGTCACGGGAGCGCGCGGGCAGGTCGGGTTTGAACTGGCACGCAGCCTGATGCCGCTGGGTGAGGTCATCGCGCTCGACCGCGCCGGTTGCGATCTGGCCGATGCTGCCTCGGTGGCGGCGCTGCGCCGGTTGGCGCCGGACGTTATCGTGAATGCGGCGGCCTATACGGCGGTGGACCGTGCCGAGAGCGAGCCGGCAAAGACGCATCGCATCAACGCCGAGGCGGTGGGCGAAATCGCCGCCATCGCGCGTGAATGCGGCGCGCTGCTGGTGCATTACTCCACCGATTACGTGTTCGACGGCAGTGGCGACGCGCCGCGCAACGAGCAGGCCGAGGTCGGTCCGCTGGGCGTGTATGGCCGCAGCAAGCTGACCGGCGAGCGCGCCATCATCGATAGCGGGTGCGACCATCTGATCCTGCGCACGGCCTGGGTGTTTGCCGCGCGCGGCGGCAACTTCGTGCGCTCCATGCTGCGCCACGGCGTGGAGCGTGAGCGGCTGACCATCGTGGATGACCAGTTCAGCGCGCCGACCTGGGCGCGCAACCTGGCCGATGCCACCGCCCATGCCGTGCGGCAGTCGCAGGCCGAGCGTGCGGCGGGCGGTTTTGCCTCGGGGCTGTATCACCTGACGTCGAGTGGCGAGACCTCGTGGTGCGGCTTTGCGCGCACCATCTTCGCCGAGGCGCGCATGCGCCTGCCGGAACTGGAACTGCGGGTGAGCGAGGTGGCCGCCATCACCTCCGACGAGTGGCCGACCGACGCCGTGCGGCCGCGCAATTCAAGGCTGGACTGCACGGCCTTCGAGCGGCGCTTCGGCATCCGGCTGCCGCATTGGCATGATGCGCTGGCGCGTTGCCTCGACGAGATGCGCTAATTCAAACCGGTAGCTGACGCTCCAGCGCGAACAGCGCATCGACCGTTTCGCGTGCGCGTACTTGATGCACGGAAGCGCCATCTACGATGACCTCGGCCGCGCGCGGGCGGGTGTTGTAGTTGGAGCTCATGGTCATGCCGTAGGCGCCGGCCGAGAGGATGGCCAGCAAGTCGCCCTCGGCCACCGCCAGCGGACGGTCGTGGGCGAGGAAGTCGCCGCTCTCGCAGATCGGGCCGACCACCTCATACACGCGTCCGGCCGAATGCGGCGCCACTTCCACCACCTCATGCCAGGCGTCGTACAGCGCCGGACGGGCCAGATCGTTCATGGCCGCATCGACCACCGCGAAGTTCTTGCTCTCGCCGTGCTTGAGGTATTCCACGCGCGTCAGCAGCAGGCCGGCATTGCCGATCAGCGAACGGCCGGGCTCGAAGTGGATGGCTTCGCGGCGGCCTTCCAGTTGCGCGAGGATGGGCGCGAGATACTCGGCCACCGTGGGCGGCTTCTCGTCCTGGTAGCGGATGCCGACGCCGCCGCCCAGATCGATGTGATCGAGCACGATGCCTTCGGCCGCCAGTTGGTCGACCATGCCCAGCACCTTGGTCGTGGCATCCGCCATGGGCTGCGGGTCGAGCAGTTGCGAGCCGATGTGGCAGGCGATGCCGGTGACGCGCAGGTTGGGCCGCGAGGCCGCATCGCGGTAGAGCGCCGGCGCGTCTTCAAAGGCGATGCCGAACTTGTTGTTCTTCAGCCCGGTCGAGATGTAGGGGTGGGTCTTGGGGTCGACGTCCGGATTGACGCGCAGGGCCACCGGCGCCTTGACGCCGAGCTCGCCGGCGATGGCATCGAGCCGCGCCACTTCCGCGGGGGATTCGATGTTGAAACAGTGGATGCCGGCTTCGAGCGCCTGACGCATCTCGGCGGCGGTCTTGCCGACGCCGGAAAACACTACCTTGCCTGCGTCGCCACCGGCGGCCAGCACGCGTGCCAGTTCGCCACCGGAGACGATGTCGAAGCCCGCGCCGAGGCGCGCGAAGGCCGACAGCACGCCGAGGTTGGAGTTGGCCTTGACGGCGTAGCAGACCATGGCCTTGCGGCCGCGCAGCGCATCCGACCAGGCCGCATAGGCTTGCTGTATGGCAGCGAGGGAGTAGACGTAGGTGGGTGTGCCGAAACGGTGGGCGATGTCCTGCAGCGGCACGCCTTCAAGCGTCAGGCCGACCGGCCCGCGGGTGAGGCCGGCGACGGGGAATGCGGCTTTGCTCATGCGGGATTCGCTGCCGGGGCCTTGGGTGCCTTGCTATCATCTGCCGCCGGTTCCGCGGCCGGCTTTGCGCTGGGAATGTCGGGCATGTAGAGATTGCCCTTGATGCCGCAGCCGGCGATCAGCAGGGCCGAGGCAAGAAGCACGATGAAGGTGTAGGGGCGCATGATGAATGAGGTCGCCGAAAAAACGGCAATGCTAGCAGAAGGAGCAAACATGGATGAATCGGCATTCTCCGATCTCGCCGATGCCGAACTGGCACGCATCGAGGCGGCACTGGAGGCCTGTGGGGCCGAGATCGACATCGAGACCATGCCCGGTGGCGTGCTTGAGCTGGAGTTCGAGAACGGCAGCAAGATGGTGATCAACCGCCATCTGGCGGCGCGCGAGATCTGGGTCGCAGCGAAATCCGGCGGCTTTCACTTTGCACCGCAGGACGGGGTGTGGATTGCCGGACGGGATGGCGCCGAGCTGTATGCCACGCTGTCGCGGCTGGTGTCGGAGCAGAGCGGCGAGGAGGTTACCGTCCGCGCCGGCTGACGCATCGCGTCAGCGCTGGGCAGGGGCTGCGGTCTCGGGCTCAGCGGCCGGGGGCGTCATCGGCAGGAACATCTCGCGGATGTTCAGCGGAACGCGCTCCTCGAAGGGGGCGGGTTGCTCTGCCGGCGCTTCGTCAGGCGGCTGCGACCTCCAGGCGTTGTCATCCAGGAAGTAGCGCAGGAAGGGGATGCCTTCCTCGGTCGGCGGGGGTGGAGGCGGTTGCGGAGGCGGATTCTCCTCGTAATAGAAATCCGTGATCTCGCTGCCGGGGTGGCGGATCGGTGCCAGTCCCGGCGGGCGGATGCGGGGGCGGTCCGGCGCATCCTTGAGTGCGGTGCGCATGTAGTCGATCCAGATCGGCAGCGCGGCCCGGCCGCCGGTCTCTCCGCGGCCCAGGTTGCGCGGTTGCCCATAGCCCATCCACGTTACGGCGACGATGTCGGGGTTGTAGCCGGCAAACCAGGCGTCGACATAATCGTTGGTCGTACCCGTCTTGCCGGCCAGGTCGCTGCGGCCGAGTTCCTTGGCGCGCTGTCCGGTGCCTTTGTATACGGCGTCCTGCAGCATCGAATCGATCAGGTAGGCATTGCGCGGGTCAAGCACGCGCGGCGCGTTGCGTCCGGCAATCGGCGGCTCGAAGCGGGCCAGCGTGCGGCCGTTGGCGTCGGTGATCTCCTGCACGATGTAGGGTTCGACGCGGAACCCGCCGTTGGCGAACACGGCATAGCCGGCAGCCAGTTGCCACGGCGTGGCCGAGCCGGCGCCGAGCGCCATCGTGAGGTAGGCGGGGTGGCGTGCCGGCTCGAAGCCGAAGCGCCCGATGTAGTCCTGCGCATACTCCGGCGTGATGGCCTGCAGGATGCGGATCGAGACCATGTTCTTGGAGCGTGCCAGCGCGGTGCGCAGCGTCATCGGGCCTTCGTACTTGTCGTCGTAGTTCTTCGGTTCCCAGGCCTTGCTGCCGGTGACTTCGGGCGGGAAGAAGAGTGCCTCGTCGAGTTCGTAGGTGGCCGGCGAGAAGCCGCGCTCGAGCGCCGCCGAGAAGATGAACGGCTTGAAGCTCGAGCCGGGCTGGCGGTAGGCCTGCGTGACGTGGTTGAACTTGTTGCGGTTGAAGTCGAAACCGCCACCCAGTGCGCGCACCGCACCGGTGTGGGCGTCAATTGCAATCAGGGCTGCTTCGGCTTCTGGCAGTTGCAGGATTTCCCAGCCGGAGCGTCCCAGCGGACGGATGCGCACGATGGCACCGCGACGGATGCGGCGCGTCTGTGGCGCACGCTGATCGAGCATGGGGGCGACGAAGGACAGGCCGTTGCCCTTGATCGAGATGATCTCGCCGTTGCGGAAGACGCGTACCTCGCCGGGAGCGGCGGCCAGCACGACCGCGGCCAGCATGTCGGGGTAGTCGCGATACTCCACCAGTGTCTCGGTGAGCTTGTCGTCGTCACTGTCCTTGATGCCGGCGAGGTCGACAAAAGCCTCGGGACCGCGATAGCCGCGACGTCGGTCGAACTCGATGACCCCGTTGCGCAGCGCCTGCTGGGCGGCCAGTTGCTCGTCCAGCCGGATGGTAGTGACGATGCGCAGGCCGATCTGATAGGCATCCTCGCCGAACTGCTCGACCGCGATCTGCCGCGCCATCTCCGAGATGTAGTCACCGTCGGTGTCGCGCCTGGTGGCTTTCGGCGACCTGATCTGTATCGGCGTATTGCGCGCGGCCTCGTGTGTCGCCTGATCAATGAAGCCGGCGTCGCGCATGCGTCCCAGCACGTACTGCTGGCGGATGGTGGCGCGGTGCAGGTTGGTGATCGGGTTGTAGGCCGAGGGAGCTTTCGGAAGCCCCGCCAGCATGGCAGCTTCGGCCAGCGTGATCTTGTTCAGGGGCTTGTCGAAGTAGGTGCGCGCGGCAGTGGCGAAGCCGTAAGCGCGATGACCCAGGAAGATCTGGTTGATGTAGAGCTCGAGAATCTTGTCCTTGGACAGGCTCCGCTCGATCTTGAACGCGAGCAGAATCTCGTAGAGCTTGCGGTTGTAGGTCTTCTCGCGCGAGAGATAGAAATTGCGCGCGACCTGCATGGTGATCGTGGATGCGCCCTGCCCCCGGCCGCCCGACAGGACGTTGGCGATGGCTGCGCGGGCAATGCCGATCGGGTCCACACCGGGGTGCTCGTAGAAGCGTTCGTCTTCGGCCGCAAGGATGGCCTGCTTGAGCGAGGTCGGAACGTCTTCGATGTCGACCACGGCGCGGCGCTCCTCGCCAAACTCACCCAGCAGGTGGCCGTCGGACGAGAAAACCCTGAGCGGAATCCGGGGGCGGTAGTCGGTGAGAGCCTCGAGGTCAGGGAGTCGTGGCCAGGCAAATGCGACGACCGTACCGACGGTTGCCGCCGCGAGTATGATGGCTACGAGCCCCGCCGCTACCAGATAGAGAAACCAGCGCATGAAATCGGTCGGTGGAGGTGAGGCGCGATTATACGGGGGGGTAAGCCGACCCACCAGTTGACTAAAATGCTGCAGTTTGTGTTGACACGCAGCGGCTTTTTTCTTTACACAGCCTGAAACTTGTTGTTAGCATTTTAAACACTAGATTAGGTATTGCGCCTAATGTAAGGAAATTTAAGGATTTCTTGGTGAGACAGATTAATCTGTTCGGTTCGAAGGCGCAGCAACTTGCCGGTCTGGATATTTCATCGTCATCGGTGAAACTGGTCGAGATCTCCGGTGACGCCGCCTCCGGCTATCGCGTAGAGGCGTATGCCGTCGAGCTTCTGCCCAAGGATGTGGTGCAGGACGGCAACATTTCCGATCTGGATGCCGTCAGCGATGCCGTTCGTCGCGCGCTGCGGCGCATGGGCACGGGCACGCGCAACGTCGCCATGGCCTTGCCCGCGTCAGCCGTGATCACCAAGAAGATCTACCTTCCGCAAGGCCTGCGGGAGCACGAGATGGAGTTCCATGTCGAGTCCGAGGCCAATCAGTACATTCCGTTCCCGCTAGACGAGGTGAACCTTGATTTCCAGGTCCTCGGGCAGTCGCCAGGCAGCCCTGACGACATCGAGGTGTTTGTTGCTGCCTCGCGCAAGGAAAAGGTCGAGGATCGCGTCGCCATAGCCGAGTCGGCCGGCCTGAAGGCAGTCATCATGGACGTCGAGTCCCTCGCCATCGAATCCGCCTTCGCGCTGGTCGGTGCGCAGATCCAGGGGGGGGCCAAAGGTCGTACGATCGCCCTGGCAGACATCGGCGCCAATTCGATGCAGTTGTCGGTGATGCGCGATGGTGTGCAGATCTACTCGCGCGAACAGGCAATCGGTGGTGCCAGACTGACCCAGGACATCGCACGTCAGTTCGGTCTTAGCCCGGAAGATGCAGAGTCGGCCAAGCGTTCCGGCGACCTGCCGCCCGAATATGAACGCGACTTGCGACGTCCCTTCATGGATTCCGTTGCATTGGAAGTGTCACGAGCCCTGCAGTTCTTCTTTACTTCTACCCAGTACAACGAGGTGGACCATATCGTGCTGGCCGGAGGCTGCGCCGTGATGGGCAATCTTGCCGAAGTCGTCAGTGGCAGGACGCAGGTGCCGACGACGGTCGCCAATCCCTTCGCCGGCATGGCCCTCACGTCGCGTGTTCGTGCCAAGAGCCTCGCGGCCGACGCTCCGGCGATGATGGTCGCATGCGGCCTTGCCCTGCGGAGGGTCGAGCAATGATCAGAATCAACCTGCTGCCGTACCGCGAAGTCATCCGTCGTGAGCGGCGTCGGCAGTTCTATGTGGTATCGGGTCTGATGGTCGCGCTTGGCGCCGCGATCGGTCTGGTCGGCCATCTCTACATGACGGGAAAGGTAGAGCATCAGGAGGGGCGCAACCAGTTCCTGCGGGCTGAAATCGCGACTTTGAATACCCAGATTGCCGAAATCGCCAGACTGCGGGCGCAGATCGATGCGCTTGTTGCTCGCAAGCAGGTGATCGAGACCCTGCAGGAGAATCGTGTGCAGTCTGTGTACATGTTCAATGACTTGGTAACGCACGTGCCGGACGGAGTGTTCGTCAGGACGTTGAGCCAGTCCGGGAACCGCATTACATTGAGCGGGAATGCGCAGTCCAATGCCCGAGTCTCTCATCTGATGAGAAGCCTTGAGTCGGCGCCGACTATGTCCAGCCCTATTCTGGTCGAAGTCAAGTCCATCACGGATCAGGGGCGGAGGCTGAGTGACTTCACTTTGAGTGTCGGTCTGAACCGTCCGGACGCAAGCGACCCAGGAGCGAAGTGAGCATGGCTGAGTTGCGAAGCAAGCTTGATTTGAATCGGTTCGTCGATGACTTCAAGGGGCTGGATCCGAACGATCCGGGGGTGTGGCCTACCGGCCCCAAGGTCACGCTCTTTGTCGTTCTGCTTGTGGCCACGGTGGCTGCAATCTGGTGGTTTGACTGGAAGGTGCAGGCAGAAACACTGACGCAGAAGCAAGGCGAAGAGGTTCAGTTGCGTGACGAGTGGCTGCAGAAGAAACGTCAAGCTGTCAATCTCGATGCTTATCGCAGGCAGTTGGAAGAAACGGATCGGCAGTTCAGTGCGCTGCTGCGACAGCTTCCGAATAAGGCCGAAATGGATCAGCTTCTGGCCGATATCAACCAGGCTGGCTTGGGGCGGGGCTTGCTGTTCGAACTGTTCAAGCCGGGAGCTGAGACGGTCAGGGAGTTCCATGCAGAATTGCCGATTTCCATCAATATCGTCGGGACTTATCACGATCTCGGCCAGTTCGTGGCAGACGTAGCAAGAATGCCTCGTATTGTCACGATCGGTGGAATGAACATTGAGCGCTCCGATGACGGTACGCTCAACTTCAAGGCGCAGGCGACGACCTATCGCTATCTGGACGACGAAGAGCTGGCGGCCCAACGCGCTCAGCAAATGCCGAGGCGCTGAACATGAGCACAGTACGGGTAATGTTGGTGGCGCTGAGCATCGTTTTGGCAGGTTGCGCCGATGAAGGTGACGATCTGCGAGCTTGGATGGAGCAGGAAGCTTCAACCATGGTGGGGAGGATCCCGCCCTTGCCGGAGATCAAGCCATTCCCTGTGATCGGCTACGAACAGGCGGACAAGGTTGATCCCTTCGCGACGTCCCGTATCCAACCCGAGGCACGGGCGGGCGCTCAAGGCGGGCCGGACATGAACCGTCCGCGGGAACCGCTTGAAAGCTTCCCGCTGGAGTCGATGAACATGGTCGGAACGCTCATGCAGAATGATCGGAAACATGCCTTGATCACTGTTGCGGGCCGCATTCATCAAGTCGTGGTGGGGAATTACATGGGGCAGGACCATGGCATGGTAACGCGCATCACGGAGTCCGAAGTCACCCTGAATGAAGTGGTGGAAGATATGAACGGCGACTGGGTTGAACGGACCAGTCGTTTGTTGCTGCAGGAGCGCTAGGAGCTAAATGATGAAATGTAAAAACATGATGGCGCTGCTGGCGGCGATCGGCTTCCTCGTGCTGCTGGCGCCTAGTTCCGCAGTGCATGCACAATCCGTTGCGGGCAGCGTGCCCGGCCAGCAGGCCGCAAATCAGATTCGCGATTTTCAAATCGTAGAGCAGGGCGGCAGCCTGCTCATGCGCCTGAGTTTTGCCCGTCCTCTGACTGAGTTGCCGCAGAGCTTCACCGTCTCTAATCCGTCCCGCATTGCGATTGATTTCCCGCAAACACAAAACGCTTTGGGTCGTGTGCAACAGGCGATTAACCGTGGCGCCGTCCGCAGCGTGAACATTGTCGAGTCGGGTGATCGAACCCGAATGGTGTTGAACCTGACGCGCGCGGCCGATTACGACAGTCGGATCGAGGGTGGAGACCTCGTGATTTCTGTAGCGACAGTGGGTAAGGGTGGAGTGACTCCTGCCGCGGGCTCTCCAGCCGTGAATGCGCTGGCTAATTTCTCCGCCAGCGAAGCAGGTGCTGCGGCCGAAAAGAGCGTTCATGACATTACTTTCCGGCGGGGAGAGGGGGGCGAAGGACGTGTCGTCGTTCAACTGTCCAGCCCTGATACGGGTGTGAACGTGCTGCGGCAGGGTAGCAACCTGATTGTTGAATTTGCGCGTACATCTCTTCCCGAGCATCTCCAGCGCCGTTCCGATGTAACTGACTTCGGTACGCCTATCAGTCATATGACGGCACAGATGCAGGGGGATGACACGAAGTTGGTCGTGACCCCGAACGGACTATGGGAGCATAGCGCCTACCAGACCGATGGGCAGTTCGTTCTGGAGGTGCGTCGCCTTGTCGAGGATCCCAATCGACTGGTTCAAAGCGCTAGTCGCGATAAGTATGCCGGCGAAAAGCTTTCGCTCAACTTCCAGGATGTCGAGATTCGATCCGTCCTGCAGGTGATTGCGGATTTTACCGACTTCAACATCGTCACCAGCGACTCGGTATCCGGTAACCTAACCTTGCGCTTGAATGACGTGCCATGGGACCAGGCCCTGGACATCATTCTGCAGGCCAAGGGCTTGGATAAGCGCAAGAGCGGAAACGTGATCTGGATTGCGCCATCGGGAGAGCTCGCCTCACGCGAGCAGCAGCAGCTTGAGGCCTTGGCTCAGCGCGGGGATCTGGAGCCCTTGGTTACCGAGAGTTTTCAGATCAACTATCACAATGGCAGTGAGATTGCGGAGTTCCTGAAGAGTCAGAATCAAACCGTCTTGTCGTCGCGCGGTAGTGTCGTGGTGGATACGCGGAGTAACAAGCTGTTTGCGACGGACGTGCCGTCTCGGTTGGACGCCTTGCGCAGGCTCGTGCAGGAAATCGATGTCCCGCCGCGTCAGGTATTGATCGAAGCTCGCATCGTTGAGGCAAACAAGGGGTTTACGAAAGATCTCGGAGTTCGAATGAACTTCGGCAGCAACGGCACGGTAAAGGTGGGTAGTGGTCGTCTTGGTCTGGGTAGCGTTTCGAACGGTGCGCTGACCGGAGATGGGGGGCAGACTGGAGGCAATACACCGGTATCAAACTTCTCAATTCTGAATTTGGCGCTGTTTAATTCATCGGCAACCAAGTTCCTGAACCTTGAGCTTTCGGCGCTGGAAACCGACTCGCGCGGGCGCATCATTTCCAGCCCAAGAGTCCTGACTGCTAACCAGAAAGAGGCCCTGATCGAACAGGGGACGGAAGTGCCTTATCAAGAGGCCACCAGTTCAGGGGCGACAAACATCCAGTTCAAGAAGGCGGTGCTGAGTCTGAGGGTCAAACCCCAGATCACCCCAGATGGTCGGGTTCAGCTTGATGTCCGCATCAACAAAGACCGTCCTGATTTCGCCAATGCGCTGGAGGGGGTTCCGCCGATCCTGACGAAAAATGTGCAGACGGAGGTTCTGGTCGAGAATGGGGGCACGGTCGTCATCGGTGGCATTTTCGAGGAAGAGGACACCACCGCGATCAACCGTGTTCCGTTGCTTGGAGAACTCCCCATCATCGGTGCCCTGTTCCGTAATACTGAGAGGGTGTCGACGCGGACGGAGCTCTTGGTATTCATCACGCCCCGCATCGTCACCGAGTCGCTGACGCTGCGCTGATCAGGTATAAGGCGGTTTCCGGAACGGAAGCGGAACGTTTGAGTGAATGTCAGCGCAGAGCCCGTCGTCCTCGTGGGGATGATGGGAGCAGGAAAGAGTACTGTCGGGCGTGACTACGCCAAGCGCCATGGTCTGGAGTTCATCGATTGTGATCATGAACTCGAGGCGCGCACAGGCGTAAAGATCGCGACCATCTTCGAGATCGAGGGTGAGGCCGGTTTCCGGCGTCGTGAGAGTCAGCTCATCGAAGAACTCATCGAAACCCCCGGTGTCGTGCTCGGCACCGGGGGTGGTGTCGTTCTGAGTCCCGACAACCGTGCGCTGTTGAAGCTCCATGGTATCGTGGTGTACCTCAATGTGCCGCCGCGTGTGTTGTGGGAACGTACTCGACATGACCGCAGTCGTCCGCTCTTGCAGGTGCCAAATCCGCGGGAGCGCATCGAAGCTCTCTATCGCGAGCGTGACCCGCTCTACCGGGAAGTCGCAGACATCGTGGTGGACGGCAATCGCGGTAGTCCTGCCGGCATGGTGAGGCAGCTGGACGCGGCCATCGAATCTTTCAAGCGGAAA
>JAJLLM010000149.1:0-8687 GCA_033837965.1 Pseudazoarcus pumilus
GGCAATCGACGTGCGCGTAGTGACGCGACTCGGTCTCGTACTCGACGTGCGCGGTATTGATCGTGATACCACGAGCCTTCTCTTCCGGCGCGCTGTCGATCGACGCGTAGTCCTTCGCCTCGCCACCGAACTTCTTCGACAGAATCGTCGTGATCGCAGCCGTCAGCGTCGTCTTGCCATGGTCAACGTGGCCAATCGTGCCTACGTTCACGTGCGGCTTCGTACGTTCAAACTTGCCCTTAGCCATGTCAACACCTCTCGTACAGAATAAGAATTAACGGACTTACGCCGTGGCGACCCGCGACCGGATCAATGAAAAGCTGGTGCCCTTGACGTGGATTGAACACGTGGCCTCTCCCTTACCAAGGGAGTGCTCTACCACTGAGCTACAAGGGCTCATTAAAACCATTTACGCCCGTTCTGGAGCGGGTGAAGGGAATCGAACCCTCGTCGTAAGCTTGGAAGGCTTCTGCTCTACCATTGAGCTACACCCGCACACGACGCGAACGATCCGCATCACCTGCACACCGTAAGCATCACTGCATGCGGCAAGAAACTGGTGGAGGGAGAAGGATTCGAACCTTCGAAGGCTGAGCCGTCAGATTTACAGTCTGATCCCGTTGACCGCTTGGGTATCCCTCCGGGCGACAAGCCGCGCACTATAGTGCCTCCACAGAGCATTGTCAAACCCGTTTCGACATCCTGCTTCGCTGCATCCGGCGGGCTTCTGCTAAGGTTCGCGGCACCCTTCCTGCGCGCGCACCCGATGACGCTTCCACCCGCCCTCCACCGCCTCCCCAGCTGGCTTGCAGCACTGCTCGCCCAACTGGGCGGCGTGTTGCTGGCCTTCGGCCTGGCACGCAGTGGCATGGTGTCCTCGGGCGCCCTGCTGATCGGTTGCCAGGCGGTGACGGCCGCGCTGATCTCGCGGCTCCTCAGGCGTGAGCGCTGGTGGCTGCTGATTCACCTCTGCTTCATGCCCTTGCTGCTTGCCGCACGCTCTGCAGACATCGACCCCTCGTGGTATCTCGCGGCGTTCGTGCTGCTGCTGCTCACCTTCTGGGGCACCCTTCGCACCCGCGTACCGCTCTATCTCTCGGGGCGCGATGCAGTGGAAGCGGTCGACACCCTGCTGCCGGACGCACCGGCCCTGCGCGTGCTGGACATCGGCTGCGGCACCGGCGCGCTGCTGACCCCATTGGCCGGCCGCCATCCGCAACACCACTTCACCGGTGTCGAGTCGGCACCGCTGCCCTGGCTGATCGCACGCATCGCAGCCCGCGGGCACGCCAACCTGAGTATCCGGCGCGGAGACTTTTTCACGCACGACTGGAGCGCCTACGATGTGGTGTACGCCTTCCTGTCCACCCACCCGATGGAGCAGGTGGCCGCCAAGGCCCGTGCCGAACTCGCCCCGCATGCCCTGCTGATCAGCAAGGAGTTCGCGGCACCGGGACTGCAGCCCGAGCGCACACTGACGCTGCCGTCCGATGCCACGCTGTATTGCTACCGCCCCGGCGCGGCCGCCGACAGAACGGATTAACGGGGCAATTCCACCGTTTTTCCGGGAATCACCCGGGACAGCGGCCCGGATAATGCGCTGCATGGAAAACTGCAGGCAGACAAAGGGGCAGCATGGCTGAAATCATCTGCGTCATCGGCAACAAGGGCGGCACCGGCAAGACCTCGATCTCGCACATGCTGTGCCAGGGACTTGGCCTGCTCGACCAGCGCGCCGCCTGCGTGCTGACCGACACCACACGCGAGCCGCTCAACCCGGCCGGGCGCCGCTACGTCACCGCCGATGCCCGCACCCGCGAGGCGCTGACCAAGGTCGTAGACAAGCTGCGCACGCTGGAGAACTGGATCGGCGTGGTGGACGGCGGCGGCAACCGCACTGAGATGGACCGCAAGCTCTACGCCATGTCGGACATCGTGCTGCTGCCCTTCCGCGAGTCACACGAGGACATCCGCACCGTGGTGCGCGATCTGGAGATGTTCCCGCGCGCCTATGCCGTCCCGTCGCAATGGCCGACCAATGCCTGGCAGCGCGAGGCCGCCGACCGCAACGTGCGCACCATGATGCGGCCCTACCGCCATCGCATCCTGAACCCGGTCAACGCACTGTCGGCCAGCAAGCTGCTGCTGCAGAAAGACATCCCGGATCAGCTGCCGACGCCGCTGGCGAACGCCTGCCGGGCGCTGGCGCGCCAGGTGCTGGAAGTGCTGGAGATCGACATCCCGGACAACGCCGGCTCGGAACTCGCCACGGTCAGCGAGGAAGACCGCATCGCGGCCGACGAGATGCCGCTGCGGATCGGCAACCGGCGCTGATCAGGCGCGCACGGTCGAGCGCGACAGCGCCACCAGCGCCTGCGCCCGGTTGCGCACGTTCATGGCACGAAAGATGGCCGACATGTGCACCTTCACCGTGCCTTCCGACAGGCCCAGCAGATCGGCGATCTCGCGGTTGGTCTTGCCCTGCCCGAGCAGTTCGGCGACACGCGTCTGCGCGGTGGTCAGGCGGTAGCGCTGCTCCAGCGAACGACTGCCGCGACGCACCTCCTCCGGCGCCTCCTGCGGCATGAAGAACACCCCGCCATCGAGCACGGTACGCACCGCCAGCCGCAACTCATCCCCCGAACTGCTCTTCGACACGAAACCCGAAGCCCCGACCTTCATCGCCCGACGCAGCGTGGCCTGATCATCCAGCGCCGACACCACGATGGTGGGCATGTCGGGGTAGCGCTTGGCGAGCACCCCGAGCAGCGAAAACCCTGACATGTCGGGCAGCATCAGGTCGATCACGGCCAGATCCCACTCGGCGCTGGCAGCCAGCAACTCCAGCGCTTCCTCGGAACCGCGCGCCTCGACGCACAGCAGGCCGGCCTCCAGACGGTTGAGCGTCTGAGCCATGGCCTCCCTGACGAGCGCGTGATCCTCGACGATCAGAACCCTGGTCACCTTGGTGTCTCTCCTGCGGCTTGGCTGCACGAAAATGTGGCAAGCATAGCACTCCTGCACCGGCACACGCGTCGCGGACAACACCGAAACACTGCACAATCGGGGCATCGAAGGCGGCCCCGGCGCCGCAACGGAGAAGCAGGCATGACGATCAACTGGGGCGTGCGGGCGCGCGTGCTGCTTGTGGCGGTACTGCCAATGATGGTGGTCGCGCTGCTGCTGACGGCGTTCTACACCAGCTCCCGACTGGCCGACATCGAGGAGGCCCACATCGCGCGCGGCAAGGCCTACGCCCGTCAGCTCGTCGCCGCCAGCGAGTACGCAGTGTTTTCCGGCAACCACGACGCACTGCAGAAACTCACCGAAGCCAGCCTCGCCGAAGACGGCATGACCGGCGTCATGATCATCGACCTGTTCGGCGAGACGCTGGCCCGCAGCGGCCGGCTGGATGCCACCCTGCCGACCGAGCAGGAACTGCTGTCCGAGTCGGCCTATGCCAGCAACGCGCTCACCATGCGCGTCATCGAACCGATCTATGCCAGCCAGGCCTCGCTCGGCATCGAGTTCAACAACGACGCCTTCCGCTCCGGCGCCAACGCCGTCACCCCCATCCTCGGCAACGTCATCGTCGACCTCGGCCGCGACGCGGTCGAGGCCAAGCGACGCGACCTGCTGCGCACCGGCATGCTCACCGTGTTCGCCGCACTGCTCGGCACGCTGGTGCTGGCCACCTCGATGAGCCGTGGCGTATCCGGCCCGATCCGCCGTATCGCGGCGGCCGTCTCGCGCATCGGCAAGGGGCAGTTCGATGAGCGCGTCCCGCTGGTCGGCGGTGGCAGCCTGCGCATGCTGGCCGAGGGCGTGAACCAGATGGCTGCCGAACTGGCCGGCATGCATGCACAGATGAGCGCCCGCATCAACGAGGCAACCGCCGAACTGCGCACCCGCAAGGAAGAAGCGGAAAGCGCCAACACCGCCAAGTCGCGCTTCCTGGCCGCGGCCAGCCACGACCTGCGCCAACCCATGCATGCCCTCGGGCTGTTCATTTCGGAGCTGTCGCAATGCCGGCTTGATGCGCCCGCCCGGCGTCTGCTGTCCAAGGTCGCGGCGTCCGCCGAAGCCATGGAAGACCTGCTCGACAGCCTACTCGACATCTCGCGACTGGATGCCGGCGTGCTCGAACCCAATGTCCGCGCCTTTCCGCTGCAGCCGATTCTCGAGCGCATCGCCGCCACCCAGCGCAGTGCGGCCATCGAGAACAAGGTGCACCTGCGCATCCGCCCGACCTGGGCATGGTGCGTGAGCGACCCGGTACTGTTCGAGCGCGTGCTCGGCAACCTCGTCAGCAACGCCGTGCGCTACTCCCCCGGCGGCCGTGTGCTGGTAGCCTGTCGCCAGCGCGGCCAGCACTGGCGCATCGAGGTACGTGACAACGGCATCGGCATTCCGCAACAGGCACAGGAAAGCATCTTCCAGGAGTTCGTCCAGTTGCAGAACCCGGAACGCGCTCGCGACAAGGGCCTCGGCCTGGGGCTGGCCATCGTGCGCCGCCTCACCGACCTGCTCGGCCACCCGCTCGAATTGCGTTCGGCCCCCGGACGGGGCTCGGCCTTCGCCGTCACGCTGCCCGCCGGCAAGATCGAGGATCTCGACCCGCGGGAAGAAGACACCCGCGAGCCCGGCGACCTCGGCGGCCTGTGCATCGCCATCATCGACGACGACCCGCTGGTGCTCACCGCCATGGAGAGCCTGCTCTCCTCCTGGGGTTGCGATGTCATCGCCGCAGCCGACCTGCAGGGCGCGGTGCAACGGCTGGACGAACTGGGCATACACCCGCAGGCCGTCATCAGCGACCATCGCCTCGCCCGCGGCACCACCGGCACGGAAGTCATCCGCGCATTGCGCCAGCGCTTCGGCGCGGAGTTGCCGGCGGCGCTGATCACCGGCGACACCGGCCCGGACGCCCTCGGCATGGCCGAGCGCGAAGGCTATCCTGTACTGCACAAGCCACTGCGACCGGCGCGCCTGCGCGCCCTGCTCAACCGCTTCGCCGCCAGCCACGACTGAGCCAGGAGAACCTCATGAGCGACAACCAGCACAGCGGGCAGGACCCGCTCGAAATGATCCGCCAGATGTGGAGCGCAGCCGGCGTGCCCCTGCCCGGCATGCTCGCGCCAACGCTGGACACGGATGATCTGGACAAGCGCATCAAGGATCTGCGCACGGTCGAGAACTGGCTGCAGATGAACCTCAACATGCTGCAGGCCACGATTCAGGGGCTGGAAGTTCAGCGCTCGACCCTCAACGCGCTCAAGGCCATGAGCGAACAGGCCGCGGCCGGTGCTCCAGCCGGCGCAGAGGCGCCGCCCAACCCGTTCGAGCAGATGTGGCCGTGGAACATGGCACCGCCCGCCGCAACCACGCCCGAGGCGCCTGCCGGCAAGACGGCGGGGCCGAAGAAGAAACCCTAAAGCAGCGCCAGCCAGACCGTCAGGGTCGGCATCGCCAGAATGGTGGTGGCCGAGATCAGCCACGCCACGCCGGGGCCATCGCCCCCCATGCGCATCGCCAGAATGTAGGCCGAACTGGCCGAAGGCATGGCGGCGTACAGCACCAGCAGATCGAAGGCCACGCCCTCGATGCCGACCACGCGGCCCAGCCCCCAGGCGATCGCCGGCAACAACGCGAGCTTGACCGTCACCAGCCACGACGAACCCAGCACGTTGCCGCCGGCCGAGCCCCAGCGCAGTGCGGCGCCGACCGCCAGCAGGCCCAGCGCCACCGCCGCGTCACCCAGGCGGGTGAGGAAGGCGTTGGCCGGCTGCGGCAGCTCCCCGCCGGACAGGTTGAAGGCCATGCCGGCCAGCGTCGCCAGCACCAGCGGATTGCGCACCAGCTCGCGCACCAGCCCGCCCTGACCGTGCCGCGCCAGCATGCCCACCGCCATGATGTTGGCGAAGGGCACCATCATGCCGCACAGCGCGCCCATCAATGCCACGCCCTGCGCGCCGTGCACCTGCCCCGCAATGGCAATCGCGATGTAGGTATTGAAGCGGTAGGAACACTGCAGCCGCGAGGCGAAGGTGATGCCCGACAGCCCCATCAGCGGACGCCCCGCCAGCCCCAGCAGGAAGCCGATGAACATCACCGCCAGGCCGGTGGCGACCAGCGGCAGCGTGCTGTCGAGGTCGATGCGCACCGAGGTCAGCGCGCGGAACAGCATGGCCGGGAACAGCACGAAATAGACGAGCCGCTCGACGCCGGTCCAGAAACCGATGTCGGTGATCATCCAGCGGCGTAGCAGCACGCCGAGCAGGATCAGGGAGAAGTCGGGGAGAAGAATCAGCAGGCTTTGCATGGGGCGCAAGGATAGCGTTTTGTGCAGCGCAAACCCACCGGGGTCGACCGCAGCACGCCGCCGCGTGACAATGCCATTCCGTACCTTGCTGGCGAGATGACGACATGAGCACACGCCCCTTCCGCATCCTCGGCATCCAGCAGATCGCCATCGGCGGCCCCGACAAGCAGCGCCTGTCGCGGCTGTGGGTCGATCTGTTCGGGCTGGAGCGCAGCGGCAGCTTCGTCAGCGAACGCGAGAACGTCGATGAGGACATCTGCACCCTCGGCAGCGGCCCGCTGAAGGTCGAGGTCGACTTGATGCAGCCGCTCGACCCGGAGAAGAAACCCGCCGTACACGCCACGCCCCTCAACCACGTCGGCCTGTGGGTGGACGACCTGCGCGGCGCCGTCGACTGGCTCACCGCACAAGGCCTGCGCTTTGCTCCCGGCGGCATCCGCCCCGGTGCGGCCGGTCACGACATCGTCTTCGTGCACCCCAAGGCCAACGAGGAATTCCCCATCGGCGGGGAAGGCGTGCTGATCGAACTGGTGCAGGCCCCGCCGGAAGTCATCAGCGCCTTCGCCACGCTGGGGGCGCATTCGCGGCCTCTGGGCGAGACGCTGTAATCGTCCGCACACAATGCAGAAAGGCCCGCCGATGGCGGGCCTTTTTCATCCGGCGAAGCGTTCAGCCGGCAACCGCGAGCTTGTGCTCACGCATGACCGCGTACTCGTCCTGCCAGAACCACTTCTCCTCGAACGCCGGCTGCAGGCCGTCGAGCCAGGTGGCGTGCTCGTCGTACTTCGCGAAGAACGGGCGCTGCACCCAGTCCGGGTTGCGCGCCTGGATGAAGCGCAGCACGAACACCTTCTCGCCGGCAATCTCCGCCACGCCCTGGATTTCCACCTTGCCGGGGCTGGCGCTCATGCTCGGGCCGCGCGCGGTGCGCGACAGGCCGGACACATGCTGCATGGCCTCGCGGTAGATCTGCCAGGCGCGCACCAGCGGCACCTCGAAGTAGGCGCTGGCGCCGGTGTCACGCTCGACGAACATGTAGTACGGCACGATGCCGAGCTTGACCTGGGTCTTCCACATGCGCGCCCACACCGCCGGGTCGTCGTTGATGTGGGCGATCAGCGGGCCCTGCGCGCGGATCACCGCCCCGGTCGAGCGGATGCGACGGATCGCTGCCTGCGCGGCCTCCGGCTCCAGCTCCTTCCAGTGGTTGTAGTGCGCCATGATGGCGACCTGCTTGCCGGCCTCGACCAGACGTTCGAGCAGGCGCATCAGGTCGTCCGCATCCGGCGCACCGAGGAAACGGTGCGGCCAGAAAGTCAGCGCCTTGGTGCCGATGCGCACGGTCTGGATGTGATCGAACTCGGGCTGCAGCAGCGGTTCGAGATAACCGGCGAGGTTGGAGGTCTTCATCACCATCGGGTCGCCGCCGGTGATCAGCACGTCGGTGACCTCCGGATGAGCGCGCAGGTAGTCATGCAACTGCGAGGCCTCAGAGCTGGCGATGCGCAGTTCCTTGTCGCCGACGAACTGCGCCCAGCGGAAGCAGAAGCTGCAGTAGCTGTGACAGGTCTGTCCCTGACTGGGGAAGAACAGCACCGTCTCGCGGTACTTGTGCTGCAGGCCGTCGAGGCGGTTGCCGTCGGCGTCGAGCGGCATGTTCATGGCCATCTGGTCGGCCGGGTGCGGGTTCAGCTCGTGACGAACGGCGTCGATGGCGGCTTCCAGTTCGGCCTTGTCGGCACCGCCGCGCAGCAGGCCGGCAATACGCTCGAAGTGGGCTTCCGACAGCATGCCGCGCTGCGGGAAGACGAGCTGGTAGATGGGGTCGGCCGGGATGTTGCTCCAGTCGATCAGTTCATCGATGACGTACTGGTTCACGCGGAACGGCAGCACCGACGAGACCACCTTCATCTCGAAGCGCTGCGCCTCGGTCAGGCTCTGCAGCGGGGCGATGCGGTCCAGGTCGCGCTGGGTGTAGACCTTGAACGGTACGGTTTCCTGAAAGCCGCTGGGCGGCGGTGCGACGCGGCGCACCAGGGGCGAGACCACGGCGGTCATAGGCAATCCTCCTTTCATTGCGCCGTCCCTTGTTCCTCTCCACCGCAACCGCGGCAGGGATGGACATCAGTCGAAAGGGACGAACGGCGGCTACTGCACGGATGGCGACCCTGCTGTGGGTCGGGCAGCAACACTGCGTGAAGCCGGCAAAAGTGCCGGAACGCGTCAACGGGAGACGGATGGTATGCGATGAATAATGTTTGCGCAAATCCTCATCGCCGCAATGAAAAGGCCTTGCCCGATGCCATCCGGGCAAGGCCAGAAGCGGCGCGGCGATGCGGGGCGGATCAGTCGAATTCGAGGATCA
>JAJLLM010000150.1:0-12305 GCA_033837965.1 Pseudazoarcus pumilus
TCCAGCCGGTCGGCAGCACGCGAGATGCTGCCGTGCTCGACGATGGCCATGATCAGCCGGACGGTTGCGGTATCGAACTTCACGAAGGCCTCCTGATGCCGGGCGCGCGCCGGCCCGTGGGCGAACGATAGCGCATCGTGCCGCGCAGGCCGACCGGCTTTTGCTACGCTGCGGGGCATGGATGCAACTGACTTCCCCCTCACCTTGCCTCGCGACAGCGTGCTGCCGGACTACGGCGCGGGCGGCCTGCACGGTCTGGTGGGGGCCTTCGGTGCGTATCTCGATCGCGCGCCCGGCGTACCGCCGTTGGCGGATCTGCCCTCATCGTCCGGGCGCACACTGGTGTTCCTGCTCATCGACGGCCTCGGCGACGCCTTTCTGCAGCGTTTCGGCGCCAGCAGCGCGCTGGCCGCACACCGGCAGGGGCGCATCACCTCAGTGTTTCCGTCCACCACTTCGGCCGCCGTTACCGCGACCATGACCGGGCTGTCCCCAGCGCAGCACGGGCTCACCGGCTGGTTCATCCGCGACAAGCGCTTCGGTGGCCTCCTTGCGCCGCTGCCGCTGTACCGACGGGGCGCGGATTCACTGGTGGCGCTGCGGCTCACGCAGCGTCTGTTCCCGTATCGCAGCCTGTACCAACAGCGGGCGCGGCCCAGCCTGCTGGTGTCGCCGCGCGAGATCGCGTGGTCGCGCTTCTCCAGACGGCATGCGCGCGGCGCGCGCATCGTCGGCTACGGGCGCGGGCTGGAAGGGCTGGTGGAGGCGGTGGCGAAGGGCGCCGGCGAGTTGCGGCAGGCGGGCGGCGGCTACATCCACGCCTATTACCCGCGCTTCGACACGCTCAGCCACGAATTCGGTTCGACCTCGCCGCAGGCAGTGGAGGAGTTTCGGCGCGTCGATGAGGCCTTTGCTGCCTTACTCGAACGCCTGAAAGGGCTGGATTGCGAGGTGGTGGTGACGGCGGATCACGGTTTCACCGACGCTTCGGACGAGCGCACGGTGGACATGGACGACCACCCGCAGCTCATGGCCATGCTCGATTGCGCGCTGTGGGGCGAGCACCGTGCGGCCTTCTGTTCGGTGAAGAAGGGGCGCGACGCCGAGTTCGAGGCGGCTGCCCGCGAGGTGTTTGCCGGCAAGGCGGTCGTGGCGCGCTCCCGCGATCTGGTCACAGCCGGCCTCTTCGGGCCGGGGCCGATGAATGCGCGCCTGGCCGAGCGCACCGGCACGCACACGCTGCTGATGGAGCCGGGCTGGACCGTGGTGGACAGCGTGCCGGGCGAGCAGCGGCACAGCATGATCGGCGTGCACGGCGGGCTGTCGCCGGATGAGATGTGGATTCCGCTGATCCGCGCGAGTTGCTGAGGTTCAGACCGCGCCGAGTACGGTTTCGTAGGGCGCAATAACCGAAGGGCATTGCGCCGTATGAGCCAAGCATCCGGCGGATTACGCTGCGCTAATCCGCCCTACGATGCAGCGCCGAGCACGATGCCCTGTGCCTGCAAATCAGCCAGCAGGCCGGCTGCAAAACCGCACAGCGCCTGCGGGTCGGGGTGTTGCAGTTCGGCGGCAAGTTGTTCGACAGCGGTCCGGCCGGTGGCGGATTCCGCAAGCAGGTCGAGCAGTCGCGAGGTCACCGCATTCACTTCGGTAAAGCGCACGTCACCAGCCTCATCGCGATGCACGACGATGAAGGTCGGCTGAGGTTTGCGCGGACGGAGATCCGGCCCGATGCGGTGCACCGGCCAGTCGTACGCCAGATTCATCATGGCCGGGTTGAGCATTACACGGCTTGCCAACAGGTCGCCCGAGGGGTCGTAGGGCGGCCGCGGTGCGTCCATTACATCCACGGCCAGTTCGGCCCATTCGTGGCGCGCCAGATCGGCCAGCCAGCGCGGCCGTGGCAGGGCGATGTCGGCCTCATCCAGATAGCGCACGAACTCACGCGGAATCTCGCGGAACCATGGCGTGGCGAGCGGCCAGTCGCGGTAGAAGCAGCGGATCAGCCGCGTCCAGCGCGCTTCGCCAAGCAGGCGGCGACACACCGGAAAGCAGCGGTCCACGAAGCCGCGCACGTTGTTGAACAGCAGGCGTTCATACACGCGGCTGCGGCGTGCCGGCAGCCCGGCCGGGCGGGCGACATGGTGCGGGTCGCGCAGGTGGCGCGCGAAGGCGTGCTGGAAATCGCGGAACGAGGCCGGCGCGTTCATGGCGCCACGCTCCGCGCCACGGGCGCGTGTTGCGCCTGGATGGCGACGATGCGCTCGACCTCGGCGGCCAGTTCGGCCAGCGGCGGGAAATCGAAATCGCGCTCCAGACAGGTCGGCACCGTGCGGCCCAGCCGCGCACAGGCGGCGTCGAGCAGCGCCCATACCGGGTCGATCACGTCGGCGCCGTGGGTGTCGATGAGCAGGCCGTCGTCTTCCGCGTGGTGGCCGGCCACGTGCATGTAGGCCAC
The DNA here is from genome assembly GCA_033837965.1 of Pseudazoarcus pumilus. Lineage (GTDB taxonomy): Bacteria > Pseudomonadota > Gammaproteobacteria > Burkholderiales > Rhodocyclaceae > Pseudazoarcus > Pseudazoarcus pumilus_A. The sequence continues at coordinate 2,462 of JAJLLM010000150.1, forward strand.
GCGCTCCAGCGGCAGGGTGTCGAGGTAGGCGAGCGGGTCGAAGCCGAAGTTGCGGCTGTTCACGAAGACGTTGTTCACGTCCAGATGCAGCAGGCAGTCGGCCTCGCGCGCCACGGCGGCGACGAATTCCGGCTCGCTCATCTCGGCGCCCGGCGGGGCGAGGTAGGCCGAGGTGTTCTCGATGCCGATGCGCATGCCGAGAATGTCCTGCGCACGGGCGATGCGCTCGGCTGTCCAGCGCACGGCGTCATGGGTGAACGGGATCGGCAGCAGGTCGTAGAGCTGGTGGGCGTCGCCGCACCACGACAGGTGTTCGGTGTACAGCGTGATGCCGTGCTCGCGCATGAAGGCGCGCACGCGGCGCAACAGGGCTTCGTCGAGCGGGCCGGGGCCGCCGAGCGACAGCGACAGACCGTGGCAGACGAAGGGGAAGCGTTCGGTGAATTCGCGCAGCTCAAGCGCGCTGCGGCCGCCGACGCCGGCCCAGTTCTCGGGCGCGATCTCGAAGAAGCCGACGGCAGGCGGTACGCCCTGTTCGCGCAGCGGCGCGATCAGCTCGCGGCGAAAGCCCAGGCCGGCGCCGGATGGAGTGCGTTCGAGAGGCATCGCCGTTCCTTGTGAAAGGGCGACGAGGCCGCAGCCCCGTCGCCGGTTCTCAGACTGCGAGCGGAATTACTTCTTGCCGCCGCAGGAGGCTTCGCCTTTCTTGTCATCCTTGGCGCCGCATTTGGCTTCTTCCTTCTTCTCGTCCTTGGCACCGCACTTGGCTTCGCCGCATTTGCCTTCCTTGCCTTTCTCGTGGTTGGCAGCGACCTGGTAGCCGGAAGACAGCGAGGAAGCCGAGAACGGGTTCTCCGCATTCGCGGCCACCGCGCCCATGGAAGCAAGGGCGAAGGTGGAACCGAGGGCGAGCGAGACGAGTTTCTGTTTGCTGGACATGCTGATCTCCTTCTGTGGGTTGGATGAACATCGGCCGACGAGCCCGTCGCAGGAGGGGAAATGGGGCTACGTTGGCGTGACGTCCGTGGCTTCGTCGGGCGAGCGCCCGACTCCTTACAGCGGTTCGCGAATTTTTCTGCGTGATGACAGACGGCGAATCCCCGGGGTGAGAACGGCGGGCAGCGCGAGGGTTCCGTCGGGCGGTCCACGGCCACGCCAAGCGTGCCGCCGTGGGCCGCCCGTCCGGCTCACTGCTGCGGGTCGGTGACGAAGCCGAGCTTCTGCATGCCGGCGCGTTGCGCCGCGGCCATGACCTTGATCACGCGCTCGTAGGCCACGCTGCGGTCGCCGCGTACGTGGATCTCGGGCTGCGGGTCTTCCTGCGCGACCTGGCCGAGGCGTGCTTCCAGCATGTCCTGGTCGATCACGTCCTCGTTCCAGTGCAGCCCGCCGTCGGCGGTGATGGCGATGGTGACGGTGCGTGGCTCGACCACGTTGGGCTGGTTGGCCGCGCGCGGCAGGTCGAGCTTCACCGAATGCGTCATCACCGGCACGGTGATGATGAAGATGATGAGCAGCACCAGCATGATGTCGACCAGCGGGATCATGTTGATCTCGCTCATCTCGTTCTCGCCGGCGTCCTCCAGTCCGCTGCCGAAGGCCATCAGGAAGCCTCCCGCTGGGCGTGCGCGATACGTAGCTTGTTGGCGCGTACCGGCGCACCGGTGACCATCAGCGCGTGCAGGTGGTGGGCGAAGCGGTTGAGCTGGCCCAGTACGCCCTTGTTGGTGCGCACCAGCGCGTTGTAGCCGAGCACCGCCGGGATGGCCACGGCCAGACCGAAGGCCGTCATGATCAGCGCCTCGCCCACCGGGCCGGCCACCTTGTCGATGCCGGCATTGCCCGACACGCCGATGCCCACCAGCGCGTGATAGATGCCCCACACCGTGCCGAACAGCCCCACGAACGGTGCCACCGAGCCGACCGAGGCCAGCACCGACAGGCCGCTGTGCATGCGCTCGGCGCTCTCGTCGATGGCGGTGCGCAGGCAGGCGGTGAGCCACTCGGCCAGGCTCAGTTGGCCGTGCAGCTCTTCGCGGCGTGCGGCGTGGTGGTCGCAGGCGTGACCACCCTCTTCGACGAGACGACGGAAGGGGTTGTTGGCGGCATCCCCTCCCATCAGGTTGAGGCCTTCCTCCACGCTCTGCGCGTGCCAGAAGGTCTGTGCGCGCTGGGCGGCGCGCTTCAGTCGCATGGCGCGAAGCGTGCGCGTGACGATGACGTACCACGACGCGATGGACATCAGGAACAGCACGATGGCCACGGCCTTGATGACCAGATCGCCCTGCGCCCACAGCGCCTCGATGCCGTAGGGGTTGGCCATCAGCGTATCGGCCGCGTCGGCGCCGGGCATGGGCAGCGTGGTCGGGTCGGGCATCGCGGCGGGGTCTGCGGCCTGCGAGGGGATGGCGGAATTCTCTGCCTGGTTTTCCATGAGGTTTCCTTGTCGATGGGGCCGCCCGCAGGCGGCCGGGATGCTTTATCAGTTGTTCAGTTGGTGAGTGAGAACACCACCGGCTGCACGTACCAGAAGGCAATCGGCTTGCCGCCGCGCGTGGCCGGCACGTAGCGCCAGCGCGCCACGGCGTTGCGGGCGGCGTCGTCCAGACGGCGATGGCCGCTCGACTCACGCAGCTTGACCTCGCTCACCGAGCCGTCGGGCTGGATATGCACGTCGAGCAGCACGCGGCCTTCCTCGCGCATGCGGCGCGACAGCGACGGATACGGCGGCGCCGGGTTGTTGAGGTGCGAAGCCTCCTGCCGCGGCGGCGTGAATGGCGTCTCCGACGGCGGTCCGGCCGGGCCCGGCGGGGGCGGGCGATGCGGCGCCGCCGGTGGTGCCTTCTCCTGCGGCGGTGCTTCCGCTGCGGGCGGCGGTGGCGGAGGCGGCTCGACTTCCTCCACCGGAATCTCGATGGCCTTTTCGGACGGCGGCAAGGGCGGTGGAGGCGGCAGCGGCTTGGGCTTCGGAACAGGTTTGGGTTTGGGCGGCTCGGGCTTCGTCGGTTCCGGTTTCGGCTCGGGCTTGGGCGGAGGAGGTGGGGGCCGCGTCGGTTTGGGCGTCGGCGGCACGACGGCCTCGGATGGCACGAGCACGCCCTGCATGGTCGGCTGGACCACCTCCGACGGACTCTGGTTGAGCGTGTAGGTGGCCCACACCACGACACCTACATGGAGTGCGGTGACCGCCACCAGCGCCGAACCGCGTTCGAAGCGGCTCATCGCGGGGCTCCGTGTGCATACCGTGGCGTATGCGGTGTCAGGGCGAGCGAGGTGGTCCGGTAGAACGTGAGGCGGTCTTGCATGGGGGATTCGGCTTCCTGTCCTGCGCGTGCCCGTGGGGCATGCGGGCGCGCTGGGCGCTGAAATTGCGTGAGGCCCGCATCGAACCAGAAAGGAGAATCATTTGCAACTGCAAATGTGCAAAACGCATGCCCGCGCGTCTTGCGAGACGCTGCTGCCGGGGCTGCGCCCCGGCCGTTGTTTCAGCGCACTGGTCGGGCCAGCCCGAAGTGGCCGCGCAGCGTGTCGTGTTCGTAGTCCTTGCGGAACAGCCCGCGCTTCTGCAGCACCGGCACGACCTGCTCGACGAAGTCGCGCACGCTGTCGGGCTGGGCCGGCGGCATCAGGTTGAAGCCGTCGGCGCCGCCATTGCGCACCCAGTGTTCCATCCTGTCGGCGATCTGCTCGGGCGTGCCCACCATGGTGCAGTGGCCGCCGCCAGCGGCGAGGCGGCCGAGCAACTGGCGCACGGTGGGCTGTTCGGTCTCGATGATGCGCAGCACCGTGGCGTAACGCCCCTTGGGGCCCTTGAAGGCTTCGAGCGGGGGCAGCGGCGGCACGGGGGCGTCAAGCTCCCAGTTCATGCAGTCCTGGTCGATGAAGGTCTGCAGCTGGCGCAGCGAGCTTTCGGTGGGCAGCAGTTCGTCTAGTTCGCGCTGTTTGGCCTTGGCCTCGGCTTCGGTGGAGCCGACGTAGGTCACCAGCCCGGGCAGGATCGGCACCGGTGCGTCGCGCCCGGCAGCCTTTACGGCGGCGCGGATGGAGTTGTAGTAGGCCTGTGCCGAGGGCAGGTCGTAGGCCACGGCGTAGATGGCTTCGGCGTACTTGCCCGCCAGCGCGCGGCCTTCGTCCGATGCGCCGGCCTGGATCAGCACCGGATTGCCCTGCGGCGGGCGCGGCACGGTCAGCGGGCCGTCGACCAGGAAGTGTTTGCCGTGGTGATTGATCTTGCGCACGCGTGCGGGGTCGGCATACAGGCCGTGGCGGTCGTTGAGCACGGCGCCGTCGTCCCAGCTGTCCCACAGCGCCAGCACGGCTTCGATGAATTCGTCGGCGCGGGCGTAGCGCTCGGCGTGGCCGGGCATGGATTCATAGCCATGGTTGCGGGCCTCGGCATCGAACATCGAGGTGACCACGTTCCAACCCACGCGGCCGCCCGAGATGTGGTCGAGCGAGCCGATCAGCCGCGCCGCATGGAAGGGCGTGTAGAAGGTGCTCGACACCGTGCAGATCAGGCCGATGCGGCTGGTGGCGCGCGCCATGGCGGTGAGCATGGTGACCGGTTCGAGGAACCAGCGCGGGCCGTCGGTGAGGTTCACGGCGGCGTGGCCGTCGGCCAGGAACACCGCGTCGAGCTTGCCGCGCTCGGCCAGTTGGGCCATTTCCTCGTAGAAACGGATGTCGCCCAGGCGCTCCACCGGAGAATCCGGATGGCGCCACGCGGCGTTGTGGTGCCCGCAGCCGAACATGAAGAGGTTGATGTGCATCATCGCTGCGTCTCTCAGTTCTTGACCAGGCCGCCATCCACGACCAGGTTCTGGCCGGTCACCGCCCGCGACCACGGCGAGGCGAAGAACAGCACCGCGTCGGCGAATTCCTCGGGCGTGGTGACGCGGCGCAGCGGGGTGCTGGCGGCGATCATGTCGAACACCGCCTCAGGAGTGGCGGCGGACGCGTCGGTGGTGCGCAGCAGGCCGCCCGACACCATGTTCACCGTGATGCCGTCCGGCCCCAGATCCTGCGACAGCGTGCGCGTGAGCGACAGCAGCGCAGCCTTGGCGGCGGTGTAGTCGTGGTAGGGCACGACCGGGTTCTGGAACAGGTTGGTGCCGATGTTGATGATGTGGCCGAAGCCGGCCTGCTTCATGCCCGCCAGCGCGGCCTGTGTGGTGTTGAGCGCGCCGCGCACACTGCCTTCCATCTGCTGCGCGATGCTCTCCCAGCGCAGTGCGTCGGCGTGCTCGCGGGCGTCGCCGTTGAACTGGAAGGCGGGCAGGGCGTTGTTCACCACGGTGGTCACCGGCTGGCCGAAGTGCGTCTGCACGCGCTCGAACAGGGCCCGCACGGCGGCGGGGTCGCTCACGTCGGCCTGCACGGCCAGTGCCTGGCCCGGCGCGGCGGTGCTGACCAGATCGTTGGCGGCGCTGGCGCTGTTGAGGTAATTCACGATGACCTTCGCACCGTGCGCGAGAAAGGCGCGGGTGATGTGCGCGCCGAGGCCGCGGGCGCCGCCGGTGACGAGGACGAGTTGTTGCGCGAGGGGGGCGAATTGGCTGGACATGCGTTTCCCTTGTGATGGAGCTGGCAAGGGGGATGCACGAGCGGTGCGTGGGGACATCCCTTCGCCAGTACGAGCTGGATCAGGTTCGACGGGTGTGATCTCAGTCCGCAGATGCAGGACACCCCGTGTCAGGGGGCAAACCTTATCACGGAAGAGCGTTCCGGCGACCTGCGCGGGTGCCTTGAACCCGCCCGCAGGCGTATAATCCGCGCCTTGATCCTGGGGGAGCCGCATGCGGCTGAGAGATGGCAACGGCCATGACCCCGATACTTGATCCGGGTAATACCGGCGTAAGGAAGGATGCACCGCCCTCACCGAGCGCGGGCTCCGTCCTTAGCCGTTTCAGGAGTCCCGCAGCATGCTCAGCGCACCGGCCGCCATCACGTGGCTCACCTTCTTCACCGCCGCCTTTGCCATCGCCGGCATGGCCTACGCCCGCCGCTATCGCGGCAACCTTGAGGAATACATCGTCGCCCGCAACAGTCAGGGCTCGGTCGCGACCATCATGACCTTGCTGGCTTCGTCGCTGGGCGCTTGGATTCTCTTCTCGCCGGCGCAGGCGGCCACCTGGGGTGGGCTGGCCGCCGTCATCGGCTACGCGCTGGGCTCGATGTCGCCGCGCATCGCGATGATCCCGCTGGGCCGCCGCATGCGCGAACTGATGCCCAACGGCCATTCGCTCACCGAATTCCTGATCGCCCGCTATGGCCGGCCGATGTACTGGCTGACGCTACTGATCATGGTGTTCTACATGTTCATCGCGCTAACCGCCGAGCTGACCGCCATCGGCAAGCTGGTGCAGTTGCTGGCACCGGTGCCGCTGTGGGTGAGCGCGGCCATCGTGATGGTGGCGACGCTGATCTACACCACCTACGGCGGGCTGCGCGCCTCGATCTTCACCGACAAGATGCAGGTCATCCTCATCATCCCGCTGGTGGGCGCGTTGATTGCGCTTGGCTGGCAGGTCACCGGCGGCATCGGCCCGGTTACCGAGCGCCTGCAGGAAACCGCGCCGCGCCTGCTCGACCTCGGCGACATGGCCGGCATCAAGGCCGGACTGACCTTCTTCTTCGCCATCCTGCTGACCGGCATCTTCCACCAGGGCAACTGGCAGCGCATCTACTCGGCCAAGGACATCCCCTCCATGCGCCGCGGCTTCCTGCTGGGCGGCGTGCTGGTGGTGCCCTTCATCTTCATCATGGGCCTGTTTGGCTTGGCCTTCGTGGCGCTCACGCCGGGCGGGGACGATTCCGTCGCGCTGTTCACCGTGATCCTGTCCGAGATGCCGATGTGGCTCGCCATTGCGCTGATTCCGCTCGGTATCGCGCTGGTCATGTCCAGCGTGGATACCGGCATCAGCGCCATTTCCAGCATCGTCGCGGTGGACGTCGGCCGCGCCGTGCCGAGCGCCAGCCCGGCCCGGCTGATGCGGCTGGCGCGCTGGCTGGTGGTGCTGATGTCCATCCCCGCGCTGTTCGTGGCGGCACAGGGTTACAGCGTGCTGTACCTCTTCCTGCTGGCCGATCTGCTGTGCGCGGCGGCGGCCTTCCCGGTGTTCTACGGCCTGTTCAGCCGCGCGCATGACGGCTTCTCCGCCATGGCGGGCACGCTGGCCGGTCTGGTGGCCGGTCTGGTGGTGTTCCCGATGCCGGGTGCGCCGATGACCTACTTGCTCGAATCCTTCCTGCTGGCGGCGGTCGTGCCGGTGGTGGTGATCTTCGCGCTGCGCTTCGTGCGGCGCGGCAACGCGGCCTTTGATCTGAGCTCGCTGTCGGCGACTACGCGCAAGCTCAGCGAGGAACACTTCTGATCGGGTGAAGGCGCCGGGCGCAGCACGGCCGCCCGTATCCGCATGCAGCAATAAAAACGGGCCCCGGCATGTGCCGGGGCCCGTTTTTATTTGCATCAGGCAGGCGCTGGTGCATCGGGTGAGTGTCATTGCGAGCGCAGCGCGGCAGTCTCGGCATCCATTGGCTTCAACGCTCTGCGAGATTGCTTCGTCGCTTCGCTCCTCGCAATGACAGGCCCTTCAGCGCGCCCTGTGCAATCAGAAGTCGAACTGTGCCGACAGGCGGAAGGTACGCGGCGCACCCGGGATCAGATAGCCGCCGAAGGTGCTGGAGGTGTCGCCCCAGTAGAACTTGTCGAACACGTTGTGCACCCCGAAGCGGATCGTGGTGGTCACGCCGTTCACTTCGGTCAGGTACTGGGCGCCCAGGTTGAACACGTGGTAGCCGGCCAGTTTGGCCCGCTCGTTGCCGCTGGGGGCGAACAGCTTGCTGCTGGAGTACACCCAGCTGCCGTTCAGGCGCATCTGCGGCATCGACGGCAGGGTGTATTCGCCGTACACCACGCTCTTGTACTTGGGCACGTTGCCCACGCGCTTGCCCGACACACCATCCACGTCGGCGAGCATGCGGGTCACGCTGGCACCGATCAGCAGGTTGGGCGTGACGCGGCCGTCGGCCGACAGTTCGATCCCGCGGCGGCGGTCGGTGCCCGAGTTCGTGTACACGTTGGCGGCCGAGGTGTATTCGTACTGGCGCTTGATCTGGAACACCGCGGCGCTGACGTTCAGGCGCTGGGTCAGCGCGCCTTTCAGGCCGAATTCGATCTGGCGCGATTTGGACGGGTCCAGGGCCTCGCCGACGTTGGATGTGCCGGCCGGGGCCTCGCCGCCCGGCTCCAGGCCTTCCGAGTAGGCGCCGTAGTACGACCAACGCTGGTCGGGGCTGAACACCAGCGCCACGTTGGGCAGCAGGAAACTGAAGTCCTGTTTGCTCAGCGGGCTGCCATCGTCGTTGTACTGGTCGCGGTCGAGCCGCACATGGCGCAGCCCTGCGTGCAGCTTGAACTGGTCGTTCAGGTGCATCACGTCCTGCACGAACACGGCGTACTCGTTGTCCTGGCGACGCAGGTGTACAGGGAAGTTCGGGTCCGGACTGGGCGTGACGTCGACCGGGTCGTAGATGTTGCTTGTACCGCGCGAGGAGAAGACATAGCGCGCAAAGTGGTCGCGCCGCTCATGCGCCGCCGCACCAAACGTCACCTCGTGCCGCATCGAGCCGAGCCGGATATCACCCTGCAACAGCGCCTGCCCGGCCAGTACGGTGCGCTTGTCGTTGTCGCGCCGCAGGTCGACCACGGTGTAATCGCCGTTGGACTGGAAGCTGATGGGCAGCGCCACGGCGTCATCACGCCGCAGCTCGAAGTAGTTGGCCGATATCTCGGTGCGCCAGTTGTCGTTGATCTTGTGCTGGAAACGCAGGCCGAGGTTGGTTACGTCGTCCACCACAGGGCTGCTCCACGGCTGGTTGTTGAGCATGTCGCGGGCGCTGACGCCCTTGGGCACGACGGTGCCGCCCAGCAGCTGGAAGCCCGGCACCGACAATTGCGACTTGTGCAGGTAGTCGAAGTCGAGCTGCAGCAGGCTGTCGGGGGATATCTGCCAGTCGAAGGCGCCGGAGAAGAAACGGCGTTCGCCGTTCGAGCCCTTGGCGTAGGAGCGCACTTCGGAGGCCATGGCGTTGATGCGGTAGCCGAACTCGCGGTTCTCGCCAAAGCGCCCGCCAAGATCCACCGCGCCGTAGAGCGTGCCGCGCTCGCTCGCTTCGAGCGTGACGCTGCGCAAGTCGTAGTCAGTGGGGCGCTTCGTAACGTAGTTGAGCACGCCGCCGGACGACGCGATGCCGGCCTGCAGCCCGCCCAGGCCCTTGAGGACTTCCAGCTGCTCCTTGTTCTCCAGCATGATCGGCGCCTGCGCCAGCACCAGCAGGCCGTCCTTGCGGTAGCTCGCGCCGGTGCTCAGCTCGAAGCCGCGGATGGCGAGGCGGTCGGACAGGCCGATGGCGTTGTACGAATCCTGCACGCTGGCGTCGTACTTGGCCGCCTCGGATGCGTTGCGGATGCTGCGCTCCTGCATCTGGGTCCGCGTGATGACCTTGACCGACACAGGCGTTTCACGCAGCGGGGCGCTGCTGAAGGTGCCGATGCTGGCTTCGGTGGCAATGCCGTCTGCGGGCTCGTCGCTACTGACGATGACTTCGGGCAGGGTGGCTTCGGTGGTCTCGCCGGTCTGGGCGAAAGCGGGGTAACACAGGGCAAGGGCCGCAGGCAGCGCCAGCAGGCGCGGGGTACAGAAGAGATAAGGCATCGTTCGACTCGTTCGCGTGGAGGAAATGCGCACGAGGGGCGGACGAAAGGACGCGGCCGGAGCGGCCATCGAGAACGTCAAGCTTCCCTACGCTGGCATTATCCAGGTCAGGTTCAAGGGTGTTTCTC
>JAJLLM010000151.1:0-12471 GCA_033837965.1 Pseudazoarcus pumilus
CCTTCCGGCGTGTAGCCGCGGCGGCGCGCGCCGACCAGGGTGGGCAGGCGCGGGTCGTCCCAGCCGGCCACATGGCCTTCGTCCACCAGCTGGATCAGCTTGCGCTTGGAGAGCACCACGTAGGTGAGGTTGAGGCGCGCGAACTCGATCTGCTGCGGCAGCGGGCGGGCGAAGAAGCCGCCTTCGGCCAGCGCGTCGAGCAGCCAGTCGTAGAACGGGCGCTGGTCCTCGAACTCCAGGGTGCAGATCGAGTGGGTGATGCGCTCGATGGCGTCCTCGATCGGGTGCGCGAAGGTGTACATCGGGTACACGCACCACTTGTCGCCGGCGCGGTGGTGCACCGCCTTGCGGATGCGGTAGATGGCCGGGTCGCGCAGGTTGATGTTGGGGCTCGCCATGTCGATCCGGGCGCGCAGGATGTGGGTGCCGTCCGGGAACTCGCCGTCGCGCATGCGGCGGAAGAGGTCGAGGTTCTCGTCCACGCTGCGATTGCGGTAGGGGCTGTCCTTGCCCGCTTCGGTGAGCGTGCCGCGGTAGGCGCGCATCTCTTCGGCGGAGAGCGAATCGACGTAGGCCTTGCCGGCGCGGATCAGGTATTCCGCGTACTCGTACATGCGGTCGAAGTAGTCGGAGGCGAAGTACAGGTGCTGGCCCCAGTCGTAGCCCAGCCACTGCACCGCCTCGACGATGGAGTCGACGTACTCCTGCTCTTCCTTCTCCGGGTTGGTGTCGTCGAAGCGCAGGTGGCAGACGCCGCCGTACTGTTCGGCCAGGCCGAAGTTCAGGCAGATCGACTTGGCGTGGCCGTAGTGCAGGTAGCCGTTGGGCTCGGGCGGGAAGCGGGTCTCCACCCGGCCGTTCCATTTGCCGCTGCGATTGTCCTCGTCGACGATGTTGCGGATGAAGTTGCTCGCGGCGGGCGCGGCGTCCTTGGGGGTGTTGTGGCTCATGGGTGTCAGGTCGGGCTGGGATGCGCCGGCCGCATGCCGGCGTAGAAATGGGCGCAATTGTAGCCGATGCGCGTCCGCGACCGGCGGCGTGCGGGCAGGGTCGGCGGTGCTCCGGTAGAATCGCGCAATTCGCGCCCCGCGCGACGACAGCGACATCCGATGGACGACACACCTGTAGACAAGCTGCTTGCCGAGATCACCGGCGGCGACGCCACGCTGATGTTGATCACACAGGTCTTCCTGGTGGTGCTGGCGGTGGTCGTGGCCAACTTCTTCCTGCGCCGCATGCTGGCCAGGCTGGAGGCGCGCTCCCTGCAGACCGCCACGCCCTGGGACGACGCCCTCATCCTGGCTGCGCGGCGTCCGCTGACCTGGCTGGCCTGGATCGTGGGCATCGCCTTCGCGGCGCAGATCGTGCAGGCCGAGACCGATACCGCGATCTTCGAGGCGGTGGGCCCGGCGCGCACCGTAGGGGTCATCGGCTGCATCACCTGGTTCCTGATCCAGTTCATCCGCAACGTGCAGGATGGGGTGATGCGGCAGCGCCTGGCGCGCGGGGAGTCAATAGACCGCACCACGGTCGACGCGGTCGGCAAGCTGCTGCGCGTCTCGGTGCTGATCACCTCGGTGCTGGTCGGGCTGCAGAGCCTGGGCTTCTCGATCTCCGGCGTGCTCGCCTTCGGCGGCATCGGCGGCATCGCGGTGGGCTTTGCCGCCAAGGACCTGCTGGCCAACTTCTTCGGCGGCCTGATGGTGTACCTGGACCGTCCCTTCGTGGTGGGTGACTGGATACGGTCGCCGGACAAGCAGATCGAAGGCACGGTGGAGGAGATCGGCTGGCGCCTGACCCGCATCCGTACCTTCGACAAGCGTCCGCTCTACGTGCCGAATTCGGTGTTCACCCAGATCACCGTGGAGAACCCCTCGCGCATGACCAACCGGCGCATTTACGAGACCGTGGGCGTGCGCTACGACGACATCGACCGGGTAGCCGGCATCGTTGCCGACATCAAGGCCATGCTGCGCGCGCATCCGGAGATCGACCAGGGGCAGACCCTGATCGTGAACTTCAACCAGTTCAGCGCCTCCTCGCTCGACATCATGGTCTATACCTTCACCCGCACCACCGCCTGGGTGGCCTTCCACGAGATCAAGCAGGACGTGATGTTGAAGATCGCCGAGATCGTCGCCCGCCACGGCGCGGAGATCGCCTTCCCGACCCGCACCCTGCATCTGCCCGAGGGGGTGCGTGTCGATGCCGCGGCCGAACCGGCGGCCGAGGTGATGCGTTGAGCCTGCCGGGTGTCTCGGCCTTCCTGGCCGTGGGTTGCGGCGCCGCGCTGGGCGCCTGGCTGCGCTGGGGCCTGGGGCTGCTGATGAATCCGTGGTTCGCCGCGCTGCCGCTCGGCACGCTGGCGGCCAACCTGATCGGTGGGGGGCTGATGGGGGCGGTGCTGGCTTTGGTGCAGACCCTGCCCACCCTCTCTGCGGCCGCCAAGCTGTTCCTCACCACCGGCCTGCTCGGCGGGCTGACCACCTTCTCGACCTTTTCGGCCGAGGGCCTGCACCTGATGCAGCGCGGTGAGTGGGGCTGGCTGGCGGTGCACACCACCGCGCATGTGGCCGGCTCGCTGGCCATGGCGTGGGCCGGTTACACGCTGGTCATGTCCCTGCGCGGCTGAGGTGGTCGAGCACGCCGCGGCCGGCGCGCCGGCCGGTGGCGAAGCAGGCAGTGAGCAGGTAGCCGCCGGTCGGCGCCTCCCAGTCCAGCATCTCGCCGCAGCAGAACACGCCCGGCAGTTGCTTCAGCATCAGGCTGTCGTCCAGCGCCGTGGCGCGCACGCCGCCGGCGCTGCTGATGGCCTCGTCCAGCGGGCGGGTGCGCAGCAGGCGCAGCGGCAGATGCTTGATGGCAGCGGCCAAGCGCGCCGGGTCATCCATCACCTCGCGCGGCGTGCATTCGCGCAGCAGCCCGGCCTTGACGCCGTCGATACCGGCCTTGCCCTGCAGATGGCTGGCGAGCGAGCGGCGTCCGCGCGGCTTTGCCAGATCCTCCTGCAGACGCTGCAGGCTGCGTCCCGGCGCGAGGTCCAGATGCAGCGTGGCTTCGCCGCGTGCTGCGAGCGTGTCGCGCAGGGGCGCCGACAGCGCGTAGATCAGCCCGCCCTCAATGCCATTGGCCGTCACGATGCATTCGCCGCTGCGCCGGTGTTCGCGCCCGGTGTGATCGGTGACGCTAGCCGCGACGTTCTTCAGCGGCTGGCCGGCGAAGCGTTCGCGGAAGTGCTCGCTCCAGTCCGTTTCGAAACCGCAGTTGGCGGGCCGCAGTGGCGCCACGTCGACGCCGCGCTCGGTCAGCCACGGCAGCCACGCGCTGTCCGATCCCAGTCGCGCCCAGCTGCCGCCGCCCAGTGCCAGCACGGTTGCCCGTGCCCGGACTTCGATCTCGCCGGCTGGCGTGTCGAAGCGCAGTCGCTCGCCATGCCAGCCCGCCCAGCGGTGGCGTACGTGCAGTTGCACGCCCGCCGCACGCAGACGCTGCAGCCAGGCGCGCAGCAGCGGCGCGGCCTTCATCTCTTTCGGGAAAACCCGGCCGGAGGTGCCGACAAAGGTTTCGATGCCGAGCCCGGCTGCCCATACGCGCAGCGCGTCGGCGCCGAAGTCCTGCAGCATGGGCGCGAGCCAGGTCGCACGCTCGGCGTAGCGCGCAACGAAGTCCGGCGTGGCTTCCGAGTGCGTGAGGTTGAGCCCGCCGATGCCGGCGAGCAGGAACTTGCGACCGGGCGAGGGCATGGCGTCGAAGACCTCGACGCGGCGACCGGCCGCGGCGATCACCTCGGCGGCGGCCAGTCCGGCCGGGCCGCCGCCGATCACGGCCACTTCCACTGCGCGCGCGCTCATCGCAGGATTGCCGCCCACGCGGCGCGCTTGGCCTCGGCCGTCATGCCGGCGTGGGCGGGGCTGGTGGAGGGCAGGCGGTGGAGTTGCAGCCGCCCGGCCGATTCGCCGAGCACAGGCAGGACGCGGCGGCGGAACAGCGTGGCCGCGAAGCTGCCGTTGCAGAACACGCGTTCCACCCGCGGGTGGGCGCGGAAGAACGTCTGAAAGTCGTTGATTTCCATGGACTCCGGTTCGATGGCGCTGTCCAGGCTGCCCTGGCGGCGGCAGCCGCCCAGCACGTCCCACAGCGCGTAACCCCGCGCGGCGAGTGCCTCGACACGCCCGGCATAGGGCAAACGCGCATCGAAACCGAGCAGTTCCGCGACGACGGGCCAGAACAGGTTGCGCGGGTGGGCGTAGTACTCGCTCGCTGCGAGCGAGGCCGTGCCCGGCATGCTGCCGAGAATCAGCGTATGGGCGTCGGCACGGGCAAGGGGGGCGAAGGCCTGCAGGCGGGTCGTCGGCATGGGCCGACATTGTGCCGTGAAGTCGCGGGTATGGCTGCCTATACTGAAGTCCGGGTTGTGTCCCGGCTCAAGCAAGGAGGAGCAGTCATGGACACGCACAACTTCCAGAAGATGGTCTATTCGTATTCCGAGGGCTGGCAGGACCTGATGCGCATGCATCCGGGCGTCAATCGCCTGATGTGGATGTACGTGGCGCCGATGTCGCTGATCCCGGCCGTGATGTTCATGTACGCCATGGCCGTTACGCCCGGCACGGTGCTGCCGGCGGTGGTGCCGCAGATCTCGATGGCCGAGGCGCTCACCGTGGGTGTGGCGTTCTTCATCATCGAACTGGGCATGGTCGCGCTGATGGCGTCGATGATCCAGCAGATGGGCGATGTCGTGGAGGCCTCGCCGAGCTACGAGGAAGCCTTCATGCTCGCCGCGATTGCGCCGACTCCGCTGTGGATCGGTTCGCTGGCGCTGATGGTGCCGTCGGTGTGGTTCAACATGGTGGTCATGCTGACCGCCTGGGTGGCCTCGGCGGCGCTGATCTATCACGGCGTCTACCCGTTGTTTCGCCTCGACAGTCACAGCCGCGCGCGGGTCATGGGCACCTTTGTGCTGATGGCCGGCGTCATTGCCTGGGCGGCGCTGATGGTGATCCTGTCGTTGATCCTGAGCATGGTGGTCGGCCTGCGCTAGTCGATCCTGAACGCACCCGAACGCCCGGACGAACTCGCGTTGGTCCGGGCGTTTGTGCGTCTGGAGCTTGCCTGTGGGTGAGCCAGGCCGGGCGCGAGCGTCGGGGCGCCGTGCTGGCTCTGGCATAATCGCCGGCTTTCCCGCTGGTCGTGAATGCCTTGAGTTCTGGAGTCGAAACCCCGCGTGATCTTGCCTTTGCTGACTGCCTGAGCGCAGACCGGCCGCGTCTGCGCGGTCTGGTGCGGCGCTTGCAGCGCGAGAAGGGCGAGCGGCGCGGGAAACTGCAGGCCGACATCGATGCGCTGGTCGAGCGCTCGCGCGCCGCGCTGGCCGAGCGCACGGCGAAACTCCCCAGGCCCGACTATCCGCCCGAGTTGCCGGTCACGCAGAAGCGTGACGCGATTGCCGACGCCATCCGCGACCATCAGGTGGTGATCGTGTGTGGCGAGACCGGTTCGGGTAAGACCACCCAGTTGCCCAAGATCTGCCTGGAGCTGGGGCGCGGAGCCTCGGGGCTGATCGGACACACCCAGCCGCGGCGGATCGCCGCGCGCGCCACCGCCACGCGCATCGCGCAGGAATTGAAGAGCGAGCTGGGCGAGGCGGTCGGCTACAAGATCCGCTTCACCGACCGGCTCAAGCCGACCAGCTACATCAAGCTGATGACCGACGGCATCCTGCTCGCCGAGACACAGGGTGATCCGTCGCTGGCGGCCTACGACACGCTGATCATCGACGAGGCGCACGAGCGCAGCCTCAACATCGACTTCCTGCTCGGTTATCTGCGCACGCTGCTGCCGCGCCGGCCGGACCTGAAGGTGATCGTGACGTCGGCCACGCTGGACGCAGAGCGTTTCGCCAACCACTTTGCGCTCGACGGCAAGCCGGCGCCGGTCATCGAGGTGTCGGGCCGGTTGTACCCCATCGAGATGCGTTACCGCCCGGTTGAGCAGGATGCGCGCAACAAGGGGCGCGATCTGCCCGAGGCGATTGCCGACGCGGTGGACGAGGCACAGCGCATCGGACCCGGCGACGTGCTGGTGTTCCTGCCCGGCGAGCGCGAGATCCGCGAGGCGGCCGAAGCGCTACGCAAGGCGCCGCACGCGGCCGCGATGGAAATTCTGCCGCTGTTTGCGCGCCAGTCGGCGCAGGAGCAGGCGCGGGTGTTCTCGGGCGGGCGAGGGCGGCGCGTGGTGCTGGCCACCAACGTGGCCGAGACTTCGCTCACCGTGCCGGGCATCCGCTATGTCGTTGACACCGGTCTGGCACGCGTCAAACGCTATTCGTACCGCAACAAGGTCGAGCAGCTGCAGGTCGAGGCCATCGCGCAGTCGGCCGCCAAGCAGCGCGCCGGCCGCTGCGGCCGCGTCATGGACGGCGTGTGCATCCGTCTGTATGACGAGGAAGATTTCAACGCGCGCCCCGCGCACACCGATCCCGAGATCCTGCGGTCCTCGCTGGCGGGCGTGATCCTGCGCATGAAGTCGCTGCGCCTCGGGGAGGTGGAGGATTTCCCGTTCATCGACGCGCCGCAGTCGCGCATGATTGCCGACGGCTACCAGTTGCTGGCCGAGCTGGGCGCGGTCACGGACGACGATGCGCGCGAGCTCACCACGACCGGTGAGGAGTTGGCCCGGCTGCCGCTGGACCCGCGCATCGGCCGCATGATTCTCGCCGCGCGCGACCGTGGCTGTCTCGCCGAGATGCTGGTGATCGCTTCCGCGCTGTCGGTGCAGGATCCGCGCGAGCGGCCACAGGAGTCACCCGGCACGGCCGATCAGGCGCACGCGAGGTTCCGTGGCGGCGAGCAGGACCAGCGCTCGGAATTCCTGTGGTTCCGCAATGCCTGGAAGGCGTGGGACGAAGTCGTCAGACATGAATCCGGCAGCCGCCAGAAGGCATGGTGCAAACAGCACTTCCTGAGCCACTTGCGCATGCGCGAGTGGCGTGACGTGCACACCCAGCTTGCCACGCTGTGCGCCGAGCATGGCTGGAAAGAAAACCAGCTGCCGGCCGGCTACGAGGCCATCCACAAGGCGCTGCTGGCGGGTCTGCTCGGCAACATCGGGCTGCGCGCGGAAGACGCCAGCGGCCCGGCGGCGGGCAGCTACCTTGGCCCGCGTGGCGTGCGCTTCTGGCCGCATCCGGGTTCTGCGCTGGCAAAGAAGGCCGGCAAGTGGGCGATGTGCGCGGAGCTGGTCGAGACCTCGCGCCTGTTCGGTCGCTGCATTGCGCGTATCGAGCCGGAATGGGTGGAGGAAGTGGGCGCGCATCTGATCAAGCGTCAGGTGTCCGAGCCGCACTGGTCCAAGAGCGCCGGTGCCGTGAGGGCGTGGGAGCGCGGCACGCTGCATGGCCTCACGCTGTACTCGCAGCGCGGTGTCGGCTACCGCGACATCGACCCGGTGTTGTGCCGCGAGCTGCTGATCCGCGACGGTCTGGTGGCAGGCGAGATCGCCGAAGGCGTGGCGCGCGGCATGGCCTTCCTGCAGCACAACCTCAGACTGGTGGCCGAGATCGAGCGGCTGGAGCACAAGTCGCGTCGTCCGGACGTGCTGGTGGACGAGGCGCTGATCGAGGCCTTCTACGACGACCGGATTCCGGCCGACGTGGTTGATCTGGCGAGTCTGGAGAAGTGGCGCAAGAGCGCCGAGAAGGCCGAGCCGAAGCGCCTGCACTTGACGCGCGACCAGCTCATGCGTCATGAGGCGGCCGGCATCACGACCGAGCGCTTTCCGGCGCAGTTCGAGGTGCTGGGCCAGAAGCTCAAGCTGACTTACCTGCACGAACCGGGCGCGAGCGACGACGGCGTGACGCTGACCGTGCCGCTGGCCATGCTCAACCAGATCCCGGCTGCGCGCTGCGAGTGGCTGGTGCCGGGGCTGCTGGAGGAGAAGGTGCTGGCGCTGCTGAAGACCGTGCCGCAGAAGCATCGTCACCGCCTGCAGCCGCTGGCGGAGAGCGCTGCGGCTTTTGTTGCCGCGGTCGAGGACGGTGAATTCGAGCGCGACGAGCCGTTGCTGCGCGCGCTGCAGACCTTCGTCGAGGAGCGCGTGTCGCTCAAGCTGCCGCTGGAATCCTTCCGCCCGGAGAACCTGCAGGCCCACGCTTCGATGAACTTCCGCGTCATCGATGAGCATGGCCGCGTGCTGGGGCAGTCCCGCAACCTGGCGGAGCTGCGCGCGCGCTTCGGGCGCGAGGTGGCCGAGCGCTTCCGCAAGGCGCAGGTCGAGGTGGAGTTGCCAGTGGAGTCAGCGCCGAAGGCGCGGCCGGCGGCGGGCGCGGCGGTGTCGGGTGGGCCGTCGGGCCTGACGACATGGAGCTTCGGCGAACTGCCGGAACTGCTGGAAGTGCGCGTGGCCGGGCGCGACGTGATCGGTTTCCCGGCCTTGCATGACGACGGCGAGAGCGTATCGCTGCGTCCTTTCGATACGCCCGAAGAGGCCGCGCGTGTGCATCGCAGGGGGTTGGCGCGGCTGTTCGCGCTCAACCTCAAGGATCAGGTGCGCGCCATCGAGCGCCTGCCGGGGCTGCGCGAGCTGGCGCTGGCCTTCATGCCCTTCGGCAGCGAAGCCGAGTTGAAGGCGCAACTGGTGGCCGCGACCATTGAACGCGTCTGTCTGCTCGATCCGTTGCCGCAGGATGCGGATGCCTTCGCCGCACGCTGCGGTGAAGCCAAACCGCGCATGAGTCTGGTGGCGCAAGAGTTCATGCGCCTGGTGCAGCAGGTGCTGGCGGAGCGGGCAGTGTTGGAGAAGCGGCTGGCCGCGCTCAAGGGCGCAGCCGAAGTCGTCGAGGATATCCGCGCGCAGGCGGACGCCCTGTTGGGCAAGGGCTTCCTGCTTGCCTACCCGTGGGAACGGCTGGCGCATTTCCCGCGCTATCTGAAAGCGGCCGTGCTGCGCATCGACAAGCTGCGCGCCAACCCGGTGCGCGACGCGCAGCTCATGGCCGAGTGGCGGGGGCTGGCGCAGCCCTTCGAGCGTGAGCGGCTGACGCGCCTGCGTGCCGGCGTGGTCGAGCCCGCCCTGGAGGAATTCCGCTGGCTGCTGGAAGAGCTGCGCGTGGGCCTGTTTGCGCAGGAGCTGAAGACGCCGATGCCGGTCAGCGTGAAGCGCCTGCAGAAGATCTGGGACGCCCGGCCGCGCTGAGTGTGCCGCGCTCCAAGTCTTTCATTTCGCGCGAAATCATGTTATGTTCGCGTGCTTTCCCTTGCTCCACCGGTCTTCGCATGCCGGGGGGCTGTCCTAAACCACAAGGAGTACGCATGCGACACTACGAAATCGTGTTCATCGTCCACCCGGACCAGTCCGAACAGGTCCCGGCGATGATCGAGCGCTACCAATCGCTCGTGACCGGCAGCGGCGGTCAGATCCACCGTCTGGAAGACTGGGGCCGTCGTCAGATGGCTTACCCGATCCAGAAAATGCACAAGGCCCACTATGTTCTGATGAACATCGAGTGCGGCAACGAAGCGCTGGCCGAACTCGAGCACGCCTTCAAGTTCAACGACGCCGTGCTGCGTCACCTCGTCATCCAGTGCAAGGGTCCGGTTACCGTGGCTTCGCCGATGATGAAGGAAGAGAAGGCGCGTTCGCTGACTCCGGTCGCCACCGAAGGTGACGACGACAGCGCTGGCGACGAGGCCTGAGCAGCACGAAGTGACGGATACGGGGCTGAACCGGCTCTGCCTTGAAGCGGAACTGGTTGAGCTGCAGCCGATTCGCCATACCCCGGCCGGGATTCCGGTGAGTGGATGCGGTCTGAAGCACACGTCGAAGCAGGTTGAGGCCGGAGTGCCTCGCGAAATTTCGATGGAGCTGCAGGCAGTGGCGATCGGCGAGCTGGCCAAGGTGTTGGCAGCGGCAAGCCCCGGGATGTCAATGCGGGTGAGCGGATTCCTCGCAGCGCGAAGTCAGCGAAGCCGGGGTCTGGTGCTTCACCTCGACAAGATCGAATTTCTGGAAGGAACGAAAAATGGCTTTCAAGTCGAAGTCCAAGTTCAAGAAAAAAGATGATCGCCGTGGCGGCGGTCTGTTCAAGCGTCGCAAGTTCTGCCGCTTCACGGCCGAGAAGATCGAAGAGATCGACTACAAGGATGTCGATCTGCTGAAGGACTTCATCACCGAAACCGGCAAGATCATGCCGGCGCGTATCACCGGCACCAAGGCCGGCTACCAGCGCCAACTGTCGGCCGCCATCAAGCGCGCCCGCTTCCTGGCCCTGCTGCCCTACACCGATCTGCATCAGTAAGGAGAACCGGACATGCAAATCATTCTCCTCGAGAAGGTCGTGAACCTCGGTAGCCTCGGCGATATCGTCAAGGTCAAGGACGGCTACGCCCGCAACTTCCTGATCCCGCAAGGCAAGGCCAAGCGCGCGACCGAAGCCAACAAGGCCGAGTTCGAAGCCCGCCGCGCCGAGCTCGAGCGCGTGCAGGCCGAGAAGCTGGCTGCTGCTCAGGCAGTGGCTGCCAAGATGGAAGGCCTGATGCTCCAGATCGTCCGTAAGGCCGGTATGGACGGCCGCCTGTTCGGTTCGGTCGGCAACGCCGACATCGCCGAAGCGCTGCAGACCCAGGGTTTCGACGTCGACCGCAGCGCCATCCGTCTGCCGGAAGGTCCGCTCAAGCAGGTCGGCGATGTGCAGGTGGATGTTTCCCTGCACTCCGACGTGCTGGCTCCGATCACCGTGTCGGTGCTGGGCGACCAGCAGTAAGAAGCTTCGCCGCAAGGCGATTGCAACGGGGCTGCTGCGGCAGCCCCGTTTCTTTTTGTGGCGGCGGAAATCAAGTTTGCCCATCCCATCCGGGCTAGAATCGACCTCCGTCTTTTCGCTCGGCACTGCACGATGGCCCTGTCTCCCGCTGATTACTCCGAAGACCCGCAGATCGCATCGATCCGGCTTCCGCCGCACTCGATCGAGGCCGAGCAGGCGCTGATCGGCGGCATCCTGCTCGACAACACGGCGTGGGAGCGCATCGCTGATCTGGTGTCGGCGGCCGACTTCTATCGCGACGATCATCGCCGCATCTACGCGCACATCGCCAAGCTGGTCGATCTGGGCAAGCCGGCCGACGTCGTGACGGTGTTCGAGTCGCTGGAAAAATCCAACGAGGCAGAGCAGGCGGGTGGGCTTGCCTACATTGCCGAGATCGCCAACAGTACGCCTTCGGCAGCCAACATCCGGCGTTACGCGGAGATCGTTCGAGAGCGCTCCATCCTGCGCAAGATGGTTGCCGTCGGCGATCAGATTGCCGCGAGCGCGCTCAATCCCTCCGGGCGCGACGCCAAGTCGCTCCTCGACGAGGCGGAGTCCAAGGTGTTCGAGATCGCCGAGGCCGGCGCGCGCGATACCAGCGGCTTTGTCTCCATCCAGCCCTTGTTGCAGAAGGTCGCCGACCGGGTGCAGGAGTTATACGACCGGGACAATCCGAATGACGTTACCGGCGTGCCCACGGGGTTGGCGGATCTCGACGAGAAGACTTCGGGGCTGCACCCTTCGGACATGATCATCGTGGCCGGCCGGCCGGCCATGGGCAAGACCACGCTGGCGCTCAACATCGCCGAGCATGTGGCGGTCGACTGCAAGCTGCCGGTGGCGATTTTCTCGATGGAGATGCCGGGGACGCAGCTTGCGACGCGTTTCATCTCGTCCATCGGGCGTATCGACCAGACCAAGCTGCGCACCGGCAGGCTCACCGACGACGACTGGCAGCGCCTTACTTCTGCGATGGGGCGTCTGTACGACGCGCCGATCTTCATCGACGAAACGCCGGGCCTCAACCCGATCGACCTGCGCGCGCGCTGCCGCCGCCTGGCGCGCCAGTGCGGCACCCTCGGTCTGATCGTGATCGACTACCTGCAACTGATGACCGGGGTGCGCGACAGCGACAACCGTGCCTCCGAGTTGTCGGACATCTCGCGTTCGGTGAAATCACTCGCCAAAGAGCTCAATGTCCCGATCATTGCCCTGTCCCAGCTCAACCGAAGCCTCGAGCAGCGCCCCAACAAGCGCCCGGTGATGTCCGATCTGCGTGAATCCGGTGCCATCGAGCAGGACGCGGACATCATCATGTTCATCTACCGGGACGAGGTGTACAACCCGGATTCCCCCGACAAGGGGTCGGCCGAGCTCATCATCGGCAAGCACCGGAACGGGCCGACCGGCATGGTGCGACTGACTTTCCGGGGTGAGTGCACGCGCTTTGAAAATTTCGCATCCGGCGTAAGTTACTGATCCGTATCGGCCCTGGAGATGCCGCTCGGGTGGTGTGCGAAAAAGTCTTCCGAAGGTGCTTGACGCCTTTGTTCTGGTCTATATACTGCGCCCCTCTTCGCTGCTGGCTGAGTTGAGTTTGTTGGGTTTGCGGCGAGTTGAGGGGGTGTTTCGGCGGTTTAGGATTTTTCGCTGAGGTGCTTGACGAGGCG
>JAJLLM010000152.1:0-32296 GCA_033837965.1 Pseudazoarcus pumilus
CAGCACGGCATCGACCGCATCCACGGCATGACCGGCGTCACGCAGCTGGTTGCGCAGGCGTTCGAACATGAAGTCCAGCAGTGTGTCGCGGAAGCCCTCTTCGGTCAGCAGGCCCGGCGCGAAACCGGCCGCCGCCTCGCCCACCAGATCGGCCAGATCCAGCGGCAACGGCGACTCCATCACGATGCGCAGCACGCCCAGCGCGGCGCGGCGCAGGCCATAGGGGTCACGGTCGCCGGTCGGCACCTGGCCGATGCCGAAGAAACCGACCAGCGCGTCGATCTTGTCCGCCAGCGCCACGGCGCAGGCGATGTTGCCCGCGGGCAGCGCATCCCCGGCGAAGCGGGGCTGGTAATGCGCCGCAATCGCGTCCGCCACAGCCTGCGTCTCGCCATCGGCGAGCGCGTAGTAGCGGCCCATGAAGCCCTGCAGTTCGGGAAATTCGCCGACCATTTCGGTGACGAGATCCGCTTTGGCGAGTTTCGCGGCGCGCGCTGCCGCATCCACGTCGGCGTTCAGACGCGCGGCAATACGGCCGGCCAGACGCTCCAGCCGTGCGACGCGTTCGAGCTGGCTGCCGAGCTTGTTGTGATACACCACCGGGCCAAGACGCGGCAGACGGCTTTCCAGCGAATCGCGGCGGTCCTGTTCGAGGAAGAAACGCGCGTCGGCCAGACGCGGACGCACCACGCGCTGGTTGCCGGCGACGATGTTGGACGGATCGGCCACGCGCATGTTGGAGACGATCAGGAAGCGGTTGAGCAGCTTGCCCTTGTCGTCGAACAGCGGGAAATACTTCTGGTTGGCGCGCATCGTCAGGATCAGGCATTCCTGCGGCACGGCAAGGAATTCGGCCTCGAACTCACCCACATACACACTGGGGTGTTCGACCAGCGCGCTGACCTCATCGAGCAGGTCGGCATACTCGCCCAGCGAAGCCTTCTCCCGCGCAGCCGCGTCCAGCAACTGACGTTCGATCTCGGCACGGCGCTCGCCGAAGTGCGGCACCACCTTGCCTTCGGCCAGCAGCGTCGGCTCCCAGGCCTCGGCATTGGTGATGTCGATGGCGCCACGGCTCATGAAGCGGTGGCCCATGGTCGTACGGCCCGATTCCAGGCCCAGCACGTCGCCGGGCACGACGCGCTCGCCGTGCAGCATCAGCAGCCGATGCACCGGACGCACGAACTGCACGTCCGAAGCCCCCCAGCGCATCACCTTGGGGATGGGCAGCGCACGCACGGCCTCATTGACGATGTCCGCCAGCACCGCGTCCAGACGCGCACCGGCCTCGGTCCGGGTGTGGAACAGTGCCTCGGCCTTGCCGTCCATGCGGCGCTCGAAACCGGCAATCGCGCCCTCCTCAATGCCGCGCGCGGCGAGCTTCTTGAGCAGCGCCTGGGTCGGCTTACCGTCGGCGTCCAGCGCGACCTGCACCGGCATGATCTTCTCGGTGACCTCCTGCGCGGCGGCCTCGGCAGCCACGTCGCGCACCAGCACCGCGAGGCGGCGCGGCGCAGCAAAGCCGCGGAAATCCCCGTCGACGGCCGCCAGGCCGCGTGCGCGCAAACCCGCGACGATGCCGTTTGCAAAGGCCTCGCCCAGACGCGGCAGCGCCTTGGGCGGCAATTCCTCGGTAACCAGTTCGACCAGCAGATGGGCGTGTTCCGACATCATGCACCCTCCCCGGCGAAGCTCTGGCTGCGCGCGAGCATCGGGAATCCGAGCGCCTCGCGTGATTCGTGATAGGCCTGCGCAACGGCGCGCGACAGGTTGCGGATGCGGCCGATGTAGGCCGCACGCTCGGTCACAGAGATGGCGCCACGCGCGTCCAGCAGGTTGAAGGTATGGCCGGCCTTGAGCACCATCTCGTAGGCCGGCAGCGCCAGCCCCTCGGCGATCAGGCGCTTGGCCTCGGACTCATAGTTGCCGAACAGCGAGAACAGGAAGTCCACGTTCGCGTGCTCGAAGTTGTAGCGCGATTGCTCGACCTCGTTCTGGTGATACACGTCGCCATAGGTCACCGGCATGCCGTCGGGGTACACCGTCCACACTAGGTCGTAGACGTTCTCGACGCCCTGCAGATACATCGCCAGGCGCTCGATGCCGTAGGTGATCTCGCCCAGCACCGGCTTGCAGTCGATGCCGCCGACCTGCTGGAAATAGGTGAACTGCGTCACCTCCATGCCGTCCAGCCACACTTCCCAGCCCAGACCCCAGGCACCCAGCGTGGGGTTCTCCCAGTCGTCCTCGACGAAGCGGATGTCGTGCTCCATGGGGTCGATGCCGAGCGCGCGCAGGCTGTCCAGATACAGTTCCTGGATGTCCGGCGGCGACGGCTTCAACACCACCTGGTACTGGTAGTAGTGCTGCAGGCGGTTGGGGTTCTCGCCGTAGCGGCCGTCCTTGGGACGACGCGAGGGCTGCACGTAAGCGGCGTTCCACGGCTCCGGGCCGAGCGCGCGCAGGCAGGTGGCCGGATGCGAGGTACCGGCGCCCACTTCAAGGTCGAGCGGCTGCAGCAACGCGCAACCGCGCTCGCCCCAGAACTGGCCGAGCGTCTGGATGATCTGCTGGAAGGTCGGTTTCTTCAATGACATGGTCCCGTGGACGCCAAGCAAAAGCGGGGATTTTACTGGCTTTCCGGCACCGGGGCGATGCGCGGCGCAAATCAGCCGCGGCGGCGTACCCGCAAAGCCAACGCCAGACCCAGCGCGGCGAGGGCAAACGTCAGCCAGTCGCCCCAGCGGGCATACGGCGTCAGGCCGACGTGGCCGCGGACCTCGGCGCGCAGCACGCCGCGCTCGAACTGCGGCAACGCGTGTGTCACCGTGCCGTCGGGCTGGACCACGGCCGTCATGCCGGTGTTGGTGGCACGCAGCATCGGGCGCCCGGTCTCCAGCGCCCTCACACGTGCGATCTGCAGGTGCTGCGGCTGAGCAAAGGAGTGGCCATACCACGCCAGATTCGAGACATTCAGCATCAGACTGGCCTCGGGCAGCGCATACAGCAGTTCGCGCCCGAACAGATCTTCGTAGCAGATGTTGATGGCAATGCGCTGGCCGGCGAGCTGCAAGGGCGGCTGACCGGCCGGACCGGGCGTCTGATCCGACATCGGGATGGAAGCCAGTTCGTAGAACCAGCCGAACAGCGGCGGGGAGTACTCGCCAAACGGCACCAGATGGCGCTTGGCATAGGATTGCGCAGGTGAGGCTCCGAGACTGGCCGTGGCATTGAACACCCGCCCCTGGGCATCGCGCAGGAACACCCCGAACAGCAGGTCCGCGTCATAGGCCGCGGCGCGCGAAGCCAGCGTCTCGACGTAACCGGCAGGCAGATTGTCGGCCAGCATCGGCAATGTCGATTCCGGCAGCACGACCAGATCGGCGTCCGGCACGTCGGACAGGTTCAGGTTCAGCTCAAGCCAGTCGCGGACATGCTCAGGACGCCACTTCAGTTCCTGCGCGATGTTGGTCTGTACCAGCGCCACGCGCACCGGCTCGCCGTCAGGCTGCGTCCAGGTCACGCGGCCGAGGGTAAGGCCGGCGACCATCAGTACGCCGAGCAGCGCCGCCGCGGGAAGCACCTCGCGCAGCCTGCGCCAGGGCGCAAATGCAGCCAAGGCCGCAACAAAGGCCAGCAGCCCGCCGACGCCGTACACGCCGAGCACCGGCAACCAGCCGGCCAGCGGGCTGGGTGGCGTCTGGGAATAGCCGATGGAGAGCCACGGGAATCCGGTGAACACCCAGCCGCGCAGGCCCTCGGCAGCCACCCATAGCGCGGCGAACAATGCCGCCTGCAGCACCACACCGCCGCTTCGCAAACGTACGAACAAGGCAGCCGCGAACGCCGGGTACAGCGCGAGATAGGCACAGAACAGCGCAATGGCCAGCGCGGCCAGCGGCACCGGCATTCCGCCGTAGCGATTGAGGGCGACGAACAGCCAGGAAATGCCGGCCAGGAAAGCGCCAAAACCCCAGGCAAAGCCGAGCAGGAAGCCGTCCCGCGGGCGGGCTGTCCGGTTCAGCAGCCACGCCAGCGCGAACAGCGTCAGCCAGGCCACGGGGAACATGCCGAACGGGGCGAACGCAAATACCGAGAGCCCCCCGGCGAGCAAGGCCAACAGCACGGCCTTGCTGCCGCGCACGCCGGATGCCGTCATCACTCCGTTTCGGCAGCGGCTTCCGCCGACGGCGCCAGACGCTCGATCAGCAGGGTGTAGACCCGACGGCTGTCGGCACGCATGACCTGGATACGCAGGCCGTCCAGCTCGATCACTTCGCCGCGTTTGGGCAGGCGACCGAGATGACGGATGACCAGACCGCCGATGGTGTCGACTTCCTCGTCACTGAAGCTGGTCTCGAAGGCGTGGTTGAAGTCCTCGATCTCGGTGGTGGCCTTGACCCGGTAGCGACCGTTCTGGTCGAGCCGGATGCTGTCACCGAGTTCATCGAAGTCGTACTCGTCCTCGATGTCACCGACGATCTGTTCGAGCACGTCCTCGATGGTCACGACGCCGGCGACGCCGCCGTATTCGTCCACCACGATGGCCATGTGGTTGCGGCTGACGCGGAATTCGCGCAACAGCACGTTGAGACGCTTGGACTCGGGCACGAACACGGCCGGGCGCAGCATGCCGCGCAGGTCGAACTCACGGCCGGCGTAATAGCGCAGCAGATCCTTGGCGAGCAGGATGCCGACCACGTCGTCCTTGTTCTCGCCCACCGCCGGAAAGCGCGAATGGGCGGTATCGATGACGAAACCGGCGATCTTGTCGATTGGGTCGTCCAGATGCACAACGTCCATCTGGGCGCGGGGAATCATCACTTCGCGCACCTGCATGTCGGACATCTGCAGGGCACCTTCGATGATCGAGAGTGCGTCCGCGTCGATCAGGTTGCGATCACAGGCGGAGCGCAGTCGCGCGAGGAGATCGTCGCGATCTTCCGGCTCGCGCGAGAGAAGGGCCGAAAGTCGCTCCAGTAAGGAGGGTCTGTCTGATGGACTGTCCATTTTCCTGCTTGGGTGAAGAACGAGGATTTGGGTCACCCGAACCCAAATCCTCGGCCTTCACCACATCATGCGTACGGGTTGCCGATACCCAGACCGGCCAGAATCTCCGTTTCCAGAGCTTCCATGGTCTCCGCCTCGGCCTCGCTTTCATGGTCGAAACCCTGCAAATGCAGCATACCATGCACCATCAGGTGGGCGAAGTGAGCCGCCACGGCCTTGCCCTGCTCGGCCGCCTCACGCACCACCACCGGCACGCACAGCACGATGTCGCCGTACAGCGGCATGTCTTCGCCCCCGGCTTCCTCGCCATAGGTGAAGGTCAGCACGTTGGTGGCGTAGTCACGGCCGCGATAGTCGAGGTTGAGCGCGCGTCCTTCGTCTTCGCCGACCAGTCGCACCGCCACCTCGATGTCGCGATCGCGCAGCGCGGCCCGCGCCCAGCGTCGCAGATCGACCGCCTTCGGTGCATGTTCGCGCTCGGCCACCTTGAGCGCGCGCTGCACGTTCATCGACAGTGTGGCGCGCGGAGATTGCGCCTGCGTTGCAGTGCTCACGCCCCACCCTCTTTGCGGGCCTTTGCGGCCGCCTCGCGCTCGGCCTGGGCACGGTCATAGGCATCGACGATGCGCGCCACCAGCGGGTGACGCACCACGTCTTCCTTGCCGAAACGGGTGAAGGCAATGCCGCGCACGTCGGCGAGAATTTCCGAGGCCTCGCGCAGACCGCTCTTCTGGCCACGCGGCAGGTCAACCTGCGTCAGGTCGCCGGTCACCACGGCCTTGCCGCCGATACCGATGCGGGTCAGGAACATCTTCATCTGCTCGGGCGTGGTGTTCTGCGCCTCATCGAGAATGATGAAAGCGTGATTGAGCGTTCGTCCGCGCATGAAGGCCAACGGGGCAATCTCGATGCTGCCGCGCTCGAACAGCTTGGCCACCCGGTCGAAGCCCATCAGGTCATACAGCGCGTCATACAGCGGGCGCAGATAGTGGTCGACCTTCTGCGCCAGATCGCCGGGCAGGAAGCCCAGTCGCTCGCCGGCCTCGACGGCCGGACGGGTCAGGATGATGCGTTCGACCAGCTCGCGCTCGAAGGCGTCCACCGCGCTGGCGACCGCCAGATAGGTCTTGCCGGTGCCGGCTGGACCGATGCCGAAAGTGATGTCGTGCGCCTGGATGTTGGCCAGATACTCAACCTGACGCGGCGTGCGGCCGTGCAGCTCCGTCTTGCGCGTCATCAGCCTGGGTGACTGCGGCAGGCGCGCAACCGGCTCGGCATTGGCCAGCAACTCGACCAGGCCGAGCTGGATGTCATCAAGGCTCAGATGGTCCGCCGCGTGGTCATAGAACCGCTGCAGCGCGTCGGCCGCCAGTTCCGACTTCTCGCCCGACAGGCTGAAACGCTCGCCCCGACGCACGATACCGACGTCGAAAGCCGATGCGATCTGGCGCAGGTTTTCGTCCAGCGCGCCGCACAGGTTGGCCAGCCGCACATTGTCGACCGGCTCGAACACCACTTCCACGATGCTCCCCATCACGACTCCCGCACGACGATCTCGCCGCGCAGACTGTGCGGCATCGCCGACACGATGGTCACATCCACGAACTGTCCGATCAGTCGCGCATTGCCGGGGAAATTGACGACGCGGTTGTTGGCCGTACGTCCGGCCAGTTCGCCCTCGCCCTTCTTCGCCGGCCCCTCGACGAGGATGCGCTGCACGCTGCCGACCATGGCCGCGCTGATGGCCTGCGCCTGCTCGTCGATCTTCTTCTGCAGGCGTGCCAGCCACTTCAGTTTGGTCGTCTGCGGCACGGAGTCTTCAAGATCGGCCGCCGGCGTGCCCGGCCGCGCGCTGTAGACAAAGCTGAACGAGGCGTCGAAGCCGACGTCCTCGATCAGCTTCATGGTCTTCTCGAAATCCTCTTCCGTCTCGCCGGGGAAGCCGACGATGAAGTCGGACGACAGCGACAGATCCGGCCGCGCCGCGCGCAACTTGCGCACCAGCGCCTTGAACTCCAGCGTCGTGTAGCCACGCTTCATCGCCGCCAGCACGCGATCGGAGCCGGACTGCACCGGCAGGTGCAGATGGCTGACCAGTTTCGGAAGCTTCGCGTAGGCATCCACCACGCGCTGTGTCATCTCGCGCGGGTGCGAAGTCGTGTAGCGCATACGCTCGATGCCCGGAATCTCGGCCACGCATTCGAGCAGGAAGGCGAAATCGCCCAGCTCGTCCGCGTCCTTGCTGATCGGCCCTCGCCAGGCATTGACGTTCTGCCCCAGCAAGGTCACTTCCTTCACGCCCTGCTGCGCGAGGTTGGCGACTTCCGCCAGAATGTCGTCGAGCGGACGCGAGACCTCTTCACCTCGCGTGTAAGGCACCACGCAGAAAGTGCAGTACTTCGAGCAGCCTTCCATGATGGAGACGAAGGCGCTCGCCCCCTCCACCCGCGCCGGCGGCAGGTTGTCGAACTTCTCGATTTCGGGGAAGGAAATATCCACCTGCGAGCGCCCGCTGCGGCGGCGCTCGGCAATCAGCTGCGGCAGGCGATGCAGCGTCTGCGGGCCGAACACCACGTCGACATACGGCGCCCGCGCGACAATGGCCTCGCCCTCCTGGCTGGCCACGCAACCGCCCACACCGATGATCAGCTCGGGCTTCTCCTGCTTGAGCAGACGCGCACGACCCAGATCATGAAACACCCGCTCCTGCGCCTTCTCGCGCACCGAACAGGTGTTGAACAGGATCACATCCGCCTCTTCCGGGTTGTCGGTCTTGACCAGACCTTCGCCGGCCCCGAGCACGTCCGCCATCTTGTCCGAGTCGTACTCGTTCATCTGGCAACCGAAGGTGCGGATGTAGAGCTTTTTCATCGATTGAAACCGTTGCTTGACGCTTGATTTGGAGAGCGGCTATATTAGCAGGCTTGTTGGTGATGTAGCTCAGACGGTTAGAGCGATGGATTCATAACCCATAGGTCGGCGGTTCGATTCCGCCCATCACCACCAAAATTCCTTAAACTGTTGTTATGGTGAAAAAGTCCGATAACAACAGGGTTTCAAGGCTCAAGGGTGTGGCTCAAACTGTGGCTCAAGAGGAGCCCACAAACGTGCCCTACACCGAGCTCAAAGGCCGAATCTATTGGTTTCGGCGCCGCGCCCCGGCCCCACTCGAACCGGGAAGCATTGTTTTCCTAGACACAGTCGAAGCCACAGTCGGCAAGAACGGGTACGTCCGTTTCTCGCTCCGCACGAGCGACCATCGCGAAGCAGCCAGACAAGCCCGCAAGTACGCGCATTTGCTGGACCAAGCGGCTGAGCGCAGTCGCAATGTGTTCGTAAAGCCACGCCCCTTAGCCTCTTCCGCAGCGCCTCCCACCCGGGAAGAAATTCAATACGCCGCGGAGACCATGTACGCCCAGCTGCTTGGGGCCGACGAGCAAACAGCCGAGGAAGGGATTACCGCCGTCCTCGCCGGAAACGAAGCCGACGACATTCGGGAGCCAGACCGCTTCGTCTGGTCCTCGGCCGACCTACCCCCAAATTCAACAGCTGGACAGGTCGAGCTGCTGAGGAAATTCGGCAAGGTCTTCGCGTTCTTCTTGTTCACCAGCACCGGCAAAACGATTCAGCAGATTACACCCGACTTACTGCCTTTTGCAGACGCCTTTCGGCGCTACATGGCTGCGTTGGATCGGAGGAGGGCTGCTGAAATTGTACCTACCCCGGAGGCGCCAACGGCGGCGCCAAACTGGTCATGGGACGAGGCCTTTGACTACTACGTTGAGCAGCGGCCGACGTTTGCTGACTCCAGCAAGGCGAACTACAAGACAGCTTGGGCGACCTTAGCGGCAAGCGCGCAGTGCCAACCTGCGAAACTAACTACCGAGGCCGTCGTGAAATGGCGTGATGGCCTTCTGAAAGAGCTTGAACCACTAACAGTAAAGAGCCGCCTGACTTTCGCAGCCGCTATTTGGCGGGAGAGTCGCGTCAACGGGAAAATTGACCGCACCACTGTCGACCCGTTCGAGGGCCTGCGGGTAAAGGTCAACGCCAACGTCGGCACAGCCCGTCAAGAATTCTCCCTGCCGGAGCTTCGCAAGATTTTCTCCGCCCCGCCGCCTCAAACGGCCCGCGCGGTCAGCGTCCATGCAGGTTACTGGCTTCCGTTGCTGGCGCTTTACCACGGCGCACGGCTCGAGGAGCTTACAGGGCTAGAAGTCATGGATATCGACGACTGGACGGGAGGCCTAGTACTGCACATCCGTGAAAACACAATTCGGCCGCGGCTCAAACATCGCAAACGCTCCGAACGCTCCATCCCCGTACACCCCAAGCTCATCGAGCTTGGATTCAAGGATTACGTCGCGTCCGCCAGGATCGCGGCGTCGGCGGCCCTTTTCCCATCGTTTTCGCGTGGTGCCACCTTCGGGGAAGAGTTCGTCAAGCACGTCAAAGGCCTGCTTGCCCCCGCCCCCGGTCGACTGGTTGGCATGCACTGTTTCCGCCACTCTTGGGAAACAGCTCGCCGCAGTGGTCGTATCGACACCTCGGCATCGAACTACATCACCGGCAGACGGATTGATGATGGTTCAGCCGCTCTGTATGGCGGCCCCGCAGGCATAGGGATACTCGCAGAGGAACTGTCCAAGATTACCTACGACTTGAAATTCCTGCCTGCCCCTGCAGTCACCCCGACAGAATTGCGTGAGCAAGAACTCCAATGCCAACGAGCTCGACGCGACAAGAAACCTGTCGCAGGCGACTCGTAACAATTTGTAAATTCATCGAAACGAACGGCGACTTCCTGAGGCAGCATCACTACACGGTACTCAACCAACTCAGGAGTACCGTGTGCCGCTGGAACCGCTAGACCTAAACTGGGCCCTTACCGCCCCACTCCCGCCGCTCGATTTTGTCCTTCCCGGCCTGCTTCCCGGCACGTTCGGGCTCGTGGTAGCACCGGGCGCGACCGGAAAATCACAGCTCGCGCTCGATATCGCCGCATCTCTGGCACTTGGACGTCCGATTGCGGGAGGCCTCTTTCCTGCCAGCCCGCCCGGAAAGGTGGTCTTCTTGGCTGGCGAAGAGTCGGACCGCCTGCTGGCCGAGCGCATCCGGTGCCTCTTGCGGCTTGATGAGCAGGGCGACCCCGGCCTTCACAACAATCTCATCCTCCTTCCGATGGCTGGTGAGTCCTGCACCCTGCTCGCCAATGGCCGGCCGACCTCGCTGTACGACGAGCTCCGAACCATCTCCCAAGGAGCACGGCTGGTCATCATCGACCCCTTGCGCCGAATGCACGGCGGCGACGAAAACAACAGCTGCGAAATGACTCGCTTCGTCGTGGCAATGGAACAGCTCGCGAAAGCAACGGGTGCGGCCTTGATCTGCCTACATCACGCCAACCGCGCCTCTCATGTAGACACGTCATCCCAGAACGCCGCCCGAGGCTCAAGCGCACTGGTCGATGGCGCACGCTGGCAACTGAATCTATCGAGATTGGACGAGAAGACCGCCGACCAGCACATGATTTCTGATGCTGAGCGCCCGCAGTACGTCGCCCTCGATTTCGCAAAAACGAACTATCTGCCACCCCGTCCGCGTTGTTGGCTCAAGCGCGGCCCGGGGGGCCGATTCTCCCTCGTGCAACTACCGACGGCCGCCCCCAAGGGCAGGTCCGTTGGTGGAGCACGCTTACTCACCCCTTGACATGGAGAGCCTCGGCCTGCGGTTGAGGACAGTCATCGGGGATGTTGCAGCATCAGGAAATTATTGAAGTAACGCAGCGCCGGGGCGACAGCCCCGATGCACACACCTACCGTTTTTCAAGCCCGGCTCCCGCGCCGGCCCTACTGCTCTGATGACTTGACCCACGGACTTGTAATCCGCCCAGCTTCCGCAGCTTTGCAACACCGGCATCTACAGCCCAACGCCCCACTTGAAACCGCATGGCTGGTCTTCGACGTCGACTATGCCGGCGCCGCCTATGCATGGGAAAAGGCCAACTTGCCACCACCGACACTGACAGTTGTGAACCCCGAGAATGCTCATGCTCACCTGTTTTACGGCTTGGCGACCCCCGTTGGCATGAGTAACGCGGCGCGGGAGGCACCAATCCGCTACGCAGCCGCGATTCAAAGCGCGTTGCTCGCTAGGCTATGCGCTGACCCTGGTTACGCTGGCCTAATCGCCAAAAACCCCTTCCACGCCTCATGGCACGCCATTTGGGTGCAGCACCTCTACGACTTGGCCGAGCTAGCCGAGTATGTCGAGCTACCGAAGCGCCGCCAACCACGCGAGACGCTCGGCCTTGGTCGGAATTGCACCCTGTTCGATGAACTGAGGGCATGGGCATACACATGGGTTCGGGAGTACAAGCGAAACGCTGCGACCCCCGACATCTGGCACCGAGCCCTTGCCGGACAAGCGGAGCATCTGAACGCGTTCGACGTTCCACTGGCAGACAGCGAAGTAAAGGCCATCGCCAAGAGCGTCGCCAAGTGGACATGGCGCCACTTCAGTGACGCCACCTTCTCGAGCATTCAGTCTGCTCGAGGCAAGCGCGGTGGCCGCCCGGCAACGACAACACTGCATGGCGAGCCGTGGGCGAAACAGGGCGTCAGCCGGGCAACATACTACCGGCGCTTGAAATCCGGACTGCTCACGCCGGCCGATCCG
This sequence comes from Pseudazoarcus pumilus, assembly GCA_033837965.1. GTDB lineage: Bacteria > Pseudomonadota > Gammaproteobacteria > Burkholderiales > Rhodocyclaceae > Pseudazoarcus > Pseudazoarcus pumilus_A. The sequence goes on from JAJLLM010000152.1 coordinate 11,689, forward strand.
GGCCGGCATTGAGACAAAAGCCATATCAGATAACAGCGCCTCCCGCCCCATGCGGGAGGCGCACCGCGCCCAAAAACAAAAAGCCCCGCTGGGGTCGGCGACGCGTCCAGCGGGGCTCACCGCAGGATTTAGACGGTGAAAATCAATCAACTCTGACGACGGTGCCAACCCACGCCGTCGCATACCTCAGTACTCGAATCTGATGTCCTTGAAACTGTATAGCGACACCTCAAACGAAAGCAGCGCCTCGATGTGACTTTTCTTCCAGCCAACCGATGCCAAGTCTCGGCAGAGCTTTTCCTTGAAGGCGTTGGTGCTGACGAACATCACCTTCCCCCAACGCAGGCCGTCGCACAACAGCTCCGACCCCGACCGGCGAAAAGCATCACGGCCAATCGCGCACAGCCATTGCAAAAGGCGGGCGTAATCCTTCGTGTTCTTGCGGCTACGCTCGACTTCAACCCACCACACCCGACCATCACCCCGCAGCAGAGCATCGGGCTTCTTACCCGCGATACCTTCCTCACCACCTAACCAAAGCCCTTGGGAGATTTCTCGCTCAGTAGAAACGCGATAGCCGGCCACGATGGCACTGACCGCGACCTCGTTGGCAATGCAGCGGTGCCGGAAATGCGCGGTGCTGAAAGTGCGCACCAAGTCCTTGCCCGTTGCGGCAGCTACTCCAACCTGCCGCAAGAGACGGGCTCCTGCCTCGGCCAAGGCGTAAATCAGGCTGCCATCCGGTGCCCGACTGGCCAGCACTAGGCGCATCTCTCGCAGTCTGCGCAGGGTTCTCTGAGCCATACGCAATCCCGTGGCCGTCGGCGCTGAAGGCTTTAGGCTCGGCTCCCCCGAGGGATTCCTTCCCCACCGCTGCCAAACCAACGCCGCCAAGTCGCGGGTGCGCAACCATCCGAACCGATGCAGCGCGCGCAGCACTCGTATTTCATTCTCCTGGGCGACTGCCCGGCCATCCTTCGCTGTCATCGGTTGTCTCCACGTTTGTGACAACCCGTATAGCGCCGCCTCCCCATTCGTTCGCCAATGCGACGGGGGACGAACGGGGGGAACGAACGGCCGCAGCGCGACCGAGGGGCGACATGGCCTCTTACCGTGCTGGACGCACGGCCGACCATTCGGGCGTCTGAACGCCGCCCACGCCCCCAAAGACTTAGGGCGCCCTCGCCTTTCCTAGCCCGCTTCGCGCGCCACTCAACGCGCGGGAAACCCGCACAACCGTCAGCGCTGAACGCGCTGCCGGCTCCGGTCCTCACTGCGTTCGACTTGAGCGGGTTTCCCGCGCCTCCGGCTCGGGCGCCGGGGCTCAGCCCCCCGGATTGGCTGCCGGCCCGTAGGCGGGCCTCTGGATGGCTGGGGCCACCAGCGCCAACCGGCTCCCCCCTGCCCTACATCGACCGTGCTGGGGCACGGCGCGACTCCGGGGGTTGCGGGCAGCGATGCCCTTCCCCCCGCCCAGCCGACGGCTGGGCGCGGCTCCCCACTCGCCCCTCGGCCACTGCCGAACAACGGCAAGCCCGAGGCTTTGGCGAATTCATGGCACGGACTGTCACCAGACCGTGCGAGCTGTCGCGGCGGGATCGCCGCGACTACCGTCATCGGCGCAGAGGACTCGCCTTCCGCCTCTCGAGTCCGTCGCCCACGCATAGCGACCGTCCCCCGTTCCGCTGAGACCGCAAGGGCCTGCGGCACTGCGTGCGCTCCTTCGCCCGTTCCCTAAGAGGGCTGCGGCCTCGGCAGCGCCCTTGCGTTCTCACCATGAGGCCCGGGGGAATGGCACGCAAAGGGCGACGAACTCAGGAAGTACGGCAGCAAGCAATACCCCCTCAACGCCAAGCCGGGACGGAACGAGGGGGCTCCGAATCTAGGAACCCGGTCAGTTGAAAGGAGAAACAACATGGAACAGCAATCCGACACGTTGGCGTCCGTTTTCGGCAACGTCATTTACGCATACACCCGAGCCGATGCGATTACAGATGGCACGCTGGTCGATGTAAGCCAACTGGCACGCGAAGCAGGTTTTCGCATCCCGGTAGCGATGACCACTGGGGTATGGGCAGATTGTGTCGAATGGACAGAGGCCGATAGCCAGCGTCAAACGCAACAAGACGAACCGGGGCGGCTCTGGGACGTGCTCTGGATGGCATCCCTCGCCGCACGGCGAGCGACAGGCACACGATGCCCGTTCCAGGTTTACCGGATTCCGCGCGGCGGTCGCTCGCGCCGGGCGAAGCAGACGACCCTCCACCTACACATAGGCCCCGGCGATGCCGGCGAGCCGGTCATCACCATCCTGCTTCCCGCCGAAGACTGACTAGCCAGCCCCCGGCTAGGGTTGCCGGGGCATTTCAACCACCAAGGAGTAATCACATGACTCAGAATCCCATCAATCCGGCCACTGGACTCCCCATGACCAGCGACAGTGAGGCAGGTATCGACGTAGGTGGCAGCCCGTGGGGAGTCGACACTAATTCATACAACAGCCCGTGGTCATCCAACGACGTGTTCACTGATGACCACAGCTGGAGCAACAACGATTCATGAACCATGACCGGCGCTGATCCTGCGAAGCAGGAGCAGCGCCGGTACAATGACAACCCCGTATTTCCGGCCTCAAGACACGCAAAATGCCGTTTCTCGATTGGGTAAACAAAAACCAAGCTAAGGACTCCGCCCACCAAGTCCCCTATCACTTGCTAAAACGGGAGGCAACATACGGAGACATAGCACTTGCGGCAGAGAACATGCTCATTAAGGGCGACAACCTGCTAGCGTTGAAAGCACTGCTACCTTTCTACTCAGGCCGGGTGAAATGTATTTTCATTGACCCACCCTACAACACGCAAAGCGCCTTCGAACAATACGATGACAGACTGGAACATAGCCAGTGGCTGTCAATGATGTACCCCCGGCTTGTTCTCTTGCGTGACCTTTTGAAAGACGATGGGAGCATTTGGGTAACGATTGATGACAATGAGGGGCACTACCTCAAGGTCCTGATGGACGAAGTTTTTGGGCGCACGAACTTCATCGCGACCATCGCTTGGGAGAAAGACAAAGGGGGACGAGGCGACGCAGACATTTCAACGTCGCAAGACATGATTCTTGGTTTCGCCCGGCAAAGAAAAAAATGGGCAGAAACACGCAACCTCCTTGAACGCTCAGTGGTTCAAGCGGGCCGCTTCAGGAACCCAGACAACGACCCTAGAGGCCCTTGGCGGCAGGGTGATGACGGCACCGCAAAAAGCGGAACGGAGAAACAACGGTTTCCAATCACTCTACCCTCCGGAAGAGTGGTGACTCCAAAGCGTGGCCGTTATTGGGCATTTTCAGAAGAAACTTTCAAGGTAGCTCGAGCGGAAGGTCGAGTGTATTTCGGCAGGAAGGGAGATAGCCTGCCAGTCATAAAGCGATACGCCACTGTTGTCCGAGAAGGGGTTGCACCGCGGACGTGGTGGCCCGCGGAAGAAGCCGGTACGAATCAAAGTGCGAAGAGAGACCATTTGACCAAGCTCTTGCCAAACATAGAGCCCTTTGCGACGCCTAAACCGGAGCAGCTAGTGTCACGAATTCTCCAAATTTCTTCCAACCCTGGGGACCTCGTTCTCGACTCCTTCCTTGGTTCTGGCACCACGACGGCAGTTGCCCACAAAATGGGCCGTTGTTACATCGGTATCGAAATGGGAGAGCATGCCAATACGCATTGCTTACCAAGGATGGAAAAGGTTATTGCTGGCGAACAAGGTGGCATCAGCGAGGCGGTAGGCTGGAAGGGTGGCGGAGGGTTTTCCTTCCTTACCCTTGGTGAGCCGGCATTCAACGAACACGGCCAACTAAATAAGGCGGTGCGGTTCTCGACCTTGGCGGCCTACATCTGGCACGTGGAAACCGGCACTCCGGGACAACAAGCCTTCGACAGTCCTTTCTTGGGAACGCACGGCGGCAAGGCCTACTTCCTGCTCTACAACGGCATCTTGGGGGACAGGAGGCCCGCAGGCGGCAACGTTTTGACGAGCGCCGTTCTCTCCCATCTGCGGGATCTGTGCCCAATCCAAGTACCGTTTGTGGTGTATGGAGAAACTGCCCGCCCGGGTCCGGCTCGTCTGGCAGCCGAGGGTGTGACGTTCAAGCAAATTCCCTACGACGTGAACATGCGCTGAGAACCCACGATGCTGAGCCTGAAGAAATACCAGAACGACGCCCTAGCCACCTTGGTCGCCTTCGTGAAACGCTGTCGCTCGCTGCCCATAGCCGACGCATGGCAGGAAACGATGCAAGCCCAGAACCGGGCCGGCGATGCATACCACGAGATTTTTCCCGGCATCCCCAGCGTTTGCCTGCGAGTCCCCACCGGAGGCGGCAAAACCCTCTTGGCAGCGCATGCCGTTGCAGAGTTAGGCAAGGCTCTGAACGACTCCGAGACGCCCATTGCCTTGTGGCTGACGCCTTCAGACGCCATCCGCAGTCAGACCCTGGAAGCCCTCTCGGACGCGCGTCACCCCTACCGCCAAGCGCTTACCCAACACTTCGGGGACCGGCTGCGGATAGCCGACCTTGAAAGCCTGCAAACCATCGGCTCGGGCGATGTGGGCAGTGCCTGCATCATCGTCGTGACAACCATCCAGTCACTCAACGTATCGGACACCAGCAAACGCAACGTCTATGCGTTCTTCGAAGAATTGCAGGAGCACTTTCGAGACCTGCCGCCGGATCAGGCGGCGGGTCTCGACAAGGTCACTCTCGCAGACGTAACGAATCAGCCTTTTCTCACGGAGAAGGATGTTGGGCGCGTGAAGTGGTCGGTGGCCAACTGGATTCACCTGCATCGGCCGTTGGTGATTGTCGATGAGGCTCACAACAATCGCACAGACCGCTTCTTCAAGACGCTAGGTCGGCTGAATCCAGCTTGTGTAGTGGAACTGACTGCCACTCCGGTTGCTGGCAACAATGTGCTCTACCACGTGTCTGCGCAGGAACTGCGGGCCGAGCAGATGATTAAGCTGCCCATCGTGCTTGCCGAGCACCCCGAAGGCTGGCGCGAGTGCCTGCGCGATGCCCGCCTGACCCGCGACAGACTTGAAACAGTCGCACAGAAGGAGCCTGAGTACGTTCGCCCCATCGTTCTGGTGCAGGCCATGCCCAAGGGCGGCGAAGCAACGGTAGATGTCGTGAAGCAACACCTCATTGAGCAAGAGGAAATCCCTCCCGAACAGATTGCGGTGGCTACCGGCACCCAAAAAGAGCTCGACGGAATCAATCTGTTCGACCGAAGCTGCCCGGTACGCTACGTCATCACGGTGGAAGCCCTCAAGGAGGGCTGGGACTGCTCTTTCGCTTACGTACTGGCGAGTTTGCAGTCCGTGAACTCCGCAAAAGACGTGGAGCAACTGCTCGGGCGAGTGCTGCGTATGCCCTATGCAAAGGACCGCAGTCAGGCTCCGCTTAACAGGGCCTACGCGCATATTGTCGCGAACAACTTTGCCGAGGCCGCAAGCAATCTGAAAGACCGACTCGTGCAAAACATGGGCTTCGAGCGGTTGGACACGGCAGGGCTCATTGTTCCACAGCAGCCTTTGGCGCTAACCGGCGGCTCGGGTTCAGCCCCTGCTGCGGCGGCGATCGCCGCCGCGGTGCCCGATTGCCACATTGAATTACCGGCTATTCCTGACACCTTGCACTGGCCGGAGGAACTGAAGGCGAAGGTGCAAGTTCGGCCAACGTCACAAGGCGCGACGCTCGTTCTCAAGGGCGACGTCGACACCGACACGCTGAAGCAAGCAGAGGCCTTCATTTCGGCATCCCTACCGACCAAAGCCAAGGCCAAGGTTGCACAGCAGTTTGCCGACCACCGAGCCATGCGACAGGCGATGAAAGCTCCTGCCCAGCTGGGCATCAGCTTCACTCCAGTGCCACAGCTCTGCCTTGAGCTCGACGGCTATCTGGAAGTTGTCGAAAGAGACACCCTGGCAGAACTAGGGGACTGGAGCCTACTAGACACCCCCGTTCAATTGGGCAACTTCGCTATCCGCGAGACAGTCAATTCCTTCGAGATTGACGTCAACGGGGAGAAAGTGACGTACAGGCATATTGACGCCCAGCAACTGAAGCTCAATGAGGTAACGAGCCACATCAGCGAACAGGACCTGGTCCGTTGGCTGGATGTGCAAGTACGGCAGCCCTACGTCTCACAGCTCGACCTTCAGGCCTATCTGGTCAAGCTGCTTGCGCATCTCATCCACTCCGCAGGATTCAGCCTGACCGCACTGGTGCGCGCTCGCTTCCAGTTGGCAGACGCAATCAAAAGCGAAGTGGATCGCCTGCGTCAGCAGGCGATGAAGAAGGGTTTTCAAGGTCGGCTGTTCGAAATGAGCGTCCCCAAGCTGGAAGACGTAGCGCAATACAGCTTTACCTTCGACGCCGGCAGGTATCCAGCCCGGAACCTCTACCAAGGGAGCTACGAGTTCAACAAGCACTTCTACCCGGTCATCCACGACCTACGGGAGAAGACGAAAGCAGGCAAGACCGGGGAAGAGTTCCTCTGCGCTCAAGCCTTGGACGCCCACCCCCTCGTCAAGCACTGGGTGCGCAACATTGACAAGCAGCCACAATGCTCCTTTTGGCTGCCAACCGCGTCGGACTATTTCTACCCCGATTTCGTCGCCGAGCTACAGGACGGGCGCGTGCTGGTGGTCGAGTACAAAGGGGAGCCGTACAAGACCAACGACGACTCCAAGGAGAAGATGCAGGTTGGCTTCCAATGGGAGAAGTCCAGTGGTGGCCGATGCCTGTTCCTGTTCGCGGTCGAATCTGACGACGCTGGCAGGGACGTCTTCAAGCAACTCCAAGCCAAGCTAGCACCATCGTGACCACGCCCTTGCCCAAGCATTGACGCCGGTGTAATGTGGCTCAAAGAGGCGGCCTTTGCTGTGGCTCAGGCCAAAAACAATCACTCTCAAGTCATTGTTTTTTAACAGTTTAAATAACCTGCCACAGATTCCGCCCATCACCACCACCATCCGAAAGGCCGCCGATTCGACAGGATCGGCGGCCTTTCCCCTTTTCCGGCAAGTACTTCAGCCGCCAGCCGATGGCGTGTGGCGGCGCCACCACCATGCCAGCAGCGAGCCGCTCAGGTTGTGCCAGATGCTGAACAGCGCGCCCGGCAGGGCCGACAGTGCCGAAAAATACTGCAAGGCCAGAGCCACGCCGAGGCCGGAATTCTGCATGCCCACTTCGATGGCGATGGTACGTGCCGTCGTCGCCGACAGTCGCATCAGGCGTGCGCAGGCGTAGCCCAGCGCCAGCCCCAGCCCGTTGTGCAGCACTACTGCCAGCGCTGCCAGCGCGCCGCTGTCTGCGATACGGGCATGGTTGAGTGCCACGATGATGCCGATCACCAGCACGATGGCCGCCACCGACAGCAAGGGGAACACCTCCTTCACGGACGCCAGCCTCTTGCCCAGCAGCGTATTCAGCGCCACGCCGACCGCCACCGGCAGGAACACGATCTCGATCAGACTGCGCAGCATGCTCGCCACCGGCACGGGCACGCTCTCGCCCAGATACAGCCAGATCAGCATCGGCGTGAGCAACACACCCAGAAAGGTGGTGACGAAGGTCAGGCTGATCGACAACGCCACGTCGGCGCGAGCCAGATAGGCGATCACGTTCGATGCGGTGCCGCCGGGGCAGCACCCCACGATCACCAAGCCGATCAGCAGCGCTTCGGGCAGGGCCAGGGCCTTGCCCACCAGGTAGGCCGCCAGCGGCATGATGAGGAACTGCAGGCCCGCGCCGATGGCGATCGCCGCGGGCCGGCGCAGCACACGGCGGAAGTCCTCGGGCGTGAGCGTCATGCCCATGCCGAACATGATCAGCATCAGCAGCGGCACGATCCAGTCCGCCAGGCCGTTGAGCAGTTCCGGGCGCCAGTAGGCGAGCACCGACACCAGCAACGCCCACAACGGAAAGCCCTGCGTCAGCCCGGCAATCATGTCGCCCTCCGTGTCGCAAGCCAGCTCAGCAGGATCAATGCGGCCGCGATCAGCAGCATGCCCGCCCCCTCGGCAAGACTCGGCTGCTCGCCCAGTTCAATCCAGGCCGACAGCACCCCGACCGCCGGCACGCCCAGCGAAGACAGCCCAGCCACGCCCGCCGGCAAGTGCCCCAGCACATACAGCCACAGCAACCAGGCCAGGCCGGTCGCGAACAGTGCGTTATAGACCAGCGCACCGATGAAATAGGCGCTCGGCTCGATCGGCCGGGAGGGCAGCAACAGCGCAGCGGTACACACCGCGATGGTCCCGAACAGCATCTGCCACGCCGTCAGCGACAGGACATTGAGCCGCACCCGGTTGCGCAGGCGCTTGGCGTACACCGCGCTGACTGCCCAGATGACACTCGCCAGCAAGGCCAGCGCATTGCTCGCCAGGGTGGCCTGCAGCGCCCAGGGCTCGAGCACGCACACCAGCCCGACCGCACCCAGAGCGATCGCCACCCACTGATAGCCTCGAATCCGCTCATCGAGCAGCAGCCACGCCATCGGCAACAGCCAGAACGGCATCAGATACACCAGCACCGCCGTCTTGCCGGCACCGCCGTTCACCACCGCCAGCTGGATCAGCAGACTGAAGGCGCCGCATTGCAGCAGACCGAGCACGATGGTTGCCCCCGGCGCTGCCAGACGGAACGAAACACCGCGCAGCAGCATCACAACGAACAAGGCGAGCATGCCGAAGAGCAGACGCAAGGCGGTAAAGTCCACCGGGTCGACGTAGTGCAGCACACGCTTCATCACCACCCAGTTGTAGCCCCAGATCAGCGACAGCAGGATCAGGGCTGCGACGGCCGGCCACAGACGCCGCTCGCTCATCGCGCCCTCACCGAAGACACCCGCCAAACCCGAAACGGAACGCCATGCTGAAAACCCTCAAGGATCTCTTCGACAATGCCCTCAACCCCGGCATGAACCTGCCCAGCAGCGCGGGCGAACACAGCCTGCAGCTTGCCACCGCGGTGCTGCTGGTGGAAGTCATGCGCGCCGACACCGAACTCGGCGAAGCCGAACGCGCGGTGGCGATTGCCGCGCTGCGCGAGAAATTCGATCTTGCCGACGACGAGGTCGAGCGCCTGCTGGAGCTAGCCCACACCACCGCCGCCGAATCCTGGGACTTCCACCGCTTCACCTCCGAAATCAACCGCCGCTGCGACATGTCGCGGCGCGTGCGCATCATTGAATACATGTGGCAGGTGGCACTGGCCGACGGCACGCTGTGTGCCCATGAGAACCACCTGATGCGCAAGATCGCCGACCTGCTGTACATCGGCCATGGTGACTACGTCGCCGCCAAGGCGCGCGCACGGCAAGCCACCGGAACCGCCTGAATCAATCGGGCTGACGCAGCAGGCGCCAGATCAGCACGGCGCTGACGCTGGAGTTGAGGATCACCAGCGCGCTCAGCACCAGTGCCAGCCAGGTCACCGGATAACGCTGCACCAGCACGTGCAGGAAGGCGGTGGACAACGCCTGCAGCATCACCAGCAACCAGAACAGCGGGTGGCGCGGGCGCACGATGCGCGACAGCCTCATGGCAGGGTTGCCTCGCCTTCCCAGTACCCCGGCGCGTTGTAGATCTCGCGCAGGTGGTCGATGAACAGACGTACCTTGGCGGGCAGATAGCGTTGCTGCGGGTACACCGCCTGGATGTCGTAATTGGGCATGGCGTATTCATCCAGCACCGTCACCAGTTCGCCGCGCTTGAGTTCCGCCTGGATCTCCCACATCGAACGCCAGCCCACCCCGAGCCCCTGCTTGACCCAGTTGAACAGCAACTCGCCGTCATTGCAGTCGAGATCACCCGAGACCTTCACCGCCACCAGCTTGCCATCGCGCAGGAAGGTCCAGCCGCGTTGCTGACCGCCCTGCAGGTTGAAGGCCAGGCAGTTGTGGTGCGCCAGATCCTCCACCGTCTTCGGCTCGCCATGCTGGGCGAAATACTCGGGCGTGGCGCAGATCACGCGACGGTTCGGGAAGAGCCGCATGGCGACGTAGTTCGGATCGGTCACCTCACCGATGCGGATCGCCATGTCGTAACCCTCACGCACCAGATCCACCACGCTGTCGGTCAGGTTGAACGACAGCTTGAGGTCCGGATGCAGCGCGCGGAAGGCCGGGGCATGCGGCGCCACGTGGCGGCGGCCGAAAGCCGCCGGGGCCGACACCACGAGGTGGCCGCGCACGGTCTTGCGGTCGGCGGTGATGCTGGCCTCGGCCTCATCGAACTCGCGCAGCAGCGTGCGCGCCCTCTCCAGGAACTGCTCACCAAGGTCGGTCAGCGACAATCCGCGCGTTGAGCGATGCATCAATTTCACGCCCAGACGACGCTCCAGCCCGTCGAGCCGGCGCCCCATCACGACGGGGGTCACGCCCTCCACCAGCGCAGCCGCGGCGAAGGTCCCTTTTTCCGCCACCAGCACGAAGCTGCGGAACTCGGTATAGCGATCCACTCGATACTCCTGATATCGACAGTCTTGAATTATGCGGCAGTTGCGGGGCGTACCCCAAGCCCTTATCCTTGCCGCCATTCACCGGAATTTCCGCCACTTTTCCAACATTTTCCATTAAGGAGTCCATCATGGCCCGCATGAGAGCCGTAGATGCTGCTATTGCCGTTTTGCGCAAGGAAGGCATCGACACCGCGTTCGGTATTCCCGGCGCCGCAATCAACCCGCTGTATTCCGCCATGCGCAAGGATGGCAGCATCCGTCACATCCTCGGCCGTCACGTCGAGGGCGCGTCCCACATGGCCGAGGGCTACACCCGCGCCAACCCGGGCAACATCGGTGTGTGCATCGGCACCTCCGGCCCGGCCGGCACCGACATGATCACCGGCCTGTACTCGGCTTCCGCCGACTCGCTGCCGATCCTGTGCATCACCGGTCAGGCTCCGCTGGCCCGTCTGTACAAGGAAGACTTCCAGGCCGTGGACATCGAGTCCATCGCCAAGCCGGTCACCAAGTGGGCCGTCACCGTGCGTGAAGCGGCGCTGGTGCCGCGCGTGTTCCAGCAGGCCTTCCACGTCATGCGTTCGGGCCGTCCGGGTCCGGTGCTGATCGATCTGCCGATCGACGTGCAGATGGCCGAAATCGAGTTCGACATCGACACCTATGAGCCGCTGCCGGTTTACAAGCCCGCATGCTCGCGTGCGCAGGCCGAGAAGGCCATCGCCATGCTCAACGAATCCGAGCGTCCGCTGATCGTCTCCGGTGGCGGGGTAATCAACGCCGACGCCTCCGACCTGCTGGTCGAGTTCGCCGAGCTGACCGGCGTCCCGGTCATCCCGACCCTGATGGGCTGGGGCTCCATCCCGGACGACCACAAGCTGATGGCCGGCATGGTCGGTCTGCAGACCTCGCACCGCTACGGCAACGCCACCATGCTGGCTTCGGACTTCGTGTTCGGCGTGGGCAACCGCTGGGCCAACCGCCACACCGGTTCGGTCGCGGTCTACACCAAGGGTCGCAAGTTCGTGCACGTTGACGTCGAGCCGACCCAGATCGGTCGCGTGTTCGGCCCGGATCTCGGCATCGCCTCGTGCGCCAAGGCCGCGCTGCAGCAGTTCATCGCCGTCGCCAAGGAAATGAAGGCCGCCGGCAAGCTGAAGGACCGTTCCGCCTGGGCCGCCGAGTGCCTGGCCCGCAAGCAGGACGTGGCCATGCAGCGCAAGACGCACTTCGACGACGTGCCGATGAAGCCGCAGCGCGTGTACGAAGAAATGAACAAGGCCTTCGGCAAGGACACCTGCTACGTGACCACCATCGGTCTGTCGCAGATCGCCGCCGCCCAGCACCTGCACGTGTACAAGCCGCGTCACTGGATCAACTGCGGTCAGGCGGGCCCGCTGGGCTGGACCATCCCGGCTGCCATCGGCGTGGTCGCTGCCGACGCCAACCGTCCGGTCGTCGCCATCTCCGGTGACTACGACTTCCAGTTCCTGATCGAAGAACTGGCCGTGGCCGCGCAGTTCAAGCTGCCGTACATCCACGTGCTGGTGAACAACTCCTACCTCGGCCTGATCCGTCAGGCGCAGCGTGGTTTCGAGATGGACTACTGCGTGCAGCTGTCCTTCGACAACATCAACGCGCCGGAACTGGCCGGTTACGGTGTCGATCACGTCGCCGTGGTCGAAGGCTTGGGCGTCAAGGCGATCCGCGTTCGCGAGCCGAAGGAATTCGGCCCGGCCGTCGAACAGGCCCGCAAGTGGATGGCCGAGTTCCAGGTGCCGGTCGTCATCGAGGTCATCCTCGAGCGCGTCACCAACATCCCGATGGGTCTCGAAATCGACGCTGTGAACGAGTTCGAGCCGGTTGCCGAGAAGGCCGAAGACGCGCCGACCGCCAACGCGTAATGCCCCTGCGCCCCGCTCACGCGGGGCGCTTCGCCTGTCAGGGCGACGAGAGGATGGATCGCCGGCAATCGGCGTCCATCCTTTTGACTTTCCGACCTCAACGAACACACGGAGAACCGCAATGCCGAAATTCGCCGCCAACCTCACCATGCTCTACAACGAAGTCGATTTCATGGATCGCTTCAAGGCCGCCGCCGACGACGGTTTCACGGGCGTCGAGTACCTTTTCCCGTACGCCTACCCGGCCGCCGATCTGGCCGCCAAGCTGAAGGAATTCGGCCTGACCCAGGTGCTGCACAACCTGCCGGCCGGTGACTGGGCTGCGGGCGAGCGGGGCATCGCCGTCGATCCGAGCCGTGTCGAGGAATTCAAGAAGGGCGTCGACACCGCCATCGAATACGCCAAGGTGCTGGGCACCGAGCGCATCAACTGCCTCGCCGGCAAGATCCCGGCCGGTGTGAGCAAGGAGCAGGCGCACGCCACCTTCGTGTCGAACCTGAAGTACGCTGCCGAGAAGCTCAAGGCCGCCGGCATCCCGCTGCTGATCGAGCCGATCAACACCTTCGACATCCCGGGCTTCTTCCTGAACTACACCGCTCAGGCCGCCGCGATCATCGACGAAGTCGGCTCCGACAACCTGTTCATCCAGTACGACATCTACCACGCCCAGCGCATGGAAGGCGAACTGGCCAACACCTTCAAGGCCAACCAGGCGCGCATCGCCCACGTGCAGCTCGCCGACAACCCGGGCCGCAACGAGCCGGGCACCGGCGAGATCAACTACGCCTTCATGTTCAAGTACCTCGACGGCGCCGGCTACGACGGCTGGATCGGCTGCGAGTACAAGCCGGCCGGCAACACCTCCGCCGGCCTCGGCTGGCGCGCTGCGCTGACCAAGTAATACCGCCACGACGGCATCATCTGCGCACACGCGCCGATGATGCCGTGCAACAATCCCGACACGCGCCGCGCCCAACCGCCGGCGCGTGTCGCACGTCTAACGTACCCAGGAACACGCATCATGCCCGCTCCCCGTGAATTGCTGCGCCAGATGTTTGACGCCGCCATCCTCGCCGCCCAGCCGGAACACTGCATTCCGCGCTTCATGCCGCAGCCGCCCAAGGGGCGCACCATCGTCATCGGCGCCGGCAAGGCCTCGGCCGAAATGGCGCGCGCGCTCGAAAAACACTGGCCGGGCGAACTGTCGGGCGTGGTCGTCACGCGCTACGGCTATGCCGTGCCGTGCGAGCGCATCGAAATCCTCGAAGCCGCCCACCCGGTGCCGGATCAGGCCGGCCTCGACGCCGCCGAACGCATCCTCGCCACCGTGCAGGGCCTGACCGAAGACGACCTCGTGATCTGCCTGATCTCCGGTGGCGGTTCGGCGCTGCTGCCGCTGCCGGGCGAAGGCATCACGCTCGAAGACAAGCAGGGCATCAACCGCGCGCTGCTGCGCTCCGGCGCCAACATCTCCGAGATGAACTGCGTGCGTCGCCACCTCTCGCGCATCAAGGGCGGTCGCCTCGCCGCGGCCTGCCACCCGGCGCGCGTGGTGAACCTGCTGATCTCGGATGTGCCGGGCGACAACCCCATGGACATCGCCTCCGGCCCCACCGTGCCGGACCCGACCACGCGTCAGGACGCGCTCGACATCCTGCGCCGCTACGGCATCGAACTGCCGGCCGCCGCGCGCGCCTTTCTCGAATCCGCCGATGGTGAGAGCGTCAAGCCCAATGACCCGCGTCTGGCAGGACTGGAGACGCACCTCATTGCCACCCCGCAAATGGCGCTGGAAGCCGCGGCCGAAGTCGCAAAGGCTGCCGGCGTCACGCCGGTGATGCTGGGCGACACCATCGAGGGCGAGGCCAAGGACGTCGGCAAGGTCTTCGCCGGCATCACCCACCAGATCGCCACCCGCGGCTATCCCTTCCCGCGCCCCTGCGTGCTGCTCTCCGGCGGCGAGACCACGGTCACCGTCAAGGGCGAAGGCCGTGGCGGCCGCAACGTCGAATTCCTGCTGTCGCTCGCCATCGAGCTGAACGGCAAGGAAGGCGTGTGGGCGCTGGCCGGTGACACCGACGGTGTGGACGGCCTGGAGGAGATCGCCGGTGCCATCATCACCCCGGACTCACTGGAACGCGCCTGGGCCGCCGGCATCCGCCCGCGCGACGCGCTGGCCGACAACGACGGTCACGGCTTCTTCGAGAAGATCGGGGACTCCGTCGTGACCGGCCCGACGCTTACCAACGTCAACGATTTCCGCGCCATTCTTCTGCCGTAAAACCTCACCTCACAAGGAGCCCCCAGATGCGCACACGCCAGGTCATGACACTCGACGACGCCCGCAGGATTGCAGCAGCGGCCGAAGCCGAAGCCCTCAAGCAAGGCTGGAAGGTCGTCATTGCCGTGTGCGACGAAGGGGGTCACCTGATGTGGCTGCAACGCCTCGACGGCGCCCAGTTGATGAGCGTCGAAGTCGCGCCCGAGAAAGCCCGCGCCAGCGTGCTCGCGCGTCGCCCCAGCAAGGCGCTGGAAGACATGGTCAACGGCGGCCGCCTGGCCGGCCTGCATCTGCCGGTGCAATGCATCGAAGGTGGCGAGCTGATCGTCGTCGACGGCGAAATCCTCGGGGCGGTTGGCGTCTCCGGTGTCAAACCGCACGAAGACGCGCAGGTTGCGCGTGCCGGCGTGGCGGCAATCGGTGCAAGCTGCACCCTCTAACGCACAGCACGGCCGCATGGCCACGTACGGAGCACTGCATGACGGACTTCGACGAGCAGCTCAAGGCCTTCGGCGAGCGCATCGAAAAGGAGATGGTCGAAGGCCGTCTCAACTTCCCGACGGTCCTCGACCTGTCGCTGCGCATCAAGACCGTCGCCGACGATCCCGACTCCTCGCTCGATGACATTGCCGCCATCGCACGCGCCGAGCCGGTGCTGTCGGCCAAGGCCGTGCGCATGGCCAATGCCGTACTGATGAATCCGTATGGCGCGCCGGTCACCAACGTCGGTGACGCCGTGCGCCGCATCGGGCTCGACTCCCTGCGCAGCCTCGCCTTCGCCGTGGCCGCGGAACAGGTCGCGCAGGACTTCCGCTCGCACACCCTCAAGCTGATCGCCACCGGGCTGTGGATGCACACCGTGGACATCGCCTGCTGGGCCAACGTGATCGCGCGCGAAACGCGCTCGGCGCACCCGGATGCGGCCATGTTCGCCGGCATGATGGTCGATATCGGCCAGTTCTTCCTGCTCTCGCGCGCCACCGACTACCCGGCGCTGGAGCACGACATGGACCGCTTCGCGCAGTTCGTCAGCACCTGGAATGCGCCCGTCGGTCGCGTCATCCTCGAAGTCTTCGGCCTGCCCGACAGCATCCTCGACGCCTACCGCGACACCTCGCCCGAGATCAAGGCGTGGCCGCCGCGCAACCTCACCGAAACGCTGCAGCTCGCGCGCATCCTCACCGAATCGCCCAACCCCTTCGAGAACCTGCTCGGCCAGAACGCGCCGAATCTGGCCGACGCGGTGGCGGCCAGCCGCATCGACGCCACGGAACTGCAGGAAATGGTGGATTCCGTGCAGCACAGCCGGCGCCAGCTCATTTCTTCACTCTGCGGCTGAGTCCGCCTGCATCGCGCTGTAAGGTTCGCGGCACTCCCGCGACAGACGGTCATGCACCCCCGGAACGAACTCGGCTCCGGGATCGTGCTCCAATGCCAAACCGTCCGTCACGAGGAGCCGTCATGCCCCGAACACATTCCCTTTTGCCACGCGCACTCGCCGCGGCCGTCCTGTGCCTTGCGGCATCGGACCTGATCGCCAGTGAGCCGCGCGCGGATGGCCACGCCGTGGCCACCTTTGCCGGCGGCTGCTTCTGGTGCATGGAGCCGCCCTACGACAAGCTTGAAGGCGTGATCTCCACCACCTCTGGCTACACCGACGGCCGCATGGTCAATCCCACCTACACCGCCGTGTCCAGCGGTCGCACCGGCCACACCGAGGCGGTGCAGGTGGTGTATGACCCCGCCAAGGTCAGCTTCGAGAAACTCGTGGAGGTGTTCTGGAAGAACATCGACCCGACCGACCTGCGCGGCCAGTTCTGCGACCGCGGCAGCCAGTACCGGCCGACGCTGTTCTATCACGACGAGGCGCAGCGCGAGGTGGCCGAGCGCTCGTTGGCCGAACTGAAACAGAACAAGCCCTTCAAGCAGGAGATCACCACGCCGATCGTGGCGGCCAGCACCTTCTACCCTGCCGAGGACTATCACCAGGACTACTACCTGAAGAATCAGGTGCGCTACAACTTCTACCGCTCGTCCTGCGGCCGCGACAAGCGCCTCTACCAACTGTGGGGCAGCACGCCCTGATCTGGAGGAACCGATCATGCAACGACGCACTTTCCTGGGCAGCCTTGCCACCCTCGCCACCACGCCGCTGTTCGCCTCCGCGGCACAGCCGGATGCCGCCGCACCAGCCATCGAGAAGCTGGTACGCAGTGAAGAGGAATGGGAGCGCCTGCTCACCCCGCTGCAGTTCGCCGTACTGCGCCGCGAAGCCACCGAACGGCCGCACACCAGCCCGCTCAACCAGGAGAAGCGCAAGGGCGTGTATGAGTGCGCCGGCTGCGGACTGGCGCTGTTCACGTCGGACATGAAATACGAATCGGGCACCGGCTGGCCGAGCTTCTACACGCATCTGCCGGGGGTGTTCGGCACCAAGCGCGACTTCAAGCTGATCATCCCGCGCACCGAATACCACTGCGCACGCTGCGGCGGCCACCACGGGCACGTCTTCAACGACGGTCCGAAGCCCACCGGTCAGCGCTGGTGCAACAACGGGGTGGCATTGAACTTCGTGCCCGATCAGGCCTGATTCAGTCGGACCAGCGCACCCGCACCGCCTCGATCTCGGGCAAGACGCCAAGAAAAAGCTCGACCAGGTGCGGGTCGAAGTGGCGTCCGGCCTGGTCGCGGATGAAGGTCACTGCCTCCTCGACCGGCCAGGCACGCTTGTAGGGACGCTCGCTGGTGAGCGCGTCGAACACGTCGGCAATGGCGACGATGCGCGCCTCCAGCGGGATTTCCTCGCCGGCCAGAGCGTTGGGGTAACCCGAACCGTCCCATTTCTCGTGATGCCCGAGCGCGATGCGCCGCGCCATGGCGAGCAGCCCCGAGGCGTGTTCGCCGATGATGCGGGCGCCGATCTCGACGTGGCTGGCCATCACCTTCCACTCGTCCGGGTCGAGCTTGCCGGGCTTGCGCAGGATCGCGTCGGGAATGCCGATCTTGCCCACATCGTGCATCGGCGCGGCGTTCAGGATGTCGTCGGCCGCCGCTTCGCCCAAGCCGGCCGCCAGTGCCAGCAGGCGCGCGTAGTGGCTCATGCGGATGACGTGCTGGCCGGTCTCGTCGTCCTTGTACTCGGCCGCCACGCCCAGACACTGCACGATGGCCAGGCGCGTCGCGCGCAGTTCCTCGACACGCACCAGCCGCAGGTGGTTGCGGATGCGCGCACGCACCACTGAGGGGCTGACCGGCTTGGTCAGATAATCCACGCCCCCGGCGTCAAAGCCACGCGTCTCGTCCACGCTGTCACCCAGCGCGGTCACGAAGATCACCGGGATGGAGGCCGTCACCGGGTCCGTCTGCAGTCGTTCGCACACTTCGAAGCCGGTGAGCCCGGGCATCATCACGTCAAGCAGGATCAGGTCGGGCCGTTCCACCGCCACCAGCTCCAGCGCCCGCCGGCCGTTGCGGGCGAACTGCAGGCGGTAGTCCGCCTGCAGGATCTCGCGCAGCACATGCAGGTTGGCCGGCTCGTCGTCGACCAGCAGGAGGCGCGGACGGGCGTCGTCGGGGGCGGAATCGCTCATGCTTGCTCCGGGTCGTCAGCGGCGTCGATCTCGGTTTCCAGGCACAGTACCGCAAGATCGAAATCAAAATCATCGATGGCCGCGCTCAGGTTGCGGAAGCGCTCGGCCGGCAGCAGCGCAGCCAGTGCCGCAAGGTGCGAGGCATCGACACTGCCGCGCCGCAGCTTGGCCAGCAGCGCGCGGGCGTGCTCAAGCAGCTCCGCCCGTCCGCCCGCCACGCCGCCCGACGGCTGACTGATCGGCGCCACGCTGACCTCGGCCAAAGCCGTCTCCACCGCATCCAGCGCCGCCGCAAGCTCGTCCAGCCCCGCCGCCACGGTGGACGTCACGGCGCCTCCCGCCAGCGCGCTTTCCACGCGTGTGGCAATGCGCCGCACACGCGGCAACGCAAGGTTGGCGGCTGCGCCACGCAGGCGGTGCATGGCCGCGGCAACGCTGGTGCGATCTCCGTCGCGCAAGGCCTTGCGGGCGTGTTCGAGACTGTCGCTGCGACGCGCCAGGAAACGCTGCAAGGGCGCTGCCAGGGCCGCCGTGCTGCCCCAGCGGCGCTCGCCCTCGACCCAATCCACGTCGTCCTCGACAGCCGCCCGCTGACGCACGGGCGCGGCCTCCTCGCCGAAATCCCCGTGCAGGCCGATCACCCGTGCCATCTCGCGCTGCAGTACCGGCCATTCGATGGGTTTGGAGGCAAAGCCGTCCATGCCGGCCTCGCGTGCCGCCGCGCGGTCCTTGTCGAGCACGCTGGCCGTCAGCGCAATGATCGGGGTCGGCGCGCGTTCGGCGCTGCGCTCGAAATCGCGGATCATCACCGTCGCCTCCAGGCCGTCCACGCCCGGCATCTGCATGTCCATCAGCACCAGATCGTATTCGCCACGGCAGAACAGGCGGAAGGCTTCCTCACCATCGACGGCCGAATGCACAGTGTGGCCGGCGTTGCCCAGCGCGACCCGCAGCAGTTCGAGGTTCTCCGCCACGTCGTCGGCCACCAGCAGGCGCAGCGGTGGCAACACCGGCGCGGCAACACCGGTGGCGCGCTGCGCACTGCCCTCGGGCAGCGGCAGGAAGACCCCGAAGGTGCTGCCCTCGCCCAGCACGCTGTGCACGTCGATGCGCCCGCCCATCAGATCGACCAGTTGCCGCGCAATGGTGGTTCCCAGCCCGGTGCCCCCGAAACGCCGGCTCATCGACGCATCGGCCTGCACAAAGGGTTCGAAGATCAGCGCCAGACGCTCTTCGGCAATACCGATGCCGGTGTCGGCGATGACCACATAGACGCCACCGCTGCGCGACTCCACGCTGAGCGTGACGCTGCCCTGCTCGGTGAATTTCACGGCGTTGCCGGCAAGGTTGGTGATGACCTGCCGCAGGCGCAGGGCGTCGCCGCGATAGAAGTCGCTCGTCGCGGTGTATTCGAGGCTCAGCTGCAGGCCCTTGCGCTGCGCCTGCAGTGTCAGCATCTCCACCACCTGATGACACAGCTCGCGCAGCGAAAAGTCCTCGCACTCCAGCTCGATCGCCCCTTTCTCCAGCTTGGCGGTATCAAGCACGTCGTTGAGCAGCCCGAGCAGGGAGCGCGCGGCGCCATGCACGGTGTTCAGGTGGCGCCGCTGATCCTCGCGCAGCGAGGTGTCGAGCAGCACCTCGGAAAAGCCGATGATGGCGTTCATCGGGGTACGGATTTCATGGCTCATGTTGGCGAGGAAGCTGCTCTTGACCTCGGCGGCGTGCTCGGCGCGCTCCTTGGCCAGACGCAGATCGACCTCCATTTCGCGGCGCGCCGTGATGTCGATGATCACGCCATCGATCCAGCGCGGCGTGCCGTCGTCGTCAAACACCCCGCTGGCGCTCTCCCACACCCAGCGCACCGTGCCGTCGCGATGCAGCATACGATACTCGGTGACATAGCCGGCGCCTTGCGCCAGCGCCTCCATGATGCAGTCGTACACCGGCCCGCAATCGTCGGCATGCATGATGTCGGCCAGGCACTTGCGGCCGGCAATGAAGTCCGACGCCGGCCAGCCCGACAACTGTTCGATGGCATCGCTGATGAACAGCACCTCCCAGGCGCGCGACGGCAGGCAACGGAAAGAGGCACCGGGAATGTTGCGGATCAGCGAGGCGTACTGCTCCTCGCGCTCGCGCAGCGAGGCCTCCATGGCCTTGCGCGCCGAAATGTCCGTGATGAAGCCGACGTAGGTCGCGCCCTCCACCATCTGCGCCTCGCCGATGGCCAGCCGCATCGGCATGCGGCTGCCGTCCTTGCGCAGACCGGTGACCTCGCGGCCGGTACCGATGATGCGTTTCTCGCCGGT
>JAJLLM010000153.1:0-25665 GCA_033837965.1 Pseudazoarcus pumilus
GGCAAGGGCGTCCGTTACGCGGATGAGGTGATTGTGCTCAAGGAAACCAAGAAGAAGTAAGGGCGGTTTTCATGAACAAAAAACAAGCTCGTCTGCGTCGTGCCCGCAAAACCCGGGCCAAACTCGCGGAACTGAAAGCAGTGCGTCTGACGGTGTTCCGGACGAATGCGCACATCTATGCGCAAATCATCTCCGGTTGCCGTTCGCAGGTTCTCGCCTCTGCTTCCACGGTGGAAAAGGACGTTCGCGCCCAGATCAAGTCCGGCTCGAACAAGGAAGCTGCCACGGTGGTCGGCAAGCTCATCGCCGAACGCGCCAAGGCTGCCGGCATCGAGCAGGTGGCGTTCGATCGTTCCGGTTTTCTCTATCACGGTCGCGTCAAGGCGCTGGCCGATGCCGCCCGCGAAGGCGGACTGAAGTTCTAAGCGAGGATTCGTATGGCCAAGCAACAAAGCAAACGAGCGCCTGCAGCTGAAGAGCGCGACGACAACATGCGCGAGAAGATGGTCGCGATCAACCGCGTGACGAAAGTCGTGAAAGGTGGTCGGATCCTCGGTTTCGCCGCGCTGACCGTGGTCGGTGACGGTGACGGCGGTATCGGCATGGGCAAGGGCAAGTCGCGTGAAGTGCCGGTCGCCGTGCAGAAAGCGATGGACGAAGCTCGCCGCAAGATGACGAAAGTTGCTCTGCGCAACGGCACGCTGCAACACACGGTGATCGGCCATCACGGCGCCGCCCGTGTGCTGATGCAGCCGGCGCCGAACGGTACCGGCATCATCGCAGGCGGCCCGATGCGCGCGGTGTTCGAAGTGATGGGTGTGACCGACGTGATCTGCAAGTGCATCGGCTCCACCAATCCCTACAACGTCGTCCGTGCGACGATCAGCGGCCTGCTCGCGATCAGCACGCCGGCGGAGATTGCTGCCAAGCGCGGCAAGTCTGTCGAAGAGATTCTGGGGTAAGCGATGTCCGACAAGAAGATCAAGGTCACGCTGGTCAAAAGCGTGATCGGTACCAAGCAATCGCACCGCGCGACGGTTCGTGGCCTGGGCCTGCGTCGACTGAATCATACGGTCGAGCTGCAGGACACGCCCGAAGTGCGCGGCATGATCAACAAGGTTTCGTACCTTGTGAAGTCCGGGGGTTGATATGCGACTGAATACGATCAAGCCCGGTGAGGGCTCCAAGAAGGCTGCGCGTCGCGTCGGTCGTGGTATCGGTTCTGGCCTGGGCAAGACCGCCGGCCGCGGCCACAAAGGTCAGAAATCGCGCGCCGGTGGTTTCCACAAGGTCGGTTTCGAAGGCGGTCAAATGCCGCTGCAGCGCCGTCTGCCGAAGCGTGGTTTCGTTTCGCTGACCCGCGCCCGCAATGCCGAAGTTCGTCTGTCCGAGCTCGACAAGCTGCCGATCGACGAGATTGATCTGCTGGTGCTCAAGCAGGCAGGCGTGATCCCCGCGGATTCCCTGTCGGCCAAGGTCATCCTGTCCGGCGAGATCGGTCGCAAGGTGACCCTGCGTGGCATCGGTGCCACCAAGGGTGCGCTGGCGGCGATCGAAGCCGCGGGTGGCAGCGTTTCCGCCGAGTAAGGCAGGGATAGCCAGTGGCAAATACTGCAGCCACGCTGGGTAGCACCGGGCGTTTCGGAGATCTCAAGCGTCGCTTGTTCTTCGTTCTCGGTGCGCTCATCGTCTATCGCCTGGGTGCGCACATTCCGGTTCCGGGTATCGATCCCGAGCGGCTTGCCGAGTTGTTCCAGTCTCAGGCAGGCGGCATTCTGGGCGTGTTCAACCTGTTCTCGGGCGGCGCGCTGTCGCGCTTCACGATCTTTGCGCTGGGGATCATGCCTTACATCTCGGCGTCGATCATCATGCAACTGCTGACGGTGGCGGTTCCGTCGCTCGAGCAGATGAAGAAGGACGGTGAGGCTGGGCGTCGCAAGATCACGCAGTACACGCGTTATGGCACGCTGGTGCTGGCCCTTGCGCAGGCGATCGGCATTTCTATCGCTCTGGAAACGCAGGCCGGGCTGGTGCTCGATCCAGGGCTGATGTTCCGCTTCGTGACAGTGGCTACGCTGGTGACGGGCACGATGTTCCTGATGTGGCTGGGTGAGCAGATCACTGAGCGCGGCATCGGCAACGGTATTTCGCTGATCATCTTCGCCGGTATCGTGGCGGGGCTGCCCAGTGCAATCGGTGGCTTGTTCGAGTTGGTGCGTACCGGCGCGATGCACCCCTTCACCGCTCTGGTGATCTGCGTGTTGGTGGTTGTTGTGACAGGCTTCGTGGTGTTCGTCGAACGCGGGCAGCGCAAGATTCTGGTGAATTACGCCAAACGTCAGGTCGGCAACAAGGTGTATGGGGGACAAAGCTCCCATCTGCCCCTGAAGCTGAACATGGCCGGGGTGATTCCGCCGATCTTCGCTTCGAGCATTATCCTGTTTCCGGCGACGCTGGGGCAGTGGTTCGGTGCGTCGGAAGGCATGACCTGGTTGCGTGACATTTCGTCAACGCTTGCTCCGGGGCAGCCGATCTACGTGATGTTGTATGCGTTGGCGATCATCTTCTTCTGTTTCTTCTACACGGCGCTGGTGTTTAACCCCCGTGAGACGGCAGACAACCTGAAGAAGAGCGGTGCCTTCGTTCCGGGGATTCGTCCCGGTGATCAGACGGCTCGATACATCGAGAAGATTCTGACGAGGCTTACGCTGGTCGGCGCGGTGTACATCACTTTGGTGTGTTTGCTGCCCGAGTTCCTGATTCTGCGCTGGAATGTTCCGTTCTATTTTGGTGGTACATCGTTGCTGATCATTGTCGTCGTGACGATGGACTTCATGAACCAGGTGCAGTCACATGTGATGTCGCACCAGTATGAAAGCCTGTTGAAGAAAGCGAACTTCAAAGGCGCCGGTTTGCCTTCCAGGTGAGCAGATGGCGAAGGAAGACGTAATCGAGATGCAGGGGGAGGTTCTCGAGAACCTCCCGAACGCGACGTTCCGCGTGAAGCTTGAAAACGGACACGTCGTGCTCGGATACATCTCCGGCAAGATGCGTATGCATTACATCCGGATCCTTCCGGGCGACAAGGTGACGGTGCAGCTTACGCCGTACGACTTGAGTAAAGCCCGGATCGTGTTCCGGACGAAGTAAACAAGGCTATTAGGAGCAACAAAATGAGAGTCCAGGCTTCTGTCAAGCGGCTGTGCCGCAACTGCAAGGTCGTTCGTCGCAAGGGCGTGGTTCGCGTCATCTGCACGGATCCGCGTCACAAGCAGCGCCAGGGTTGATCTGCGCGCTGCCTAAGATTACAATTTAACGTTTCGCTTTTTGGGGTATAGCCGAATGGCACGTATCGCTGGGGTCAACATTCCCAACCATAAGCACGTCGAGATCGCGCTGACTGCCATTTACGGCATCGGCCGCACCCGTGCCCAGAAAATTTGCGACGAGTCCGGTATTGCCCGTTCGGTCAAGGTCAAGGATCTGACCGAGTCGGACATGGATCGTCTGCGTGATGGTGTCGCGAAGTTCGTCGTCGAAGGCGACCTGCGCCGCGAAGTCACGATGAACATCAAGCGTTTGATGGACCTCGGTTGCTATCGTGGTTTCCGTCATCGCCGCGGCCTGCCGATGCGTGGTCAGCGTACGCGTACGAATGCTCGCACTCGCAAGGGTCCGCGCAAGTCCATCGCCGGCAAGAAGAAGTGATCAGGGGTTAATAAATGGCTAAGACTGCTGCGAAGGTTCGCAAGAAGGTCAAGAAGAACGTTGCCGAGGGTATCGCCCACGTTCACGCGAGCTTCAACAACACCATCATCACCATCACCGACCGTCAGGGTAACGCCCTGTCGTGGGCGACTTCGGGTGGTGCAGGCTTCAAGGGCTCGCGCAAGAGCACTCCGTTTGCGGCCCAGGTCGCAGCGGAAGCTGCCGGCAAGGCTGCCCAGGAATGCGGCATCAAGAACCTTGAAGTCCGCATCAAGGGGCCTGGTCCCGGTCGTGAGTCGGCCGTGCGTGCGCTGAATTCGATCGGCATCAAGATCTCCAGCATCACGGACGTCACGCCGGTGCCGCACAACGGTTGCCGTCCGCCCAAGAAGCGTCGTATCTGACGAAGGAGTAGAAAGTGGCTCGTAATCTTGATCCCAAGTGCCGTCAGTGCCGTCGCGAAGGCGAAAAGCTGTTTCTGAAGGGCGAAAAGTGCTTCACCGATAAGTGTTCGATCGAGCGTCGTTCCTACGCGCCGGGTCAGCACGGTCAGCGTTCCGGTCAGCGTCTGTCCGGCTACGGCGTCCAGCTGCGCGAGAAGCAGAAGATCCGTCGCCTGTACGGCGTGCTTGAAGGCCAGTTCCGTCGTGTGTTCGCCGAAGCAGACCGTCGTCGCGGTCAGACTGGCGAGAACCTGCTGCAACTGCTCGAAGGCCGTCTGGATTCGGTGGTCTATCGCATGGGCTTCGGTGCCTCACGTGCGGAATCACGTCAGCTGGTTCGCCACAACTCGATCCTGGTCAATGGCAAGCGCGTGAACATCCCGTCGTATGTCGTGAAGCCGGGCGATGTGGTTGAGCTCACCGAAGCTGCCCGTGGTCAGCTGCGCGTCAAGGCTGCCCTCGAGGCCGCCGGTTCCCGCGGTTTCCCGGAATGGCTGGATGTCGATGCCAAGGCCGGAAAAGGTACCTTCAAGGCTTATCCGCAGCGCACTGAGCTGCCGCCGACGATCAACGAAAACCTGGTCGTCGAACTCTATTCGCGCTAACTCCGGTTAGCCCCAGGACATAAGCCCGAGGAACTGCTGATGCAAAGCAATGCACTGCTGAAACCGCGCATCATTGACGTGCAGAACATCTCGCCGGTGCAGGCGCGTGTCACGATGGAGCCGTTCGAGCGTGGTTTTGGCCATACGCTGGGTAATGCGCTTCGTCGCATCCTTCTGTCGTCGCTGCCCGGCAGCGCCCCGACGGAAGTCACGATCGAAGGCGTGCTGCACGAGTACTCCACGCTGGATGGCGTACGCGAGGACATCGTTGATGTTCTGCTGAACCTGAAGGGCGTGGTGCTGAAGTTGCACAACCGCTCGGATGCCACGCTGCGTCTGTCGAAGAGTGGTGAGGGTGTGGTCACCGCTGCGGATCTCGAAATCGGCCACGACGTCGAGATCATCAACCCGGATCACGTCATCGCCCACCTCGCGCCGGGCGGCAAGCTGGACATGGAGATCCGTGTGCAGCAGGGCCGTGGCTACGAGCCGTCGAACGTGCGCCCCGAGAATGCCGAAAGCAAGGCCATCGGTCGCATCATGCTGGACGCTTCGTTCAGCCCGGTGCGCCGTGTCAGCTACATGGTCGAGAGCGCCCGTGTGGAACAGCGTACCGACCTTGACCGTCTGGTGATCGATATCGAGACCAACGGTGCGGTTGATCCGGAAGAGGCCATTCGTTACTCGGCCCGCGTGCTGATGGATCAACTGTCGGTGTTTGCCGAGCTGGAAGGTACCGAGCCGGTCGAGGAGCGGGTCGAGAGCGTCACCATCGACCCCGTCCTGCTGCGCCCGGTGGACGATCTTGAACTGACGGTGCGTTCGGCCAACTGCCTGAAAGCCGAGAACATCTACTACATCGGTGACCTGATCCAGCGCACCGAGACCGAGCTGCTGAAGACCCCGAACCTGGGCCGCAAGTCGCTCAACGAGATCAAGGAAGTGTTGGCCACCCGTGGTCTGACGCTCGGCATGAAACTTGAAAACTGGCCGCCGGCCGGGCTTGAAAAGCTCGGTTGATGCGGGTCGAATGAGGTAATAGAAAATGCGTCACCGCAACGGTCTTCGCAAGCTGAATCGGACCAGCAGCCACCGCCAGGCGATGTTCCGCAACATGGCCAACTCGCTGCTGCAGCACGAGGTCATCAAGACGACTCTGCCCAAGGCGAAGGAACTGCGCCGCGTCGTCGAACCGCTGATCACTCTCGGCAAGAAGCCGACGGTGGCCAATCGCCGTCTCGCATTCAATCGTCTGCGCGATCGCGATATGGTCGTGAAGCTCTTTGACGAGCTCGGTCCGCGTTTCGCTGCACGTAACGGCGGCTATCTGCGCATTCTCAAGTACGGTTTCCGCGACGGCGACAACGCGCCGATGGCGCTGGTCGAGCTGGTGGATCGTCCGGATGTCGAGGAATCTGCCGAGCAGGTCAAGGAAGCAGCTTGATCGCTTGATGCGACTCATCCAGAAAAGGGGCCTGTGGGCCCCTTTTCTTTTTTCCGGACCGTGATCATGCCCGATCGGAATGCCTGGTCCATCGCTCGAGGGATCGTCGTTCGCGTTTGGTGGGGCGCCCGGAAGCTGACTGTGGCGTGGGTGCCAGGCGCCGTAGTTCGTCAGCCTCGGCACGTTTCCGGAGACTGCCGACAGTCTCCTCGTACAGTGCTCGCGCCTCGCTCGCCGGCCTGCGGAAAGCACTCAAGGCCTGCACCATCACTTCCTGTTCACCGTGTTCCCGCTGCATGCAGATCACCTCGCCGATGCGGACGGAGCGGCCAGGCTTGCAGCGCTGGCCGGCCATGCGCACATGGCCTGCGTCGATCGCAGCACTGGCGATGCTCCGGGTCTTGTAGAAACGCGCGGCCCAAAGCCATTTGTCGAGACGCATGAGGTCCTGTTCCGGCGTGGAGGCGGGAGCGCGGCGGCTGGGCATGGCTGGTATCCTTTACGGCCTGAGTGGAGGATCTGTCTGATTTCTCCCGATTCTACGGAGGCCGTGATGGCTTGTGTGCTCGTGACCGGAGGGGCTGGCTACATCGGCTCGCATACCTGCGTAGCCTTGCTGGCGGCCGGGCATGACGTGGTGGTGGTCGACAGTCTCGTCAATGCACATCCGGCGGTGCTCGAACGGATCGTCGAGCTTGCAGGCAAGCCGCTCACGGCCTTTCACGCATTGGACGTGCGTTCAGCGGAGGCGCTGAAGCAGGTCTTCCAGCAGCACGCTGTCGATGCCGTGATTCACTTTGCAGCCCTCAAGGCGGTGGGGGAGTCGGTTGCAGACCCGCTCGGCTATTACGACAACAACGTTGGCGGGACGATGTCCGTGCTGCGCGTCATGCGCGAAGTGGGGGTGCGTCAACTGGTGTTCAGCTCTTCTGCCACGGTGTATGGCGATCCGGTCGCGGTTCCGGTGCGGGAGGATTTTCCGACCGCGCCCACCAACCCGTATGGCTGGACCAAGTGGATGATGGAGCACGTGCTGGGCGATGTGGCCGCCGCCGAGCCGGGGTGGTCCATCGCGGTCCTGCGCTACTTCAATCCCGTGGGGGCGCACCCGAGCGGGCGGATTGGCGAGGACCCGGAAGGGGTGCCCAGCAATCTGATGCCCTACATCAGCCAGGTTGCGGTCGGCCGCCTGCCGGAACTAAAGGTGTTTGGAAATGACTATCCGACCGCCGACGGCACCGGTGTGCGTGACTACATTCATGTCGAAGATCTGGCGCAAGGGCATGTCCGCGCGCTTGAGCGACTCGGCGCAATGTCGGGTCTGCAGTGCATCAATCTGGGTACCGGCCGAGGTTACAGCGTGATGGAGGTCCTGCATGCCTTCGAGGCCGCGAGCGGTCGGCGCGTGCCCTATACGGTGGAGCCACGCCGCCCCGGTGATGTCGCCGAGTGCTGGGCCGACCCCGGCCTCGCTGAGCAGGTGCTGGGTTGGCGCGCAGAGCGGGATCTGGCCCGGATGTGCGCGGATGCCTGGAAATGGCAGTCGCTGAATCCGCGGGGCTACCGCGGCAATGAAGAGGAGTGATGTGGAGGTGGCGTCATGAGTGACACGCAGATCGATGAGCAACTGAATGTACTGGGCGGCCCGCTGCTGGCATGCAGTTACGCGCCACTGACCGGTTTTTTCCGCACCGGATGCTGCGAAACCAGCGGGGAGGACGTGGGGCGCCATGTCGTGTGCGTGAAGGTGACCCGCGAGTTCCTGGATTTTTCGCGCGCTGCAGGCAACGACCTCAGTACTCCGCGTCCGGAGTTCAGGTTTGCCGGCCTGAAGCCGGGTGATCGCTGGTGTCTGTGTGCGGCACGATGGCTGGAGGCCTATCGTGCCGGGGTGGCGCCGGGCGTCGTGCTGGCGGCCACGCACCGTGCCGCGCTTGAAATCATTCCGCTGGAGCTGTTGCGCGAGTGCGCCCTGGAAGCCTGAACGGCAGGCCGATGTGCCCTACCAGTGCTTGCGGACGCGGTTGCGGTACTGCACGTCGTTGGGGAGGATCTTCTGCATCGCCTCGACATGACTGCTGAGCAGGTTGGTGGCCTTTTGCAGGGTTTCCGGGCGGATATACGGGAGCTCTTTCTGACGCGCAGTCATGCGGACCATCAGTTCGATCGCGCGCTTGCGTTGCTGTTCGTCCGGCGGCAGATAGATGGCCAGTTCCGCGGTGAGCAGGGTCTTGAGAAAGTCGACGCGACGGTCGATGCGTTCCATGAAACGGGTTTCCGCCTCGTTCAACTGATCGCTCATTGCTTGCTCCCTCAACCTCACTTCACTCGCTGATGGCCATCACCGCTGGTGCGCCATGCATCTCAAGCGTCCGTGCCAGATAACGCCCGGTGTGACTGTCGGGGTGTTCGGCAATCCGTTCCGGAGTGCCGCTGCACACGATGGTGCCGCCGCCGTCGCCGCCTTCCGGTCCCATATCCACCACCCAGTCGGCAGTCTTGATCACGTCGAGGTTGTGCTCGATGACGATGATCGTGTTGCCATGGTCACGCAGACGTTGCACGACGCCGAGCAATAATTCTATGTCATGGAAGTGCAGTCCGGTCGTCGGTTCGTCAAGAATGTAGAGCGTGCGACCGGTGTCACGCTTGGACAGTTCCAGGGCGAGCTTGACCCGTTGCGCTTCGCCGCCTGACAGCGTGGTTGCGCTCTGACCAAGGCGGATGTAGCCAAGTCCGACGTCCATCATGGTGTCGAGCTTGCGTGCGATGGCCGGGACGGCCGAGAAGAAATCGAGCGCCTGCTCCACCGTCATTTCGAGCACTTCCTGGATGTTCTTGCCGCGGTAGCGGATCTCCAGCGTTTCGCGGTTATAGCGTTTGCCGTGACACACGTCGCACGGCACGTACATGTCCGGCAGGAAGTGCATTTCCACCTTGATCATGCCGTCGCCCTGACAGGCCTCGCAGCGCCCGCCCTTGACGTTGAACGAAAAACGTCCGGGGCCGTAGCCGCGCGCACGTGAATCAGGCACGCCGGAGAACAAGTCACGGATGGGGGTGAACAGACCGGTGTAGGTGGCCGGGTTGGAGCGCGGCGTGCGGCCGATCGGGGACTGGTCGACGTTGATGACCTTGTCGAAGTGGTCCAGTCCCTCGATGGCGTCGAAAGCGGCCGCTTCGGTATTGCTGCCGTAGAGATGGCGGGCGGCAATGGCGTACAGCGTGTCGTTGATCAGCGTCGATTTTCCGGAGCCCGAAACCCCGGTGACGCAGGTCATCAGCCCGCAGGGGATTTCCAGATCGACGTTCTTCAGGTTGTTGCCGCGGCAACCGCTCAGCCGCAGGCTGCGTTGCGGATCGGGAACGCGTCGCGCGGCGGGCATCGGAATGCTTCGTCGGCCGGACAGATAGGCGCCCGTGAGGGAGTTCGAATCCCCGATAACCTCGTCAGGCGTGCCGGATGCCACTACGCAGCCGCCGTGCTCGCCAGCGCCGGGGCCCATGTCGACCACATAGTCGGCGGCGCGGATGGCGTCCTCGTCGTGCTCTACGACAATCACCGTGTTGCCCAGATCGCGCAGCCTGCGCAGGGTGTCGAGCAGGCGGTCGTTGTCGCGCTGGTGCAGGCCGATGGAGGGTTCGTCGAGCACGTACATGACCCCGGTCAGACCGGAGCCGATCTGGCTGGCCAGGCGAATGCGCTGGGCTTCCCCGCCGGACAGCGTGTCGGCCGAGCGGTCCAGTGACAGGTAGCCCAGCCCGACGTCGATCAGAAAGCCCAGCCGGTTGCCGATCTCGCGCACGATCTTGTCGGCGACGGCGGCGCGGTGGCCCGTCAGTTGCAGCGTATCGAAGAAGCTGCGTGCATCCGACAGCGGCATAGCGGCAACACGGTCGATCGGCAGGCAGCCGATGAGTACGTGACGTGCTTCCGAGCGCAGCCGTGAGCCGTTGCAGGCGGGGCAGGCCTGGGTGGCGCGGAACTTGGCCAGTTCCTCGCGCACGGTCACCGAATCGGTTTCGCGGAAACGGCGTTCGAGGTTGGGAATGATCCCCTCGAACGGATGCTCCTTGGCCACCAGTCGTCCGCTGTCGGAGAAGTAGCGGAAGGTGATCTTCTGGTTGCCCGAGCCGTGCAGGACGATGTCACGAACAGCTTCCGGCAATTCCCCGAACGGCGTCTCGACGTCGAAGTCGTAGTGCACTGCCAGACCGGTCAGCATCTGGAAATAGAACTGGTTGCGGCGGTCCCAACCACGAATGGCGCCGGACGCCAGTGACAGTTCCGGGTGGGCGACGACGCGCGCCGGGTCGAAGAACTCCACATGTCCGAGGCCGTCGCATTTCGGGCATGCGCCGGCCGGGTTGTTGAACGAGAACAGCCGGGGCTCCAGTTCCGCCAGCGCGTAGCTGCAGATCGGGCAGGCGAAGCGGGCAGAGAACAGGTGCTCACGCGCGCTGTCGAGTTCGACGGCAATTGCCCGCCCCTCGGCGTGCAGCAAGGCGGTTTCGAAGGACTCCGCTATACGGCCGCGCAGGTCGGCACGTACCTTGAAGCGATCGATCACCACCTCCACAGTATGGCGGCGGCCCTTCTCGAGCGGCGGCAGGGAATCGAGGTCGTGCACCTCGCCATCGACCCGCACGCGCACGAAGCCCTGCGCCCGCAACTCGGCGAACAGGTCGCTCTGCTCGCCCTTGCGGCCCGACACCACCGGGGCGACGATCATCAGCCGCGTCTCCTCGGGCAGTGCCAGCACGTGATCGACCATCTGGGAGATGGTCTGCGCTTCCAGTTTCTGTTCGGGGTGATCCGGGCAGTGCGGCGTGCCGGCGCGGGCGTAGAGCAAGCGGAGATAGTCGTGGATTTCGGTGACCGTCCCGACCGTCGATCGCGGGTTGTGGCTGGTGGCTTTCTGCTCGATCGAGATCGCGGGCGAGAGGCCCTCGATCAGGTCCACATCCGGCTTCTCCATCAACTGCAGGAACTGACGCGCATAGGCCGACAGCGACTCGACATAACGGCGCTGCCCTTCGGCATACAGCGTATCGAAAGCCAATGATGACTTGCCCGAGCCGGACAGGCCCGTGATCACGGTCAGCCGGTTGCGCGGCAGGTCCAGACTGATGTTGCGGAGGTTGTGCGTGCGGGCACCGCGGATGCGGATTTCTTCCATGGCGTCTGCTGGCTGTAGGGAACACGCCACTATACGAGAGAAGCCCGGCCCGGCACAAACCCGTGCAGCGCGGGCCAACCGGCCATGTCCCGGGCGAGCGACGCGATCCGCGCCGTGGCTGATAGAATCGCCCCTTCGCCCGAATCGCCCTGACCGCCCGCATGAGTTCTCCCGCGCACGACAAGATGACCACCGAGGAGCGGCGAGCCGGTGCCAGCCTGGCTGCCATCTTCGGCCTGCGCATGCTCGGCCTGTTCCTGATCCTGCCGGTGTTTGCAGTGCATGCCCATCAGATTCCCGGGGGCGATGACCTGACCCTGGTCGGGCTCGCGATCGGCGCCTATGGACTGACGCAGGCATTCCTGCAGATTGCCTTCGGTGCGGCCTCCGACCGCTTCGGGCGCAAGCCCGTGATCGTCTTCGGACTGCTGCTGTTCGTCGTCGGCAGCGCGGTCGCCGCGCTCGCGCCCAACATCTACGTCGTCATCGCCGGCCGCGTGCTGCAGGGCGCGGGCGCCATTTCTGCCGCCGTCACCGCGCTCGCGGCCGACCTCACGCGTGACCAGCATCGCACCAAGATCATGGCGATGATCGGCGCCAGCATCGGCCTGGTCTTTGCCTTCTCGATGGTGGCTGCGCCGCTGCTGTATTCGCTCATCGGCATGAGCGGCATCTTCTGGCTCACCGCCGTGCTGGCCGCCGGAGCAATCTTCCTGGTGCTCAAGGTCGTGCCGGACGCGCCGCCGGTGCCGCGGCCGACCGCCGGCAGCTTTGGAGATGTGCTGCGCAACGGACAACTGATGCGGCTCAATTTCGGTGTCTTCGCGCTGCACCTCATCCAGACCACGATGTGGGTGCTGGTGCCGGCCGCGCTGGTCTCCGTCTGCGGTCTGCCGCTCGCCGAGCACTGGAAGGTCTATCTGCCGGCTGTGCTGGTGTCCTTCCTGTTCATGGTGCCGGCCATCATTCTGGCCGAGCGCAAGGGTCTGTTGAAACTCGTTTTCAATGCATCCATCATGCTGCTGGTGGTCGTGCAGATCGGCCTGCTGTTTGCCGGCGTCGGGGTGTGGAGCATCGGGCTGTGGCTGACCGGCTTCTTCATTGCCTTCAACGTGCTTGAAGCCACTCAGCCTTCCTGGATCTCGCGCATCGCACCACCGCAATCCAAAGGCACCGCCCTCGGTGTGTACAATACGTTGCAGTCGGCCGGCCTGTTTCTGGGCGGCATGCTGGGCGGTTTTCTGGCCCAGCATTTCGGCGCCGGGGCGGTCAATCTGACCTGCGCTGCAATCGCCCTGCTCTGGCTGGCGCTGGCTTTCACCATGACACCGCCGCCCCGCAGGCTTGAAGCCGCGGCGCGGGCGGGTTGATTCAAACAACCAGGAGGACGGGATGGCATCCCTCAACAAAGTAATCCTGATCGGTAACCTCGGCGCCGATCCCGAAACCCGTTATGCACCGTCCGGCGACGCGATCTGCAACCTGCGCATCGCGACCACCGAAACCTGGAAGGACAAGAGCACCGGAGAGAAGCGCGAAGCCACCGAGTGGCATCGCGTCGCGATGTTCGGTCGCCTGGCCGAGATCGCCGCGCAATACCTGCGCAAGGGCAGCCAGGTGTACATCGAAGGCCGCCTGCAGACCCGCAAGTGGCAGGACAAGGATGGCCAGGACCGTTACACCACCGAGATCCGCGCCGACGAGATGAAGATGCTCGGCGGGCGTTCCGGCGGGGGCGGTGACGCGCCGATGGGGCGTCAGGAGTCCGGCGGTTACGACGACGCCCCGCCGCAGCGCCAGCAACGCCCGGCGCCGCAGGCGGCGGCCAAACCGGCGGAGAGCGGCGGCTTCGGCAACTTCGACGACGACATTCCGTTCTGATCGTCCCGTTGGCCTGATCCAGGACGGCGCCCGTGGGGCGCCGTTTGCATTTCAGGTCAGCGCTGCGTGCATGCGGCGCAAGGCCTCGCGCAGCGTGGCGCGGGGGCAGCCGAAGTTCAGGCGCAGGAAACCCGGCATGCCGAATGGCGCGCCGTCGGACAGGCCGACGCCGGCGGCCTCGAAGAAGGCGACGGGATCGGTGAGGCCGCTGTCGCGGCAGTCGATCCACGCCAGATAGGTCGCCTCCGGGCGGGTCGTGCGCAGGCCGGGCATGCGGGCGATCTCTTCCATCACCATGTCGCAGTTGCCGCGCAGGTAAGCGAGCAGGGCCTGACGCCAGGCATCGCCGTCGCGGTAGGCCACTTCGGTGGCGACCAGGCCGAGCACGTTGGGGGTCGGCACGATGCCGCGCATGGCCTGCGTGAAGCGGCGGCGCAGTGTGGCATCGGGGATGACGGCGAAGGAGCAGTACAGGCCGGGGATGTTCCAGGTCTTGGAAGGGGCCATCAGCGTGATGCTGCGGCGCGCGGCATCCGCCGAGAGGGAGGCGAAGGGGCAGTGTGGCCGCTCGGTGTCGAGTACCAGGCCGCAGTGGATTTCATCCGCGCACACGATGAAGTCGTGGCGTGCGGCGAGCGCGGCGATCCACGCCAGTTCGTCGCGGTCGAAGACGCGGCCGGTGGGGTTGTGCGGGTTGCACAGCAGGAACAGGCGGGTGGCGTCGTCCAGCGCGGCTGCCGTGGCGGGGCGGTTCCATTCCCAGCGGCCGCTGTGCTCTTCGAGCGGCACGCTGACGAGCTGACAATCGTTGTTGGCGGCCACGCCGAGGAAGGGCGGATACACCGGCGTGGCGGTGAACACCTTCGAGCCCGGTGGCGCGGCGCTGCGGCAGGCGAGGTTGAGTCCGGTGACCACGCCCGGCAGCCACACCAGCCAGTCGGCCTGGATGTGCCAGTCATGGTCGCGCGCGAGCCCGTCGACGACGGCCTGCTCCAGTGACGGCCACGCATAGGTGTAGCCGAACACGCCGTGGTCGAGGCGCGCCTGCAGCGCGGCGAGAACTTCCGGCGGGGCGGCGAAGTCCATGTCGGCGACCCACAGCGGCAGCACGTCGCGGCCGGCATAACGGCCCCACTTTTCACCGGGCAGGCCGCGGCGGTCGATGATGCGGTCGAAGTCGAATGGCATGAACTGGGTCAAGGTGTTGCGGTTGAAAGGTTTTGGGCTTGGCCCATATACAATACCGCGGTTCATCGGCGCTTCGCGCCTGGAGGAAGCAAGGTGCAGTACGTGACCGCACACCCCGACGGGGTACTTGCGATCGATGCCGGCTACGGTCGGGAAGGTCTGGCAGCAATCCATGTCGTGATTCACCGTGGCCGCGCGGCCATCATCGATGCCGGAACCACGGCGTCGGTGCCGCGTGTGCTGGCGGCCCTGCAGGCGGCTGCCATCGAGCCGTCCTGCGTCGAGTGGCTGGTGCTCACGCATATCCATCTTGATCACGCTTCGGGCGCCGGCTTGCTGATGCAGTCGCTGCCCAATGCCAAGGTGCTGGTGCACCCGCGTGGCGTGCGCCATCTGGCCGATCCGACCCGATTGTGGAGTGCCAATGCCGAGGTCTATGGCTCGGAGCGGGTGCTCGAACTCTACGGCGAACCGGTGCCGATTCCGGTCGAGCGCATCGTCGCGGCGGAAGAGGGGCTGCGCATCCCGCTCGGCGAGCGCGT
The DNA here is from genome assembly GCA_033837965.1 of Pseudazoarcus pumilus. GTDB lineage: Bacteria > Pseudomonadota > Gammaproteobacteria > Burkholderiales > Rhodocyclaceae > Pseudazoarcus > Pseudazoarcus pumilus_A. The sequence goes on from JAJLLM010000153.1 coordinate 14,992, forward strand.
CTTCCGCGTGCTCGACACGCCGGGCCACACCCGTCACCACATTGCGCTGTGGGACGAGCAGGCGCATGCGTGCTTTGTCGGCGACACCTTCGGGGTTTCCTATCGTGAGCTGGACGGGGACGGGCGCTGCTTCGTCTTTCCTTCCACGATGCCGTCGGAGTTCGATCCGGAGGCGCTTCATGCGTCCATCGACCGCATCGTCTCGCTGCGACCGGAGGCCATCTACCTCGGCCACTACAGCCGTGTCACCGGCGTCGAGCGCATGGCCGCCGACCTGCATCGCCTGATCGATGCGCAGGTGGCGGTGGCGCGCGCTGCGCGCGGCTACGGCATCAAGCGTCACGTCGAGATCCTTGCCGGGCTGGAGCAGATCGTGCGCGAGGAGGTCGAGCGCCAGGGTGCGCCGGTCGACGCCGATGCGGTGCTCGAACTGCTGCGCACCGATCTCGACATGAATGCGCAGGGCCTCGGCATGTGGCTCGACAAGTGCCCGGAGCCGGTCACCGCGTGAGCCGTCCGCAAACCCAGTCCGCTGAAGTTGACCGCGCCCGTCGCTTTGGCGGCATCGCGCGTCTGTATGGCGAGCGCGCGCTGCCCGCCCTGGCGCAGTCTCGCGCCTGCGTCATCGGCGTGGGCGGGGTCGGCTCGTGGGCGGCCGAGGCGCTGGCACGCAGTGGCGTGGGCCGGCTGCGGCTGGTCGATCTCGACCACGTTGCCGAGTCCAACATCAACCGTCAGATCCATGCGCTCGAGTCCACTCTCGGCCAGGCCAAGGTGCAGGCCATGCGCGAGCGCATGGCCGCCATCGACCCCGGCATCGTGGTCGAGGCAGTGGAAGAGTTCCTCAGCGCCGACAATGCGGCCGGGCTGGTGGCCGGCTGCGACGTGGTGGTCGACGCCATCGACAACGTGCTCGCCAAGGCCGCGCTGGTGCTGGCCTGCCGCGCGGCCGACGTGCCGCTGGTGGTGTGCGGTGGTGCCGGCGGAAAAAGCGATCCGGCACGCATCCGCGTGGATGACCTGTCGCGTACCGAACAGGATCCGCTGCTCGCCAAGCTGCGCAAGCGCTTGCGCGCCGAACACGGGTTTTCGCGTGACCCGAAGCGTCGTTTCGGCATACTGGCGGTGTATTCCGATGAGCCCCTGCGCATGCCTGACGCGGTGTGCGAAACCGGTCCGCAGGGGCTGGCGTGCGCCGGCTACGGTTCCAGCATGGCGGTGACGGCTGCCGTCGGCCTGTTTGCCGCGTCACGTGCGCTCGACGCGCTGCTCGCGCGCAGCGCGCAATCCACGGAGAGTCCGCAATGAGCAAGTCCGCCATCATCCTTTTCGGTCACGGCGCCCGTGACCCCGAATGGGCGCGTCCGATGGAGCGCGTGCGCGATGCCGTGCGCGCCGCGGGAGGTGTGGACGTCGAGGTGGCGTTTCTGGAGTTCATGCAGCCGGGGTTGGTGGAGGCCATCGATTGCCTCGCGCGCGGCGGCGCAACGCGCATCACCGTGGTGCCGATGTTCCTTGCCCAGGGCGGGCATGTGAAGAAGGATCTGCCGCAGTTGCTGGACGCGGCGCGGGCCCTGCACCCGCAGTGCGAGGTCGAGTTGCTGGCGGCGGTGGGCGAGGCCGAGGCGGTGGTTGCCGCGATGGCCGACTACGCGCTGCAGGGCGCTCGCCGCGACGGCTGAAAAGTCCTCCCGCCGGTGCGCCGCAATGCCGGCTAGAATGCCGGACAAGGTATTACGTGACACTTCGATGACGAGTTCGCCCCCTCCCGTTGAACGCCGAGCCAGCCGCCGCCTCACCATGGGTTCGGCGGCCCGCCTGATTGTCGAGGGCGGCGTCGGCATCGACGCCGAATGCGTGGATATCTCGGTGGGCGGCATGACCCTGCGTGGCAACTACGTGCCCAGTCAGGGTGAGGTGCTGACGGTCGAAATTCCGGCGCCTACCGCCGGCTTACCGCGCCCGCCGCTGGTGGCGCGGGTCGAGGTCAAGCGCTGTCATCAGATCGAGGGCGCGCTGTACGAAATCGGCGGCGCCATCATCGAAGTCATCGGCTGACGTCCGTCAGCCGTCAAGGGGCGCAGCAGGCGCCCCTTTTCACTTTGTCAGGCTAGATCCGCACGTCCCACAGCGACGACGGTTTCTTGCGCCCGCCGCGCAGCACCAGCCATACCGCCAGCAGCGCAACGAGCGTGAAGCACGCCAGCGCCCAGTTGGCGATGGTCAGGCCCAGGAAGGTCCAGTCGATGGCCGCGCAGTCGCCCGCACCGCGGAACATCATCGGCAGGGCTTCGCTCAGGCCGAAATTCTCCACCATGTACTCGAAGCCCGGCCCGCATTCGGCGAGCGAAGGTGGTTCGCGTTGCAGTTTCGACTGCTGGGCGGCGACCACGCCCCCCGCGACCGCCGGAATCAGCAGCAACACCCCGTACACCACGCTGCCGGCACGGCGCGGTCCGTGTGTCGCGCCGATCAGCGCGATCAGCGCGATGGCGACGAAGGCGTAGCGCTGCAGGATGCACATCGGGCACGGTTCAAGCCCGACCACGTGCTGCAGGTACAGCCCGTAGGCGAGCAGACCGGTGCAGGCGAGGAACAGCAGGGCAAGAAGCTGACGCGGCGTGAAACGGGACATGGCGCGGTTCCGAGGGTTGAGCGGCGATTGTAGGCGATTGCGCGTTTACTGCGAGGGGCACGGCGGCAGCGTGTCGAGCAGGTCGAGGAAAGCGCGGGTGCGGGCCGGCATCAGGCGTCTGCCGGGAAACACCGCCCAGCCGTTGCCGCCGGGCGCGTTCCAGGCCGGCAGCACGCGTTCCAGCCGGCCCTGGGTGAGTGCGGGGGTGGCGTAGTGCGTCGGCACCAGCGTGATGCCGCGTCCGGCGGTGGCAAGGCGCAGCAGGACATCGGGCGCGTTGGCCGTGATGCGCACCCGTGCGGCGGCAGTGACCTGACGTGCGCCGTCGGACATCACCCACGGGCGGGCCTGCCCGTCGCGGCCGACCAGCGCAAGCGCATCGTGCGTGGCGAGCTCTTCGGGCGTGGCCGGGCGGCCGCGCCGGATCAGGTAGTCGGGGGCAGCGAACAGGCCCTGACGGAAATCACCGATCGGGCGGGCCGCCAGCGTGGCGTCGTCGGGCAGGTCGCCAAAGCGCAGTGCGAGGTCGAAATTCTCGCCGACCAGGTCGACGCGGCGCGGCGACAGATCGAGGTCCAGCGTGACCTCCGGGTACAGCTCGGCATAGCGTGCCAGCACGTCGTGCAGGATCAGGTTGGCGAAGTCGGCCGGCATGGAGACGCGCAGGCGGCCGGTCGGTCGGGCCTGACGATGCTCCGCCAGCGCGTTGGCGGCGTCCACTTCGGCGGCGACCTGACGGGCATGGCCGATGATGCTGTGGCCGAAGTCGGTCAGCGTCAGCTTGCGGGTCGTGCGCTGCAGCAGCCGTTCGCCGAGCCGCTCTTCCAGCTGGGTGAGGCGGCGCGACACGGTGGATTTGGGCAGACCGAGCTGGTCTGCCGCGCGCGTGAAGCTGCCGGTTTCGACGATCTGCGCGAAGACCAGCAGATCATTCGGATCGATGGGTGTCTTTTGTTCCATATGCGGAACAATCATATCCACAAAGCCCGCTTAATGCATTGATTCCTTGCTAATACCATGGGCACCGTCCATCCAATCCTCCAAGGAGATGTCCATGAACATCCTGCAGATCAACGCCAGTGCCCGTTCCGAAGGGTCCCAGTCCGCCCGCCTCGCCGCCCGCGTCGTCGAGCGCCTGCGTGAGCAAGCGTCGCAGGTGGCGCTCACCGTGCGCGACCTGGCCGCCAACCCGCATCCGGTGCTGGACGAAGCCGCGCTGCAGGCGCTGTTCACGCCGGCCGAGCAGCGCACGCCCGAGCAGGCGGCGCGGGTGGCGCTGGACGATGCGCTGATCGCCGAGGTGCAGGCGGCGGACGTGGTGGTCATCGGCGTGCCGATGTACAACTTCACCATCACCTCGCAGCTGAAGAACTGGTTCGACGCCATTGCCCGCGCCAAGGTCACCTTCCGCTACACCGAGAACGGGCCGGAAGGTCTGCTCACCGGCAAGACCGTGTATGTGGCGCTGACGCGCGGCGGCATCTATCGTGATACGCCGACCGACACCCAGGTGCCGTATCTGAAGACCATGCTGGGCTTCCTCGGCATGACGGACGTGCGCTTCATCTACGCCGAAGGTCTGGGGCTGGGTGACGAGGCGGTCGAAAAAGCCTTTGTCGAGGCCGAACAACAACTGGAGGCCGCGCTCGCCTGAGCGCGGAGCACGCATGAGCACGACCACCAAGGGATTTTCCGGCACCTTCAAGCGCCTGATGTTCGGGCGCAGCGAGGCCGAGCTGCACGCCGAGATCGGCGCCATCGTGCCGAACCGCGAGGCGGTGCAGGAAGAGCGTGTCGAGCATTCGCGCGGCGTTGAACGGCTGGTGACCGGCATGGCCACCTCCGACGGCGCCGGCGTCAAGCTCACGCGCGTGCTCACCGACGACCTGCAGCAGCGGCTCGACCCCTTCCTGATGCTCGACGCCTTCCGCAGCGACAATCCGGACGACTACATCGGCGGCTTCCCGGACCACCCGCACCGCGGCTTCGAAACCGTCACCTACATGATCGCCGGCCGCCTGCGCCACCGTGACAGCGGCGGCAACGAGGGCCTGCTGGAGAACGGCGGCGTGCAGTGGATGACGGCTGGTCGCGGCATCATCCACTCCGAACTGCCGGAGCAGGAAGACGGGCTGATGGAAGGTTTCCAGCTATGGCTCAACCTGCCTGCGCGCGACAAGATGTGTGCGCCGGGCTACCGCGACCTGAAATCGGGGGATATCCCGGCCTTCACCACCGCAGCCGGTGTCGGCGTGAAGCTGGTGGCCGGCCACAGCCATGGCGTCGAGGGCGCGATGACGCGCGAGGCTACGGCGCCGCTGTATGCGGACATTGCGTTGCCGGCCGGGACGCAGTTTGCGCAGGCCTTGCCGGCACAACACAACGCCTTCCTCTACGTGTATCGCGGCGAGGTGACGGTGGGGGGCAAGCGGGTGTCGTCAGGCCGCATGGCCATCCTCGACAACGCGGCCGATTCGGATGGCGTGCGCATCGAGGCGGGCGGCCAGCCGGCACGTGTGCTGCTGATCGCCGGGCGTCCGTTGAACGAGCCCATCGTGCAGCACGGGCCTTTCGTGATGAACACCGTCGACGAGATCCGCCAGGCCGTGGAAGACTTCCGCGCCGGGAAGTTCGCCGCCGCCTGAGCGCAGCAGATCAGGCGCGCGCCAGCGCCACCAGCGTTTGCGCCTGATCCAGCACCGGCTGCGGAATCGCCACGCGGCCGGCCAGCATGTCGCTGATCAGCGCGGCGTTTTCCTCGACACCCGGTACATCCGGCAGGCCCGCCAGCGGCGGGGCGCCGCCTTCCTCTCCAGGCCAGGCCTCGCTGGCGGTTCCGTCCGCAAACACTTCCATGCGCGGGCGACGGCGCGGGTTGGCGAAAGCCTCGCCCTCGGTGCCGCGCAGCAGCATCGAGATGCCGCCATCCGCACGCAGGAAGTCGTTCATGCGCTCCAGGTACTCCGGGTGGGTCACCGCCACCACGCGTACGCTGCGCCCGCGGCAGGGGTCGAGCAGCTTGGCCATGGTGTGGCCGCTGCCGCGCACGCCAAAGCGCAGGCGCAGCGACAGTAACTGCGCCAGCCCCGGCAACAGGGCCTCCAGTTGCAGGCAGGCGATGCGTGACGCAGCAAGCTGTGCCGTGGCGTCCGGGATGCTGGCAGCCGGCGTGATGCCCAGTGCGGCGAGCAGTTCGAAGGGGCTGACCCGGCTGTCGAAATCGTGTCGGCCCTGGATCAGCACCGGCACGCCTTCGCGTGCGATGAGCTGCGCCAGCACCGGCATCAGATTGGCCTGGCGGCGCGCGCCGTTGTAGGTCGGCAGCACCACGCAGCGCGGGCCGTCCGGCACCGCGACCTGCGCACAGCGCGCGTCCATGGCGCGCTTGAAGCCGATCAGCTCGTCCAGCGATTCGCTCTTCACGCGCAGCGCGATGACGATGGCGCCGAGTTCCAGATCGGGCACCTCACCGTCCAGCATGGCGCCGAACAGCGCCTCGGCATTCTCGGCCGTGAGCGAACGGGCGCCCTTGGCGCCCCGTCCGATTTCCTTGATCATTGCGGGCAGGTTCATGGTCGTGATTATCCGTCGCGGCTGATGTTCTCGCCTAGCGATTCGCGCCCGGCAAGGTCCGGGCGCGTGCTTTCCGGAGGTCTTCAATGAATGTGGGATTCATCGGGCTCGGCCTGATGGGGCGCCCGATGGCGCTCAACCTGATCCGCGCGGGCCACAGCCTGCGCGTGTGGGCACGTCGCGCCGAAGCCATGCAGCCGCTGCTCGATGCCGGCGCGGTGGCCGGTGCCAGTGCGGCCGACGTGGCTGCAAACGTGGACGTGGTGATCACCATCGTCGGCGACGCGCCCGACGTGGAGCGCGTTGCATTGGGTCCGGACGGCATTGCCGACGGCGCACGGCCGGGCCTGATCCACATCGACATGAGCACCATTTCGCCCGAAGTCACGCAATCCATTGCCCAGCAACTGCGTGATCGTGGCGTGACCATGCTCGACGCGCCGGTGTCCGGCGGCGAGCCGGGTGCCATCAACGCCACGTTGACCATCATGGTGGGCGGCGACGCGAGCGCCTTCGAGTGCGTCAAGCCGCTGTTCGAGGCCATGGGCAAGACCATCTCGCACATCGGCGGCAACGGCGCCGGTCAGGTCGCCAAGGCCTGCAACCAGATCGTCACCGGCGTGGGCGTGGCGGCGGTGGCCGAGGCGCTCAACTTCGCGCGCAAGAGCGGGGTGGATGCCGGCGCGGTGCGCGAGGTGCTGATGGGCGGTTTCGCCGCCTCGCGCATTCTCGATGCGCACGGCGGACGCATGGTGCAGCGTAACTTCAAGCCCGGCTTCAAGTCGTGGATGCACCAGAAGGACATGCGCATCGTGCTGGAAGAGGCGCACCGCCTCGGCCTGCAACTGCCTACCGCAGCGGCGGCGGCGCAGCTCTACAACGCCATGGTCGGCAGCGGTCTGGGTGAAGAGGATTCGGTGGCCATGCTGAAACTGTTTGAGCGTATGAGCGGGGGGGAAGGGTGATGCGCGTCGGATTCATCGGACTGGGCGTGATGGGGCGCCCGATGGCGGAACACCTGATGCAGGCCGGTCACACGCTGGGCGTGTGGGCGCGCCGGCCCGAGTCCACCGCGCCGCTGGTCGAGCAGGGCGCCACCGCCTACGCCACGCCGGCCGCGCTGGCGGCTGCGTGCGAGGTGGTCATCACCATCATCACCAACAGCCAGGACGTGGAAGGCGTGGCCTTCGGCGAGCACGGGCTGGCGGCCGGTTTTGCGCGCGGTGCGGTGCATGTGGACATGAGCACCATCGCGCCGGACGCCGCCCGCGATTTCGCGCGGCGCTATGCCGAAGCGGGGATCGACTGGGTGGATGCACCGGTGTCGGGCGGCGAGCAGGCTGCAGTGGCCGGCACGCTGGCCATCATGGCGGGTGCGAACGAGGCGGCGTTTGCCCGCGTGCGCCCGCTGTTCGAGGCGATGGGCAAGACCATCGTACGCGTCGGCGAGCCCGGCGCCGGTCAGGTCGCCAAGGCCTGCAACCAGATGGTCATGGTGTGCGCGCTGCAGGCCTGCGCCGAAGCCATGCATCTGGCACGCACCCACAATGTGGACCTCGCCGCCGTGCGCACCGCGCTGCTGGGCGGCTCGGCCGCCTCGCGTGTGATGGAGGTGATGGGCGAGCGCATGGTGAAGCGCGATTTCTCCGCCGGCATCCAGGCGAGGCTGCACCACAAGGACTTCGGCATCCTGCTGGACGAGGCGGTGAAGATCGGCGCCCCGCTGCCCATCGCCGCGCAGACCTGGCAGCAGCTCAACGCGCTGATGAAGCAGGGCTGGGGCTATGACGATACGTCGAGTCTGCTGAAGGTGCTGGAGGCGGCGTCGGGGTCGAAGGCTTAACGCCGCTTCGGCGCCGGTTCGGTGTAGCCCAACGCGCGGGAAATCTCCTGCGCGGTGCTGCGCACCAGCGGCGCCCAGTCGCGCTTGAAGCGCTCGGACGGCGTGGATAGCGACAGGCCGGCGACCAGTTCGCCGCTGTCGTCGCGGATGCCGGCGGCGATGCAGCGCACGCCCAGTTCCACCTCATCCAGGTCGAAGGCCACGTCGTGACGGCGGGCTTCGGCCAGTTCGCGTTCGAGCTTGTCGAGATCGGTGATGGAGGCCGGCGTGCTGCCGGGCAGGCCGGTGCGTCTGGCGTAATCGCGTACCTTGTCGCGGCCGTCCTCGACGAGGAAGAGCTTGCCCGAGGCGGTGGTGTGCAGCGGCGCGCGGGCGCCGACGATGTGTACCACGCGCACCGACGAGCGGCCGCTGGAGGTGCGTTCGACGTACACCATGTCATCGCCGTCGCGCACGCCGAGGTTCACGCTTTCGCCGGTTTCGTTGTGCAGGCGGAGCATGAAGGGCATGGCCACGTCGCGCAGCGAGATGCGCGATTTGACGATGTTGCCCAGTTCCAGCAGGCGGATGCCGAGGCGGTAGGTGCCGCCGTCGCCGCGTTCGACGAAGCCGCTTTGCCCCATGGCGCCGAGGATGCGGTGTGCGGTCGAGGGGTGCAGGCCGCTTTCCAGCGCGATCTGCTTGAGCGGCACCGGATCGGCGTGCGTGGCAAGGACGTCGAGCAGCGTCATCATGCGCTCGACGACCTGGATCGGATTCTTGTTTTCCGTGGTCTGGGTCACAGCAATACCGTGGGATTCAGCGTGTCCGGAGTGTAACCAAGGCATTGCGTTTCGCCTAGTGAAACAGCTTGCGCCTTACGGGTTATTGCGAGGTGCGGCAGCGGGGCGCGCGCGGCTACCATGGCCGCGACCGGCTGCCCGATCAGGCGGCGCATACAACAAGACCCTTCCGGAGAAGAGACATGAGCATCCGCATCGTGAATCTCGAAGGCGAGTCCGTCGCCTCGGGTTTCCGCGCGCCGTCGATCCCGCACGAGTGGATCGAATACCCGCTGACGCCGCCCGAGCGCGTGGTCGAGCGCCTGCGCGAGGCGCAGGTGGCGGTCATCAACAAGGTGCGCCTGACGGCAGAGTATCTGGAGCAGTTGCCGGAGCTGAAGCTGGTGGCGATTTCCGCTACGGGCACCGACAACATCGACCTCGCCGCCTGCCGCGAGCGCGGCATCGTGGTGTCCAACGTGCGCGGCTATGCCGTCAACACCGTGCCGGAACATGCCCTGATGTTGATGCTGGCGCTGCGCCGCAGTCTGCTGGCCTACCACCGCGACGTGCAGGACGGTGCCTGGGCACGGAGCGACAACTTCTGCCTGTTCGGCCATCCGGTGGGAGATCTGCATGGCGCCACGCTGGGCATCTTCGGGCGGGGCAGTCTGGGTCAGGGCGTGGCGCGGCTGGCGACGGCCTTCGGCATGCACATCCTGTGGGGCGAGCATCGTGGCGCGGCGACGGTGCGCGAGGGCTACACCGCTTTCGACACGGTGTTGCGCGAGGCCGACGTGATTTCGCTGCATTGTCCGCTCAACGACGCCACGCGTGGCATGATCGGTTGCGACGAGCTGGCGCGCATGAAGCGCAGCGCGGTGCTGGTGAATACGGGGCGTGGCGGGCTGGTGGACGAGCAGGCGCTGGCTGATGCGCTGCGCGCCGGGGTGATCGCCGGAGCGGGTATGGACGTGCTGTCGAAGGAGCCGCCGCGTGACGGTAATCCCTTGCTGGCGGGCGATGTGCCGAACCTGATCGTGACACCGCACATGGCCTGGGCGTCGGAAAATGCGATGCAGGCGCTGACCGATCAGGTGATCGACAATATCGAGGCATTTGCTGCCGGCGCGCCGCGCAACCGCGTCGTCTGACCTGTGGTGAACAGTGCGTCTGCGCGGGAATTGACCGGGGTCATCAGTCGGGCTCGGCTGACTTGACCCGGAAGGGTGGAGTTAGGGTATTTTAACGGCCGGCCGAATCCATGTAAGTGAAAACCCTAAGTGCCCTGCGCCGGCCTGGTGCCGGAACAGGGTTTTTTTCAGCCTGGCTTCGGTACCGAATCACCATGCAGTGGCGCGTGGCAAGCTCTCTGGAGGAGGGTGGCTGGCCGTGCGTCATGGTGCGAGCCGGTCCCGGAATGATCCGGGCTGCGCGGTGGAAGAGGACGACAGGAAACCATAACAATGAGTCTTGCCCTGATCGTGATGCTGCCCTTTCTGGGGGCGGTATTGCCGGCACTGATGATCCGTGCCGGTCGCAACGCCTGTGCGATTGCGACCGGGTCGGTGACGCTGCTGGCGTTCGCGTTGTTGCTGACCCACGCCCCCGCGGTGTTCCGCGGTGAGGTCATCCAGGCCGGCTGGAGCTGGCTGCCGGAGCTGGGTCTCAACGTCAATTTCTTTCTGGACGGTCTCGGCCTGCTGTTTGCCGGTCTGATTCTCGGCATCGGTCTGCTGATCATCACCTACGCGCGGTTCTACCTCGCGAAGGAAGACCCGATGGGTAATTTCTATACCTATCTGCTGCTCTTCCAGGGGGCGATGGTCGGCATCGTGCTGTCCGACAACATCCTGCTGCTG
>JAJLLM010000154.1:0-9991 GCA_033837965.1 Pseudazoarcus pumilus
GGCCATCAGGATCACCGCCACCGGCGGCAGGAAGAAGCCCGCACCCAGCAGGAAGATGTTGATCATCAGCATCAGCATCCACGGGTTGAGCTGCATGTCGATGATCCACTGCGCCAGGCTCTGCGTGATGTACAGGCTGGAGAGCATGAAGCTGAACAGGCCGGAGGCGCCGATGATGACCATGATCATCACCGACTCCTTGGTGCAGTCGCGGAAGACATGCCACAGCACCGTCGGCTTCCACATCTTGTACACCAGAATGGCCAGCACCACGCAGGCCAGCGCGCCCACTGCAGCGGCCTCCGACGGCGTGGCGACGCCGCCGTACAGTGCCCACAGTACGAACACGATGATCAGCAGGAAGGGCACGATCTTGGGCATCAGCTCAAGGCGTTCCTTCAGCGTGTAGCGGATGTTCGACACCACCACGCCATCGGTCTGGCGCCAGGTCGAGTAGATCGCCCAGGCCATGAACAGACCGGTCAGCATCAGGCCGGGCAGGATGCCGGCGATGAACAGGCGGCCGATGGAGGTCTCGGTGGCGATGCCATAGACGATCATAGTTACGCTGGGCGGGATCAGGATGCCCAGCGTGCCGCCGGCGGCGATGGAGCCGGCTGCGACGCCTTTCGGGTAGCCGCGCTTGACCATCTCGGGGATGCCCATCTTGCCGATTGCCGCGCAGGTGGCCGGAGACGAGCCGGACATGGCCGAGAACAGCGCGCAGGCGCCGAGGTTGGACACCACCAGCCCGCCCGGCACGCGGGTGAGCCAGCGGCTGAGCAGTTCATACAGGTCTGCGCCGGCGCGCGAAGAGGCCACGGCGGCGCCCATCAGGATGAACATCGGGATGGACAGCAAGGCGAAGCTGTCGAGCTTGCCGAAGATCACTTCGGGCAGCACGGCCAGCCCGAACACCCCGTCCTGCCAGAGGATGAACAGCGTCGAGACGATCATCAGGCCGAAGCCGACCGAGATGCCGGAGAACAGCACCGCGACGGTGGCGATGAGCACAAACAGTGCGAGCAGCAGCGGATCCATCAGCGGTCTCCCTCGGTGCTGGGGGTGAGCGGCTGATGAGTGGCCGGCAGGAAGGGGTCGTCGACGCGAGAGGTCATCATCAGGTCAGCGGTGTATTGCACCACCGTCAGGCCGAAGCCCAGCGGCATGGCGAGATAGGGAATCCACAGCGGCGTGCCGAACACCGAGGACGAGCGCCAGCCACCGTCCCAGGCCTGATAGAACAGCTCGGCCGAGTAGAAGGCGATGATGGCGCAGGCGACCAGCTGGATCAGCACGCAGAGCACGAACAAGACCTTGCGCGGCGCCTTCTTGAGGTACAGCGGGAGCAGGTCGACGTTGATGTGGCCGCGCAGCAGCTGGACGTAGGGCATGCCCAGCATGGTCGCGCCGATCATCAGATAGGTGACGATCTCGGTCTGCCACACGGTCGATTCATTGAGCACGTAGCGCATGAAGACGAGCTGGCAGACGATGAAGACCGACGCGAGGATCATCATCGCGGCGGCGATGCCGCAGAGGCGCGAGAGCGCATGCACGGCACGGACGTATTGAAGCATCTTCGTGCTCCGGGTCAGGGGCTTGAGACGTGAAAAGGCCGGCGCCTCGCGGCGCCGGCCCGACGGGGATTACTCGACCGAGAGGGCGAGATCCAGCAGCTCCTGGCCGCCCTTCACCTGCTCGTTGAAGGCCTTGTAGGAGGTCGCCTCGGCGAGCTTGCGCCACTTGGCGAACTGCTCGGCGTTCATCTCGGCGACCTGCACGCCGGCCTTCTTGAAGACGTCGACCGAAGCGGCGTCTTCCTTGGCGGCTTCCTCGGCGTAGAAGGCCTCGGCCTTCTTGGCACCGGCGGCGAGCGCGGCTTTCTGCGCATCGTTGAGGCCGTCATAGGCGCGCTTGGACATCATTACCGGCTGGTACATGAACCACAGCGCGTATTCGGCGGCCGGGGTGTAGCACTTGACCTGCTCGTACAGGCGGAAGGACACGAAGCTCGACGAGCTGGTGTTCACCGCGTCGAGCACGCCGGTCTGCATGCCGGTGTAGACCTCGGAGCTGGGCATGGAGGCGATCGAAGCGCCAGCGCCGGCGAGCATCTGTTCGAAGGCCTTGCCGGCTGCGCGCATCTGCTGACCTTTCACGTCGTCCGGTTCGAGGATGCAGTTCTTCTTGGAGGCGAAGCCACCGGCCAGCCAGCCCTTGGTGACGGTCACGGCGCCGGCCTTGTTGGCGATTTCCTCGATCTTGCCCATGAAGGCCGATTCGTTGATGCGCACGGCGTGGCTGTGGTTCTTGACCAGGCCCGGCATCAGCGTGAGATTGAATTCGGGGTGGCGGCCGCCGGCGTAGGACAGCGGCAGCACGGTCATGTCGAGACGGCCGGAAGTCATGGCGCCCCACTGGTCGTTGGCCTTGAACAGGGCCTGGCTCGGGAAGATCTGGATCTTGACGCCAACGTTGGCCTTTTCGACCTCGTCCGCGATGATCTGCGCGACCTTGTGACGGATGTCATTGGTCGACCACTGGTGCGACAGGCGCAGGGTCTGCTCGGCGCTGGCCTGGCCGACGAGGCCGGCACCCAGGGTGACGGCGGCCGCTACGGTCAGGGCGGAACGCAGGAAGTTCCTGCGGACGGACGGAAGTTTCCGGGTCATGGCGGTTGTCTCCATATGAAAAATTCTTGTTTCTTGTAATGCCGTTGTTACGCAGCGCATGCTGTTAGCATCCGCTTCGGCCGCCTCGGCGGGGGCGACCATGCCGTTAAGGCATGCGTTGGTGCAGATTTGTATTCCAAAACTGCTTTCTTGTATACGAGAATAACCTAACATGAAGCTGATTCAAATTGACGCGGGGCGCTCCGCGGCCGAGGAAGATCGCACGATGAACAGTCCGGAATCCCCGCCGGTGGCGACGCGCCGTTCCGAGTACCTGCGCGAGACCATCGAAGAACGCATCGCCACCGGGGAGTATGGGCCGGGAATGCGTCTGGATGAAAGCGAACTGGCCGAAGAGTTCGGCGTGTCGCGCACGCCCATCCGCGAGGCCTTGATCCAGCTCGACTCCGAAGGTCTGGTCGAGATGCGGCCGCGTCGTGGCGCCATCGTCATGGAAGTATCGCCGCAGCGCCTGTGCGAGATGTTCGAGGTGATGGCCGAACTCGAGGCCATGTGCGCCCGGCTGGCCGCACGCCGCCTGACGTCGGCCGACCGCGACGAACTGGTGGCGGCCCACGAGGCCAGTCAGGCGGCGCTGGGTGGCGGCGACCCGAATGCCTACTTCTATCTCAACGAACGCTTCCATCACGCGATCTACGCGGCCAGCCACAACCACTTCCTGATCGAGCAGGCGCGTCAGCTGCAGCGGCGCCTGCGTCCCTATCGCCGCATGCAGCTGCATGTGCGCGACCGCGTCAAGGCCTCCTTCGACGAGCATGGCGGCATCACCGCGGCCATCGTGGCCGGAGATGGCGAGCGCGCCGCGCAGTTGCTACGCGATCACGTCACGGTGCAGGGCGAGCGCTTCAGCGACCTGCTGGTGTCTCTTTCCGAACTGCAGGAACGTGCGCGCCGCACGCGCTGACTAAGTCAGCGTTGACCCTGCGCAAGGCACTGGCGCGGGGATCGTGCTAAAAAGCCGCTTCCGTTCACGATCCGGTACGCCCTGTGCCGGGGTGGACCCTGCCCCGCCTGCCTGAATGACTGCCGACGTTTCACCCGCTGCCGCCGTTTCATCCGACGAGTCCTGCTATCACTGCGGTCTTCCGGTGCCGCCTGCCACGTCCCACTGGGTGCGTATCGATGCGCAGGATCGCCGCATGTGCTGTGCCGGCTGCGAGGCCGTCGCCGGCGCCATCGTCGCCAGTGGCCTGACCGACTACTACCGCCATCGCGATGCCATGCCCGAGCCGGTGCGCGAGGCCATGCCGTCCGAGCTGCAGGACCTCGGGCTGTTCGACCATCCCGATTTCCAGGCCGATTTCGTCAAACCGGTGGGCGAGCACGAGCGCGAGGCGGCGCTGATTCTCGAAGGCATCACCTGCGCCGCCTGCGTGTGGCTCAACGAGCGTCACGTAAAAGGCCTGCCCGGCGTCTCGCTGGTCGAGGTGAACTACGCAACGCGTCGTGCACGCGTGCGCTGGGACACGCGCGCGACGCAGCTCTCGACCATCCTCGGCGCGATCCAGGCCATCGGCTACCGCGCCTATCCGTATGACGCCGAGCGGCTCGAACAGGTCGCCCACCGCGAGCGACGCTCGATGCTGTGGCGCGTCTTCGTGGCCGGCTTCGGCATGATGCAGGTGATGATGTACGCCTATCCGGCGTGGATCGCCTCGGGCGACGACCTCTCGCGCGAGGCCGAGGTGCTGATGCGCTGGGCCAGCCTGATCCTGACCCTGCCGGTGGTGTTCTATTCCGCCGCGCCGTTCTTCCGCCGCGCCTGGCGCGACATCCGGCTGCGCTCACTGGGCATGGACGTGCCGGTGGCGCTGGGTGTCGGCAGCGCCTTCCTCGCCAGCGTCTGGGCCACGCTGATGGACGGGCCGGACGTGTATTTCGATTCGGTCACGATGTTCGTCTTCCTGCTGCTGTGCGGACGTTATCTGGAGATGCTGGCGCGGCAGAAGGCGGTGCGCGGGGTCGAGGAACTGGGCAAGGTGCTGCCGTCCTTTGCCGAGCGGCTGGCCGCTGACGGCAGCGCCGAGCGCGTGCCGGTATCGCAGTTGAGCGCCGGTGAGCGCGTGCGTGTGCGTCCGGGTGAGGTGATTCCGGTCGACGGCGTGGTGTGCGAGGGGGAGAGTTCAGCCAACGAGGCCCTGCTCACCGGGGAGAGCCGCCCGGTGGCGAAGGCGGTCGGGGCCGAAGTCATCGGTGGC
This sequence comes from Pseudazoarcus pumilus, assembly GCA_033837965.1. Taxonomy (GTDB): domain Bacteria; phylum Pseudomonadota; class Gammaproteobacteria; order Burkholderiales; family Rhodocyclaceae; genus Pseudazoarcus; species Pseudazoarcus pumilus_A. The sequence goes on from JAJLLM010000154.1 coordinate 4,895, forward strand.
AGCATCAACGTCAGCAGTCCGCTGGTGATCGAGGTCGTGCGGGTGGGCGACGCCACCCGGCTGGCGGCCATCCGGCGCCTGATCGATCGCGCCGCACAGGAGCGTCCCGCGGTGGCCACGCACGCGGACCGCGTGGCGCGTTACTTCATTGCGGCACTGCTGGTGGCGTCGGCGCTGACCTGGACGATCTGGCACTTCATCGACCCGGATCGTGCGTTGTGGATTTTCGTGTCGGTGCTGGTGGTAGCGTGTCCCTGCGCCTTGTCGCTGGCCACGCCGACGGCCCTGACCGTGTCCACCGACGCGCTCGCCCGCATGGGCATTCTGGTCACACGCGGCCACGCCATCGAGGCGCTGGCCAAGGCCAACCGTTTCGTCTTCGACAAGACCGGCACCTTGACCCACGGCGAGATGCGCGTGGAGGCGGTGGATGTGCTGGCCGGCGGCGAGGTCGACGCGCGGCAGCTGGCTGCGGCGCTCGAGCAGGGTTCCGAGCATGCCATTGCGGCGGCCTTGCGACGGGCGACCGATGCTGCCGATCTGCTGCGCGTCGAAGACGCCAGGGCGGTGACCGGGCAGGGTGTTGAAGGGCGCATCGACGGCCGTCTGCTGCGGCTCGGCCGCCCCGATTTTGCCGCGGAGTTGAGCGGTGCAAGCCTGCCGCCGATGGACGCAAGTGGCGCGACGGTGGTGGCGCTGGGTTCGGCGGAGGGCCTGCTGGCGCTGTTCCGGCTGGCCGATACGCCGCGCGAGGATGCACCGGTGCTGATCCGTCGTCTGGCCGCCGAAGGAGTGCCGATGGCGCTGGTCAGCGGAGATGGCGAGGCGGCAGTCCGGGCGGTTGCGACGCATTTGCAGATTGCCGAAACGCGTGCCGGCGCGACGCCCGAGCAGAAGCAGGCTTTCGTGCGCGACTGGCAGGCACAGCCGGGCGCGCTGGTGGCGATGGTGGGGGACGGCGTCAACGATGCGCCGGTGCTGGCGCAGGCGCAGGTGTCGGTGGCCATGGGCGGCGGCACGGACCTGGCCCGCAACCAGGGCGACCTGGTATTGCTGTCGAACAGCCTGTCCGGCCTGTCCGCGGCGATCACCCATGCCCGTCGCACCATGCGCATCGTGCGCGAGAACCTGTGGTGGTCGTTTGCCTATAATTTCACGTCGGTTCCGCTGGCCATGGCGGGGTTCATCACGCCCTGGATGGCGGGTCTCGGCATGGCCCTGAGTTCGTTGCTGGTCGTGCTGAATGCCTTGCGCTTGCAGCGCAGACCGGCCACTGGAGCCTGACATGGATTTTGGTCTGTATCTGCTGATTCCGCTTTCCGTCATTCTCGTCTTCGTGATCGGCGTGGTATTCTTGAGATCTTTGCGAAGTGGCCAGTTTGACGACCTTGAGGGTCCGGGTTTCCGGATCCTCGTCGATGATCCAGACCCCCCGCGAGAACAGGAAGAACTGGAGGCGCGCGCCAGACGAGAGGAGGAGCCCTCGAAATCCGGCAAGGACGAGCCCGGTTGATCCAGATCAAACCAGCCCCACGGGCACGATGACATACTGCCCTCATGGTTATCGAACGGCGCCAGCAGCGCCCTCGTTGCCATGGATTGCAAGTCTCTCTGTTGGGGTTGGGGGTGCGCGCATGCGCACCCCGTTTTTTTGTCGTAGTGCCCTCCGGGGCAAGAACGCAGGCCATGACCTACATTCAGAACAATTGATTTCACTGGCGCTTGATCGGGGTCAAATCCGTTCAGGCGCTTTGGCGTATGTTCGTGCCGGCGCGCAAGGCTGCAAGCCGCTGGTGATGGAGTCCGGTAACCAAGAGGAGTAATCCAAGTGCAATCGCAGACGACTTACCACTACAAAGTCGTTCGCCAGTTCGCCCTGATGACGGTCATCTGGGGCATCGTCGGCATGTCTCTGGGGGTCTTCATTGCTGCCCAGCTGGCGTGGCCGGCGCTCAACCTGAGCGAACTCGGTGAATGGTTCCACTTCGGGCGTTTGCGCCCGCTGCACACCAACGCGGTGATCTTCGCGTTCGGTGGCTGCGCACTGTTTGCGACCTCTTATTACGTTGTCCAGCGAACCTGTCATACCCCGTTGTTCGCGCCGAAGCTGGCTGCGTTCACGTTCTGGGGCTGGCAGGCCGTCATCGTGCTGGCCGCCATCACGCTGCCGATGGGTTTCACGTCGAGCAAGGAATACGCCGAGCTGGAGTGGCCGATCGACATCCTGATCGCCGTGGTGTGGGTGTCCTACGCCATCGTGTTCTTCGGCACCATCGCCAAGCGCAAGGTCTCGCACATCTACGTCGCCAACTGGTTCTTCGGTGGCTTCATCCTGACCGTGGCACTGCTGCACATCGTCAACAGCGCTGCGATCCCGGTGACCTTCTGGAAGTCGTACTCGGCCTATGCCGGTGCACAGGACGCCATGGTGCAGTGGTGGTACGGCCATAACGCGGTCGGCTTCTTCCTGACCGCCGGCTTCCTCGGCATGATGTATTACTTCGTGCCGAAGCAGGCTGGCCGTCCGGTGTACTCCTACCGTCTGTCGGTGGTGCACTTCTGGGCGCTGATCTTCACCTACATGTGGGCGGGCCCGCACCACCTGCATTACACCGCGCTGCCCGACTGGACCCAGTCGCTCGGCATGGTGTTCTCGCTGATCCTGCTGGCGCCGAGCTGGGGCGGCATGATCAACGGCATCATGACCCTGTCGGGTGCCTGGCATAAGCTTCGCACCGACCCGATCCTGAAGTTCCTGATCGTGTCGCTGTCCTTCTACGGCATGTCGACCTTCGAAGGCCCGATGATGGCCATCAAGACGGTCAATGCGCTGTCGCACTACACCGACTGGACCATCGGCCACGTGCACTCCGGTGCGCTGGGCTGGGTCGCGATGATCTCGATCGGCTCGATCTACTACCTGATCCCGCGCATGTACGGCAAGACCGAGATGTACTCGGTATCGCTGATCAACACGCACTTCTGGGTCGCCACCATCGGCATCGTGCTGTACATCGCCTCGATGTGGATCGCCGGTGTGACGCAGGGCCTGATGTGGCGCGCGGTCAACGCCGACGGCACGCTGACCTATTCGTTCATCGAGGGCGTGAAGGCCAGCTATCCGTTCTGGAACATCCGTCTGGTCGGCGGGATCCTGTTCCTGTCGGGCATGTTCATCATGCTTTACAACGTGATCAAGACCGTTTCGGGCCAGAAGACCTACGAAGCACCGGTGCTCGCCCCGGCTGCTGCGCACTGAGGAGTCGTGAGAGATGCGCAAACTCAAGCATGAGCTTATCGAGCGCAGCGTTGGTCTGATGATCGTGCTGACGCTCGCCACGGTGAGCGTCGGCGGTCTGGTCGAGATCGTCCCGCTGTTTTTCCAGCACTCGCTGACCAAGCCGATCGACCAGTCGGGCAACCCGCTCGACATCAAGCCGTACGACGCCGTTCGTCTGGCCGGTCGTGACATCTACATCCGCGAAGGCTGCTCCAACTGCCACTCGCAGATGATCCGCCCGTTCCGCGCCGAGACCGAGCGCTATGGCCACTACTCGGTGGCAGGCGAGTACATCTACGACCGTCCGTTCCTGTGGGGCTCCAAGCGAACCGGCCCGGATCTGGCGCGCGTCGGCGGCCGTTATTCGGATGAATGGCACCGCGTTCACCTGATGAACCCGCGCGCAGTCGTGCCGGAGTCGAACATGCCGGCCTTCCCGTGGCTGGAGCGTCCGGTGGACGCCAGCAGCATCGACAAGAAGATGATTGCGCTGCGTACCCTGGGTCACCCGTATTCCGACGAGGACATTGCCGGGGCCAAGGCTGCGCTGGAAGGCAAGACCGAGATGCAGGTGCTGATTGCCTACCTGCAGGGTCTGGGCACCGCACTGTCCAACTTCAAGTGATCAGGGGGTGAGCATGGACGTCAATATCCTGAGGATCATCGTGACCGTGGTCGGCTTCGCCTGCTTTCTCGGAATCTGTTTCTGGGCTTATAGCCGGCACGCCCGCAAGGGCTTCGACGAGGCGGCCATGCTTCCCTTTACCGAAGATGACGACATGCCCGTCGCGCGCGATGACGGGCATCTGACGCAAGGAAAACAACATGGCTGACTTCGTGAGCGGCTTCTGGAATCTGTGGGTCATGGTGCTGGTGGCCCTCAGTCTGCTGTTCTGTCTGTTCGTGCTGATGTCGAACAACAAGAAACCCGAACCGGGTCCGGTTGAACTGCACGGTCACGTCTGGGACGAGGACATCGCCGAGTACAACAACCCGCTGCCGCGCTGGTGGCTGTACCTGTTCTGGATCACGCTGATCTTTGCAGTGGTGTATCTGGCGCTGTATCCGGGCTTCGGCAACGTCAAGGGCGCCCTGGGCTGGAGCTCGACCGGGCAGTACCAGACCGAGGTGGGGCTGGCGGACGACCGTTATGGTCCGATCTACGCCAAGTATCGCGAGATGGATGTCGCTGCCGTGGCGGCCGACCCGGAAGCGCAGGCCATGGGTGGTCGCCTGTTCCAGACCTATTGCGCCCAGTGCCACGGCTCGGATGCCGGCGGTTCCAGCGGCTTCCCGCGCCTGAGCGACAGTGTCTGGCTGTATGGCGGTTCGCCCGAAGCCATCAAGACCACCATCACCAACGGCCGTCTGGGCGTGATGCCGGCCCTGGGTGCCGTGATCGGTCCGGAGGGTACGCGTGACGTGGCGCACTACGTGCGTTCGCTCAACGGTCTGGCGCATGACTCGCTGCGTGCGCAACGCGGTGTGGATGTGTTCGCCGCCAACTGCGCGGCCTGCCACGGCGCCGAAGCCAAGGGCAACCCCGCGCTGGGCGCGCCGAACCTCACCGACAACACCTGGCTGTGGGGCTCGAGCGAAGCGATGATCGTCTACACCATCAACAACGGGCGCCAGAACCGCATGCCGGGTTTCGGTGACTTCCTGGGTGAAGACAAGGTGCATCTGCTGGCCAGCTACGTCTGGGGCCTGTCCAACAAGCCCAAGCAGTAAGCGCAGTCTCGTGCCCCCCGCGCACGCCGGGCGGGCACCAGCCCCCACCCCCACGGCACACCCAGGCGGCACGCCCCCACGCGCCC
>JAJLLM010000155.1:0-17563 GCA_033837965.1 Pseudazoarcus pumilus
CAATGACAGGGTTGGGCGTTACGCACGTACCCGCTGCAGTTCATACGCCTGCAGATGCGTGAGCGCAAAGCGCAGCAGCGGCACCTCCACTCCACCCGCGCCGGCCCGCTTCACCATGTCGCCGATGACGTGCTCGGCCTCGGTGCGGCCGCCGCTCTCCAGATCGCGCAGCATGGAGGCCTTGAGCGCCGAGCCGGCTTCGGTGAGCGTGTTGCGGTAGGTCTCCAGCTGCTCGGCTTCCGGCCGATGACCGACAGTGGCCGCAACGGCCAGGCATTCGTCCAGCAGACCCAGCACCGTAGCCTTGCCGTGCGTGGTTTCGAGAATGGTGCCGATGCTGGCACGCAGTGCGGTAGTGGCCGCAGCGAGCGTGGCGAGGAAGACCCATTTGTCCCACATGCGCGCCTCGATGTCGGGCGACTCGCTAAAGGCAATGCCGCAAGTGGCCAGCCCCTGCAGGCGCGCATGGACTTCATCTGCCTGCGCCGCGTCGCGCGGGCCGGCAAAGATGCGCTGCAGCTTGTTGAGGTGATGGATGCTGCCGTCGGGCGCCAGCGTGGTGGAGATGTGCGCCACACCGCCCATCACGGCGGAGCGGCCGAAGCGCGCGTCGAGCCGGTCCATATGCGCCATGCCGTTGAGCAACGGCAAGACCATCGCGCCGCCTTCGACGGCCGGGGCGATGGCGTCCATTGCGGCATCCAGGTCGTAGGCCTTGCACGAGAGCATGACGAGACCGTAGGCGCCGGGCGTGGCACTGACCGAAGTCACCGCGTTGACCGGGCAATGGGCATCTCCCAGCGGGCTCTTCACCACCAGCCCGTTGCGGCGCAGCAGTTCGGCACGCGCCGGGCGCACCAGAAAATCGACCTCCGCGCCGGACTGGATCAGACGTGCGCCGTAGTACCCGCCGATACCGCCAGCGCCGAGAATCAGGGTTTTCATGTGCAGTCCGTTGTGAAGTTATCGGGATAATGGGTGTGGGGCATTGTCGCCGGCAAGGCGGGGGCTGGGCTGAATCCTGCTGGTCTGCGCAAGCTCGCGATTCAGGCCCCGTACATGGCGGGAACAAAGCCGCGCCGACACTGCCTCATACCCGCCGCGTGATGTGGCGCGGCCTCACATAACAATACGGAGACTCCCCATGCCTCGCTGGCTACCCTCGCTCGTTCCCGCGCTGCTCTGCGCTCCGGCCATCGCACTGGCCAACGCGCCGTCCTATGGGCCCAACCTGGAGGGCTTCGATTACCCGCATCCGGTGGGCAGCTTTGCCTTCACGTCGCAGGGCAAGGACGTGCAGATAAGCTACATGGACGTCCAGCCCGCCGGCCAGGCCAATGGCCGCACGGTGGTGCTGATGCATGGCAAGAACTTCTGCGGCGCGAGCTGGGAAGGCAGCATCAAGGCGCTGACGCAGGCCGGTTACCGCGTGGTGGCGCCGGATCAGATCGGCTTCTGCCGCTCGACCAAGCCGGAGGGCTACCAGTACAGCTTCCACCAGCTCGCGCGCAACACGGCCGCGCTGCTCGACCACCTCGGCGTGAAGCAACACGTGGTGATGGGGCACTCCATGGGCGGCATGCTGGCCACGCGCTATGCGCTGCTCTACCCGCAGCGGGTGGAGAAGCTGGTGATGGTGAACCCCATCGGGCTGGAAGACTGGCTGGCCAAGGGCGTGCCCTACATCAGCGTGGATGACTGGTACGCCGGCCAGCTCAAGACCACGCGCGAAGGCATCAAGAACTACCAGCTCACCACCTATTACAACGGCGAGTGGCGGCCGGAGTTCGACCGCTGGGTGGACATGTCGGCCGGCATGTTCAACGGGCCGGGCAAGGAGACGGTGGCCTGGCACTCGGCGCTGACCTTCGACATGATCCTCACGCAGCCGGTGTACCACGAGTTCCACCGCCTGCAGGTGCCGACCGTGCTGATCGTGGGCGAGCATGACAACACCGCCATCGGCAAGCATCTGGTGCCGGAAGACCAGCGCAAGACGCTGGGCGACTACCGCGCCATGGCGCGCGACGTGGCGGCGAAGATTCCTGACGTGAAGCTGCACCTGTACTCCGACCTGGCACACTCACCGCAGGTACAGGACCCGAAGCGCTTCCACGCCGACCTGCTCAAGCTGCTGGACTGACCCCCTCAACCGGGCAAACAAAGAAGGCGCCGACTTCGGACTGAAGGCGGCGCCTTTTCATTGGGGCGGTGTGCGTAGGCTGTCGGACCTTAGCGCCCAAGCGATGTCAGACGGCGTCTTCACCAAGGACGACTTTCAAGCTCTCGACCAAGAGCGGAAGGTCGTCCCGGATGATGCTCCACAAGGTGTCGTCTATGCCGAGATAACCGTGGATCAATCGGTTGCGAGTGGCAACGATCATTCGTCAGGGAATGGACGGGTAGGCCTCACGAACATGAGCCGGAATGTGCGTGGCGGCTTCGCCGACGAGTTCGAGATTACGCAGCGATGCGTCGTACACTAGGCGATTGGCAACGAAGCCTCTCTGATCCATGCCTTGGGTATAGCTGAGTACGGCATTTGCGAACCGGGTCATGTCCTCAGCGTAGAAATGCCAGGCCCGCGCTTCAGACATTGATCCGGTCCCGCTCGACGAAAGGGCGAAGCTCCGGCCGCAAGGCCTTTTCCGTGACCAGATCGACCGGGCAACCCAGCAGGTCCTCAAGATAGAACTGCACACCGAAATAGCGACGCGACGTTGCGGGGCCGTCGAAGGCAACCAGTACGTCTACGTCGCTGCTCTCGGTGGCTTCATTGCGGGCAGCCGAGCCGAACAAGGCAAGCCGCTCCACCCCGAAACGGCTTTGCAGTTCGGGCTTGGAGCGCTCCAGCAGGTCGAGGATGTGCTGCCTGTTCATGAACCAGCCTCCGGTAGCGCAGACCCGGACAGTCGGCGCTGTGGCGATGACGCATTCTAGCCTGCGTGAATGACTGCGGCAGCTTCCCATCCGGCACGCCGACCGCTCACCCCTCAGCGGGTCTGACCTTGGCCGCCATGCGCCGATCCGCGTAATCCAGCCCGAGATCGGACAAGGTCTTGAGCAGCGCGAACACCGTCAGCATTACCGCGCCACCGCCCAGCGAACCGGCCAGGATGATACCCAGGTGCATGGGCAGCACACGCAGATAGGGCAGGAACATCAGCGCACCGAGGTTGGGCCGGCCCTGCAGGTCGGCGGCGTGCTGGGCGGCGAAGGTTTCGCGCTGCGAAAGCACGAAGGACAGGCCGCAGCCGAGCAGCGCGATGATCTCCAGCGGTGCGGTGACCGCATGCTGCGCAAGCAGGAAGCCGAGATAGACGAGGTGGAAGATGCCGTAGTGCAGGACGAAGAAGCGCGCGGTGGAGCGCTTGCCGGCTTCGTCTTCCGGCACGCGCTCGCCGTTGGACGTGAAGCCCTCGGTGCTGAAGTTGCGCAGCGCCAGCATGCGGCGGCGGGCGTAGAAGCCGACGATGACGCTCTGGATCCAGTACGGCCACATGAGCCAGCCGATGTCCCAACCGAAGGCAATCGCCAGCACCAGGGTGCCGGCGTTGGCGAGGATCAGGTTGCGCGCGGACGGACTCATGCGGGCATTGTAGCGGCGGGCCATGACCACGGCCCGCCGGGCCGGCTCACTGCCCCATCCCGCCGCCGAGCATGCCCAGCATCAGCATCAACAGCATGGGGTCGACCTGCTGGCCATTGAAGGTGAGCACGTCGTTGGCAAAGCCCACGTCGGACGTCAGGCGGTCTTCCGTGACGGTGACGTACGGCAGCTCACGGATGCCCGCCAGCCAGTGGGCATAGCGTGCATCGCCAATCTCGCGCACGGCGGCGGGGTCAAGCCCCTTGCCGTGGTGTTCGGCGTCGGCAGCGAGGCGGAACAATTGATTGACGGCAGCGAGCTGCGCAGTGAGGTTCCCCTGCACCTTGAGGCGCGCGGGCAGTTCCTGCCAGTTGACGGGGGTGGTGGTCGGCGCGGACAGCGACAACGACAGGTTGCTGCGGATGTCATCTTGCTGCAGCACACTCAGATCGACGTGGTCGAAAGACAACAGCGGGGTGCCGGCAAAGGCAGATTCGGCGGCCAGCATCATGGCGTGATGCACGTCCTGTTCGGTGGCCTGCGGCGGCACGTTGTCATGCAGCGCCATGACCTCCAGCAGCCGGCTGAGCGAGGCGCCATTCATGCCGTTGAGCGTCATCGACAGACGGCCGCCACCCAACTCATTCTGCCCCCACTGCAGCGGGCCGAGCACGATGTTCACGGTCTGATCCACCAGGGCACCTCGGCGCGCGGCGATGGAGTCGAGACTGATCTGACTGGTACGCACGCTCAGCCCGTTAGAAGCCGTTTCGATATTGCTGGCGTGGGCGGATGACGTTCCGCTCCACAGTTGCGGCCAGTCTTCCACCAGATCAGCTTCGCCACGCACCTTGCCCACGCGCAGGCTGGCGGCCTGCTCACCCAGCGTATCGACCACAAAGGATTGCAGCGCCAGCGTGGCTTTGAGGTGGGGGCGCGGCCCTGCTGCAGTGGGCGCAACACCCAGCATGACATCGGCCAGCAACTGTTCCAGACGCATGGCGCCCTCATCGCTGCCGAAGTCGAAGCCATCCAGCGCAGTATTGAGCGTGCCGGTCCAGGCATCGCCGGCGCGCTGCAGCTCAGCCTGCACGCGCAAACCGTTGAAGGCCAGACGCGCGGCCTCCTCGGCCGGGGCGGTAAGCTCGGCGTGCAAGGCCTCCACGCCGTAGCTGAAGTCGAGCCAGTTCAGCGCCGCGTCAAACTGCGCCCAACCGCTGGCGCCTTTGAGTTGCGCCGTACCGCGTGCGCCGGAGGCATCGCTCAGCACCAGCGGACCTTCGTGTTCGGGCACACGGAAATCGGTGCGCACCGAGCGGTCGAAATGCACGCGCAACGCCACATCGAGCAAAGGCTGATCGGCGGCCAGCTCGGGCAAGGCCGTGCGCAGATCCGCCGGCACCTCGGCCCGGCCATCGCCCGCGGCCAGCGCAAAACCATCGCCCACCCAAGGACCGTGACGCACCACCATTTCACCGCGCGCGTTGCGCACACCCGGCCACTCGGTAACGGCCAGCAGGCTCTCCGGCGGGGGGATGTAATCCAGCTCGTAGCGCAGCACGCCGTTGAAGACACCCGCCTCGTACTCCAGACGATGCACGGTCACACCGTCCTGCTGGGACAGGGCATCGGCAAACTGCCCGGTTTCGGACACCAGCACACGGCCGATACCGAACGCGGCCAGAACGTACGCCACCACCAGCACGGCCAACGCCGCGGTGATGCGCAGGACAATCTTCATCAGGAACTCCAAGGACAAGGGCACAAGCGCAGCGGCTCGCAGGGGTAGCGCCGGCGCGGACCGTCCGACGCCTACTTTGCTGCGCGCTGATTGTGCAGCAAGACCGCGCCCCACGGGCGATAGCGCAGCGAAAAGACCGCGCGCGCATGACATCCGGTATCCATCCGGGGGGTGGCGGGACGGGCAGCAAAGGGCTCCCGGGGGTCGCTGGTCTGAGCGAACGCCTCGGCCACGATGCCGATGGAACACGGCAGCGCGGCCCGGTAGGCATGCAGCACCTCCGGTGCCAGCGTGGCGGTGCCGAGGCCGTCCTGCCACCACACCTGATCGACCGGCAGGCCCGCCAGCCAATCAGCATGCATTTCCGGCGTCAGCACGCCGGCAGAAACCGTGCTGATGTGCAGCGGTGCATCAAGCTGCGCGCGGAAAACGGCCAGTTGCCGCGCGAGGGTCTGGCGCAGTCCGGCGTCTGCAAAGATGTAGTCATCCAGCTCCAGCGGCAGATACCAGCCGGCGACTTGCAGCCCGCCGTGATCGCGCAACCAGCGCTGCTGGGCAAGGCTGTCTGCCAGCCATTGGTACCACTGCATGGTCACGGCCTGGCCATCCGCCATACGCTGGTAGTACGACGGGTCGAAGGCAAGCCCGAGAATCAGACGCAGGCCGCTGCGCTCTGCCGCACGCAGCCGCTGCATGAGCCAGCCGTCCCGACCGCCGAACGTGGAATCGCCATGCCGCGTCCATTGCACGATGAGGGTGTGCACACCCGCCGTACGCGCCCCGTCCAGCACGCCTCGCCAGTCGTCTTCAGCCACTTGTTCATCGACGTTCAACGGCTGATAGAACAGCACACCGTCGGCATGTGCCGGCAGGCACACGGCCAGCCACAACAGGATCATCCAGCGCTTCACCAGTTCAGCTCCATTCCGATCATCCAGCCTCCCTCACGGTCGTACAGGCTGCCGGACAGGCCTTGCTGATACTCGGCGCGCACCGAGAAACGGCCTCGATAGGCGCTGTAGTGATCGTCCTTGATCCACGACTGCCAGCGTACGCCGACGCCCATGCGCAGGTCCTGACGGTCATCCAGCGCTGAGCCCTGCACCATGACGTAAGGCATCAGCGTATGAGCACCGGCCAGCGGCAGCTTGAAGGTACGGCCATGCTGATAGCGCAGCAAGAGCAGGCGCTCGTGTTCGCGCACGAACCAGGCCGCATCGAGATAGAGCGAACGCTCCGACCACACCGATTCGGTGGGCCGCCAGTCATTACGGTATTCCCCCTGATCGAGGAACGAGGCCGTGGCGCGCAGCAGCAAGTCGGCGCCGCGCCCGCCTCCCTGGTCGAGATTCCGCTCGTAATAAAGCTCGGCGTAGAGGTTGATGTTCTGGTCCTGCCAGGGCTTCACGCGCATGCCGAGGCCGATACCCATGGCGTCGCCGTAGTCGCTGCGGGACGGGCCGGAAGTCAGCACCCGGCCATAGAGGGCGCGGTTGGTGGCGTTGCCGTCCTGATCTTCCAGCAAATGGTCCCACATCGCGACCTGATAGTTCTGTCCCGCTACGGGCTGATCCGCGCCAGCCACGCTGTAGGGCGACCAGGTGCTGGCCAGGGTGCGGCTGTCGCGGCGCGCCTGTGTCTCGTGCGCGCGGCGCATGGCATAGCGCCGGTCGGCGAGCCAGGCGGGCGTTTCGGTGGCCACCATCAGTGCGTCTTGCTGCAGATCGATGGCATCGCGCATGGCGGGCCGTGCGAGCACGTCCTTGCCCTGCTCCATGTACCGCAGCGAAAGCGCCTCGGGTACGCGGATATCGGCCGGGTAATCGACTCGCGCACGCTCGAGATGCGGGATGGCGGCAAGCCGCATCCGGCGCTGTTCGTGTGCGGCCAGCCGCAAGGCGTAGTCGAGGCGATACCGCGGCGTATTCGCGTCCAGCTCGACACTGCGCCCCAACCACTCGAGACCGGCCTCAGGTTCGCCGACGGCAAAGGCGGTGCCTGCCGCGTCGTAGTAATTCGCCGCCGTGGGCGCAAGTGCGATGGCCTTGCGCTCGCGCTGCAGTGCGAGATCGTCCTGCCCGCGAGCCAGCGCGATGACGGCACCCAGCCGCTGCACTTCGGCGGAGGTTTCGCGCTCGGTGTCGGACAGCGAACGCCAGTAGGTGTCGGCCACGTCGAGCTGTGCGACGCCGAGGGCGCTGCGCGCAGCGGCCAGCCGGTCATCGCGGCCGAGGGTCTCGAGCGGCTGCTCGCGCCAGATCGCGTAGGCCCCCGCATCGTCACCGGAGGCTTGCAAGGCATAGGCCAGGGCACGACGCTCGGAGACGGCGCCAGCCTGAATGGCCGCGCGGTAATGCACCACCGCCACGCCCGGCCGCTTCGGATCGGCACAGCGGGCCAGCGCGATTTCTTCGGCCGCCAGGCGGTCGCCCTGCGGAATCCACCCGGCGATGGCGTCGCAGCGCCCAGCATCGGCCAGACGCACCAGCACCTGGGCGCGCTCAGCACGCGGCAGACGGGGCAGCACACGTTGCACAAACGCCTGGTCGGGCACGCTGCCCGAAGCGATCACCAGCGTCACCAGCCGTTCCACGGAACGGGCGCGCAAGCGCTCTGGATGGCGCGAGAACGCCTCCTCGAGCAGCGCGCGGGCTTCGCGCTCACGCGACTGGCGGACCAGCAGGAAAGAGGCCTGATCCAGCGCGTCCGCATCACCGGTCTGGCGGTAGTAGGTCAGCCATGCGTCTGCGGCAGCGGCGTCACCGAGGCTTTGCAGCACTTCTGCGCGCAGTTTCGTCTGGGGCGGGCTGACCGGCTGGGTGTCCAGCCAGCGCAAGGCACGGCGAGGTTCGCCGGACGCGCGCCACAGGGCAACCACGCGTTCCTGCTGCAAGGCGGTCCATGGCGCCGGCAGGCGGCGTCCGGCCAGCAACTCGACATCTCCAACGCGTTCGGCCAGCACCAGCCAGCGCTGCGGATCTTCTGCCGGATCACAGGCCTCGAGGCGGGCACGTGCCCGCACCCGGTCCCGCCGCTGCAGCCATTCGGCAGTTTCGAGGCACGGACGCCGGAGCGCATCGGCCGTGCGCTCGACGAGCCCGACGTCGCCGCTCTGACGGCCCAGCTCCCACAGCACCATCTGATCGCTCTGGCTGGCGTCCTTCTCGAGCGGCGCCAGCCAGCGCAAGGCCTGCCGCGGCTGTCCGGCGGCAATCGCCCGCTCGGCCGCAATGCGGCGCAACTCGGTGGCTGCGGCGGCACTCGGCGCAACGGCCAGCACACGCTCCAGACCCGACGGGTCGCCCAGGCGGGCATACGCCAGGCCAAGACGACGCCAGTCTTCGTCGTTGAGCGAACGGCTATCCAGCAAAGGGGAAAGTTCACGGACCACGCCTTGAGAATCACCGCGAAGTTCGTCAAACACCCCGCGCCAGCGCGCCAGTGCAATGGCGTCCACGCCGCCGAGAGAAGCCAGCCATGCACGCGCAGCGTCCGGCCCCTGGCGCTCCTGCAAGGCCATGCTGTAGGCCTGCCACAAGCGTGTGCGCCGCTCCGGTGCGGTGTCGGCCAGCCAGCCGGACACGCGCTCCGCGCCGGGGTCTTGCTGGGCAATCCAGCGCATTCGCGTCTCGAACACCAGGGCAGCGACGGCAGCAGAGTCGGCCAGCGATGCAGCCTCCTGCAAGGCTTCACCATAGCGCCCCTGGCGCGCCAGGGCATCCACCAGCAAAGCGCGCGCGTCCTGGTTGGCGGGCACACGCTCGAGCAGGAAGCGGGTCACCGATTCAACCTCCTGCCAGTCCTCGCGTGTCGCGGCCTGCCAGGCGCGCGACATGAAGGGGTGACTGATGAACCGTTGCGATTCGGTCAGGCCGTCGTCGGCGAAGGCCGCGGGGGCGATGGCGAGCAAAGCAAGGCAGAGTGCCGCCGGTTTCACAATGCGCTTCACGTGCTGCGTTCCTCCAGCATCCGGTTTGCTTCTGCCTGCTGATCAAGCTGCTCCTGCAGGGCCTGTCGCAGCAGTTCCGGGCTGATCAGCCCACGCTGGACGAGGTAGTCGCCCAGCGACTGCGTCTCCGGGTCGTAATCGAACATGGCCTGCGCAAACAGGGTGGCAGGCAACATGCCCAGCTCCTGCACGAGGTCACCGAGCAGGACCTGGTGACGGAAATAACGCTCCAGCGCCGCGTCGTCACCACGCAAGGCCTCCAGACGCTCGAACCCCGCGCGCGGGTCTTCATTCTGACTGCGCGCATACCAGTAGCGCAGCCCGACGGTGACCCGCCCTTGCGGCGCGATACGACACATCACCGGCCGCTTGAGCTGGCGGCTGATGGCGCCGATCGACACCTGAGTGAGTGCGCGTTCGCTGGCGAGCACCAGTGTCTTGCCGGTTTCGGCCACCGGCACTACGCAGTAACGCAAGGCAAGACGCCGCGGAAAGGCTCGGATCATGCCGGCATCGAGCGCGAATGGATCCAGCGGCTGCCACTCGAGGCCGGCCTGTTCGGCCAGCACCTGCGCGAGCTGGTGGCTGTGAATCCAGCCCCGCGCCAGCATTTCGCGACCGAAACGACGACCGCCGGTGGCGACCAGCACTTCTTCGAGCTGCGATTCGGTGATCGCCCCGAGCGCGATCAGGCGGCGACCGATGGGCATCTGACGCGGCCGCCCGATGGTCGGAAACTCATGATCGGTCTTGTCCCATGCCACGCGGCGGGGATCCCCTTCCCGCAGCACCTGACGGATGGCGCGCAGGTTGGCAAAAAAGTTCACCACGTTGCTCCAGAGCATGCGCGGCGCCGACAACAGCCCCTGCCCCAGCCCGTAGTATTCGGTGACGAAGTAGAAGCGCTGGAACAGACGGTTCAGCAGCAGGAAGCCGTTGATGATGAGCAAGGTCTGCAGCACCGTATCGCCCTCCAGCAGCGAGGCAAAACGCCAGCCATCGACGAACAGTGCGGTGGCCGCCCACATGGCCAGCACCACGAACAGCACGATATTGACCATCAGGCCGATCAGGTTGGTCAGGCCACCGCGACGATCACGCCACAGGAAGTAGTTCATCAGCGGGCGGTCGCTCCAGCCCATTCGGCTGATGCCCTGGAACACGATGCCGATGATCCAGCGCGACTTCTGACGCACCGCCTGCTGGAAGTTGCGCGGAAAATGCTCGCGCACGCAGATCACGTTGCCGCCACGCGGTGACGCACCAAAGCTGTGTTCGCGGGTGATCGCATAGCGCGGGTCGCGCACCAGATAGCGCGCAAAGATGCCGGTCATGCCCTTCTCCGACAGGCGCATGCCGATTTCGTAGTCTTCGGTGAGGCTCTGCACGTCAAAGGCAACGCCGTCGCTGTCCTGCAACAGCGAAATGATCGCGCGCCGGCTGAAACAGGTACCCACGCCGGCGCTCGGCACCTGGCCCAGCAACGCCTCACGCACGACGATGTCCTTGCCATGCTGTTCGGCGAACTCATCGACGTAGTGCCCACCGGAGAACTCGTACCAGCGCGGCGCATACGGGTAGACCGGTACCTGGATCAGGTCCTTGCGCGGCAGCAGGTAATTGAACAGGCGCAGTTCGAGCGGCGAGATCACATCCTCTGCGTCATGCAGCACAAAGCCGGCAAAGGTCACCGCCGCGGCCTTCTCGAAGCTCAGGATCCCGTCGATGACGTTGTTCAGACAGTCGGCCTTGCTGGTCGGTCCGGGGCGCGCGCACACGACCTTGTGCACGTTGGGATAACGCAGGCACACCTCGTCCACCTCTGCCTGTGTCTCCGGATCATTCGGATAGGTGCCGATGAAGATCTGGTAGTTCTCGTAGTCCAGCGTACTGGCGGCCAGCTGCGCCATGTTGCCGACCACGCCCACCTCGCGCCAGGCCGGCACCATGATCGCCAACGGCTTCTCGGGTGTGTCGAACAGGCGCTGCTCGTCCGCCTTGGCGTTGTTCCGGTACACGCTGACGGAGCGCCACAGGCGTCGCGACCAGTAGGCGATGTCCACCAGCAGATCATCGATCCCGAGCACCAGCAGGGCACAGGCCAGTACGAATGCCAGCCATTTGAAGCCCAGCAAGAAGTAGGTCAGCCAGAGGGCTGCCTCATAGCTCATGCCGCTGCCTGCCGGGCGTATTCAAGCCAATGAACCACATGGTCGGCGATGTATTGCGCCGCCCGACCATCGCCGAAGGGATTTCCCGCGGCACTCATGGCTTGATACGTAGCGGCGTCATCCAGCACCGCACAGGTATGCTCGAAGAGGCCCTGCTCGGTCACACCGGCCACGCGGATCGCACCACAGGCCTGCGCCTCCGGCCGCTCGGTGTTGTCGCGCATGACAATCACCGGTTTACCCAGTGTCGGCGCTTCTTCCTGGATACCGCCGGAATCCGTCAGGATCAGGTGGGAACGGTCCATCGCCCACACGAACTCGCGGTAATCCAGCGGCGCCACCAAGTGCAGGTTCGGGATATCGCCGAGCAGCGGATAGACCGCCCGCTGCACTCCGGGGTTGAGGTGAACCGGGTACATGAAATCGATGTCCGGATAGCGCTCGGCCAATCGCCGCAACGCGTGGCAGATGGCTTCCAGTCCGCGCCCGAAACTCTCGCGCCGGTGTCCGGTGATGAGCACCATGCGGGCCTCTTCACGCAGCACCGAAAGTGCTGAATCGGGGCCAGGCTGCCAGCCGCTGGCATGCAGGCGCTCACGCATCCACAGCAGCGCGTCGATCACCGTATTGCCGGTGACGTAAATACGATCGACCGGCACCTGTTCCCGCACAAGATTGTCTCTGGCGCCAGCAGTGGGTGCGAAATGCAGATCTGCCAGTACGGCCGTGAGCTTGCGATTGGCCTCTTCGGGCCAAGGCGAATACAGGTTGCCAGTGCGCAGACCGGCCTCGACATGGCCGACCGGAATCTTGCGATGAAAGGCCGCCAGCGTAGCGATGAAACAGGTGGTGGTATCACCGTGCACCAGCACGATGTCGGGCCGATGGCGCTCATAGGCGGCATCGAGGCCCGCGATGAGATGTCCCGAAAGCTGGTTGATGGTCTGACCCGGCTGCATCACGGCCAGATCTTCATCGGGAACGATGCCGAAAGCGTCCAGCACCTGATCGAGCATTTCGCGGTGCTGACCGGTGACGCATACCCTGAGGGAGATTTCCGGATGCCGCGCGAAGGCATCCACCAGCGGACACATCTTGATGGCCTCCGGGCGCGTCCCGAAGACCAGCATCACCACCAACGCCATACGCCCCTCACATCAGATCCACACGAGAGCCTGCCGGAACCTGTCAGGGGAAAACTGGATCTGCGCGACCACTGGCTGAAAGAGGATGGCGGAGCATGAACCGGATGCCTGACCGACTGCTGCCTGCTACGTGCTGCGGCAACCGAGGGCATTTTACGTCAAGAACTCCTCGTTCCAAGGCCCGGCAGCATCACGCCCGAGACGAAGTGCGCTGACGGCATCAGAAGCCGGGCGACTCGTCGCCAGGTCAGCCCACTCGCAAGCTTCCGCATGTCCGGAACCTTTGAGCGAAGCAATGAACGCAGTGCTTGCCGGTTGGTCGCATGAGTGCAGGCGGCTCGCCGGTATCGCGGTCAGGGCAGCCAGACCATCATTCAGAGAGGACCCATCCATGAAATTTCTCGGTATCGCAGGCAGTCTGCGTCGCCATTCCACCAACAAGGGCCTGCTGCGCGCCGCGGCAGCACAACTGCCGGAAGGCGTGAGCATGGAGATCGCCGATCTGGCCGACGTGCCCTTCTTCAATACCGACCTGAGCGACAAACCGGCCGCCGTGCAGCGCGTGCTGGCGCAGATGGAAGCGGCCGATGCGCTGGTGCTGGCCTGCACCGAGTACAACTATTCAGTGGCGCCGGCGCTGAAGAACATGCTCGACTGGGCCTCGCGCGAGCCGGACAACCGTCTGCTGGCCGGCAAGCCGGCGGCGCTGATGGGTGCGGGCGGCGGCATGGGCACTTCGCGGGCGCAATACCACCTGCGGCAGGTCTGCGTGTTTCTCGACCTGCGTGTGCTGAACAAGCCCGAGGTGTTTGCCAACGCCTTTGCCGGCGCCTTTGACGACCGCGGCAATCTCACCGATGAAAAGCTGCAGGGGCTGATCGGCAAGCAGATGCAGGCGCTGGCCGAGCGCGCGGGCTGAGCCGCGGCCCGGCGCTTACCAGAGCTTCACGCAGTGGCCTGACACCACGAAGGCAGAGGGCGTGTCGCCGGCGGCGGCCGGCGCGTCCTCGATGGACACGCCAAGGCGCGTGACCTTGGCCAGCAGCTCTTCGGAAGTGCCGTCCATCTCGAACACGGTCTGGCCCTCGGGCTGCACGGTGCCGAGCGGGAAGGCTGCGGCATTGTCGGGCAAGGCCCACAACTGCAGCACCTTGCCGGCCGGTACGGCGACCGGGCGCTTGACGCTGACGAACATGTGACGGCCGTGACGTGACGAACTGGCCAGCACGGTGGGCACGCCAGCCTCGTCGAGCAGGATGCCGACGTAACCCTTGGTGGGGACTTCGGCCTGCGGCGGCAGCACGGCGTCGATGCCCGGCGGGTTGAGCCGCAGTAAGGCCACCACCGCGAAGACGCCGAAGGCAAAACCGAGAGCAGGCTGCCACCAGCGGCGCGGGTGCGCCGCCGGCCGGGCGCCGTCGAGGCGGCGCTCGATGCCTTGCCACACCTGTGACGAGGGGGCGACGGGCGCAACCGACCCGCTGAGCCCGGCGGTGCGGGCTTCCCATGCCAGCACGGCGGCATCGGCCGCCGGCAGGGTGCGGCGCAGGCGCGTGAAGCGGCGTCGCGCGCGGCTGCTGAGCGTGCCGAAGACGTAGGCGGCAGCGAGTTTGTCGAGGAGTTCCGGCTTGTCGTAGTTCATGCCAGCGCCTCCAGACAACGGCGCAGGCGGTCGATGCCGCGCCGCAGCCAGACCTTGACGCTGCCCAGCGGCGCACCGAGGTGCCCCGCCAGCTCGGAGTGCGACAGGCCGTGGTAATAGGCCAGCGCCAGACACTGACGCTGCGGGCCGTCAATGGCGTCGAGGCAGCCGCGGATGTGGAGTGAATCGGCCGCCTGTTCGAGCAGATTGAGCGGGCCGGGCGTGTCGTCCTCGATGCCGGCAAGACGCTCGTCGGCATCTTCACTGCTGCCACTTTCGACGACATCGCGCTCGCGCCCGCGCAACAGATCCAGCGCGCGATTACGCACGATGGCGGTGAGCCAGGTCATGGGCTGGCTGGCTTGCGGGGAATACGTTGCGGCGCGGTGCCAGACGGCCACGAAGGCGTCCTGCAGCACGTCCTCGGCCTGATCGCGGCGGCGCAGCAGACGCAGCGCCACGCCAAGCAGGCGGGGTGCGCAGGCGTCATACAGCTCGCGGAAGGCGTGGCGGTCGCCAAGGGAGACCCGCGACAGCAGATGTTGCAGGTCGGGGTCGTCAGAAATTCGGGACATCAGGCGTTCGGGCTCCGCTACGCGAGGCCCGAATGTGGCCTGCGCGCATGCAAACGTCAAGTCAGCGGATGCCGGGGAGCGCATTGCCCGCGCTCCCCGGCATCCGCCTTCCGTCCGCGTCGATCAGTAGCCGTAGCTCGAACCGCCCGACTTCGTGGCCGCGGCCTGCTTGCCCATGCTCACGACATGCCACACGCCGCCCTTGCCGTCGCCCAAGGCATCACCCGGCTTGGCGTCCGGCGCGTAGTAGTACAGGGGCATGGACTTGTAGGCCCACTGTTTGCCGCCGTCCTTGCGCGTGACGATGCTGAAACCTTCCTTGGCGGTAGCGCCTTCCTTGGCCATGAACGGCGGCCATACGGCGGCGCAGCCGTCGTAGCAGTTGCTCTGGTCGGCAGCGTCCTTGTCGAAGATGTACAGGGTGCGGCCGTTGGCGTCGGCCATCATGCCGTTGCTGTCGGTGACGGTCTGCGCAAAGGCAAACGGGGTGGCGCACAGCATGGCGGCGGCAACGAGGGTCTTGAGTTTCATGGTGTTCTCCTTATCAGGTCGGGTTCGAGCACACGCTCAATGACCTATACGAAGGCGAACGCCGATTGGAGACAGGGGGAGCGAAAAAAATTTTCGCTCCCCCTGCTTTTGCGGATTTCAGCGTGTGTTGCCCACCGCCGCGGTGAGCGTTACGGCCGGATCGGCGGCAGCCGTGCGGGGTGTGTTCCAGCCCCCGCCGAGCGCACGGATCAGCGACACCACGGTACGCGCCCGTTCGGCATCCAGGCGCACGCGGCCACGCTGCTGGGCCAGCGCGCTGCGGTCGGCCTCGATGACGTCGAGGTAGCTGACTGCACCTTCGCGGTATTGCACGCGCGACAGTTCGACCGCGCGCTCGGCCGCAGCCACGGCACTGTCCTGCGCGCGGGTCTGCTCGCTCAGGATGCGCAGGCCGGCGAGGCCGTCTTCCACTTCGCGGAAGGCATTCAGCACGGTCTGACGGTACAGCGCGACATCCTCTTCCCACACCGCCCAGGCGCGATCCACCCCGGCGCGGCGACGGCCGCCGTCGAAGAGCGGCAACGACAGCAAGGTGCCGGCCACCGGGCCGAGCAGGAAGGTGCGACTGCTCCACTGGAACAGGTCGCCCAGCTCGCCGGACTCGAAACCGGCCGCGCCGGTCAGCGTCAGGCTGGGGAAGAACGCGGCGCGCGCCACACCGATGCGGGCATTGGCGGCGGCCATGGCGCGCTCGGCGGCGGCAATGTCGGGACGGCGCTCCAGCAGTTCGGACGGCAGGCCCGGCGGCACGCTGACCGTGATGCGCGCGAGCGGCTGCGGCGCGAAGCGGAAGTCCGCCGGGCTGCGGCCCAGCAACAGCGCCAGCGCGTGCTCGGCGACGGCACGCTGGCGCTGCACGCCGAGCGCGTCGGACTGCGCCGTGGCCAGCTCGGTACGGCTGCGCGCCACGTCCAGCTCGCCGATGAAGCCTTCGGCAAAGCGACGCTCCATCAGGCGCAGGCCTTTGGCGCGCAACGCCACGGTATTGGCGAAGATGGCCTGCTCGGCGTCGAGTTCGCGCAGCTGGAAATAGGTGTGCGCGACGTCGGCCTGCAGCGCCAGCAGCACCGAGCGGAACAACGCCTCGTCACGTTGCAGACTGGCACTGGCGGCGGACACGCTGTTGGCTACGCGACCGAACACGTCGATCTCATACGAGAGGCCAAGCTGGGCGCGCCACAGCGTGTTCGGGTCGGTGTCGGCATTCTCCGGCAGGCCTTGCGAGGCCGGCGACGGACGCTGACGCGTCGGGCCGAAACCGCCATCCACCGAGGGGAAACGGTCGGCCCGCGCACTGCGCTGCACGGCCCGTGATTGCTGCAGACGGGCGGCAGCGGCGCGCAGATCCTGGTTGGCGTCAAGCGCGGCGGCCTGCAGGGCGTCAAGTACCGGATCGTCAAACACCTTCCACCACTCGCCGCGCGCGGCGGCTTCCGCCGGCTCGGCGGTTTTCCACTTGCCGGCCTCGCCGGCCGCCAGCGGCTCGGCGTGGCGGAAGGCGGTGGGCGTGGCGACCTCGGGCACTTCGTATTTCGGCGCCAGTGAGCAGCCGGCGAGCACCAGCACGCTGGCGA
The DNA here is from genome assembly GCA_033837965.1 of Pseudazoarcus pumilus. Taxonomy (GTDB): domain Bacteria; phylum Pseudomonadota; class Gammaproteobacteria; order Burkholderiales; family Rhodocyclaceae; genus Pseudazoarcus; species Pseudazoarcus pumilus_A. The sequence continues at coordinate 16,939 of JAJLLM010000155.1, forward strand.
ACACCAGGGGGAGCCGGGATTCAAACATCATCATGCGGATTCCTTTCAATTCGCGGAGTTCGGCGCAACGTGCGGCACGGTCAGCGGAGCCTCGTGCGGCGCGGCCGAATGCAGCGGGCGGGCGCCACGCAGCGTGCGCAGCACGGCATAGAACACCGGCGTGAGGAAGAGGCCGAAGAAGGTCACGCCGATCATGCCGAAGAACACTGCGATGCCCATGGCCTGACGCATTTCCGAACCGGCGCCGGAGGACAGCACCAGCGGCACCACGCCCATGATGAAAGCGATGGACGTCATCAGGATCGGGCGCAGACGCAGGCGGCTGGCCTCGATGGCGGCGGGTATCGGCTGCATGCCCTGCATCTCCAGCTCGCGGGCGAACTCGACGATGAGGATGGCGTTCTTGCACGCCAGCCCCACCAACACCATCAGGCCGATCTGCGTGAACAGGTTGTTGTCCCCACCGGTGGCCCACACGCCGGCCAGTGCGGCGAGGATGCCCATCGGCACGATCAGGATCACCGCCAGCGGCAGGCGCAGGCTCTCGTACTGCGCGGCGAGCACCAGGAACACCAGCAGCACCGACAGCGGGAAGACCCAGATGCCCGCATTGCCGGCGAGGATC
>JAJLLM010000156.1:0-16803 GCA_033837965.1 Pseudazoarcus pumilus
CCTCGACTCGCTCGACGACGCCACCTTCCGCCGCATGAACGACGCCGACTTCCCGGTCGAGTCCGTGCTCGAAGGCATCGCCGCAGCCGCCGACGTGGGCCTCGGCCCGATCAAGGTCAACATGGTCGTCAAACGCGGCGAGAACGACGCCGGCGTGGTCGACATGGCCCGCCACTTCCGCGGCAGCGGCCACATCGTGCGCTTCATCGAATTCATGGACGTGGGCAGTTCCAACGGCTGGGACATGGCCTCGGTCGTGCCCTCGCGCGAGATCGTCGAGCGCATCTCGGCCGAATTCCCGCTCGAATCGGCCGACCCCAACTACACCGGCGAAGTCGCCGAACGCTGGCGCTACGCTGACGGCTCCGGCGAGGTCGGCGTCATCTCCTCGGTCACGCAGGCCTTCTGTTCCACCTGTACGCGCATCCGCCTGTCCACCGAGGGCAAGCTCTACACCTGTCTGTTCGCCCAATCGGGCCACGACCTGCGCACGCTGCTGCGCACCGGCGCCAGCGACACCGAGCTGGACAACGCCATTGCCCGCGTGTGGCTGGCGCGCACCGACCACTATTCCGAGATCCGCACCGCCAACACCGCCAAGCAGCGCAAGATCGAGATGTCGTACATCGGCGGCTGACTGTACCCGCAGGCCGCAGACAACTTCCCATTCTTGACCTTCTCGAAGGTTCCACGACGTGAGAGGAGACCTAACCGTGGATGCAAGCTTCGCTATCTCAGTACTTCAGCTACTCATATTCGTCATCTTGGTTGCGGTGACCGTTCACATTGCGAGGCTGCTTAAAGACACAAATGCGAGACTCAGGGCATTAACGGAAGAGGTTCAAGGAACAGGGCGTTACGCCAAACACCACTTAGCCCGATACACCTTCCTAAAAACCGAGGCAGAACAACTTACAGAGATACGTCACGCTATAAATCGCCTCGGCAACAAACTGCACGAAAATGCCGGGAGAGAGACTGACGAAGCCACGCGCAGTGATGGAGCGCCCTAATCCAACCTTGGTGACTGATCACTCGGCGGCAACTCGTCCAGCTGCGTCGACTCGATCTTCTCGAAATGCGCGCTGATCTTGCGTGAGCTGACCTGCACGTCCTGCACGTCGCGGTTGGCCTGATCGATGTGGCGGGCAAGCGCGTTCATGCGCTCGTCGAAGCGGTGGAAATCCTTGGCCAGTTTGCCCAGCGCGTCCTTGATGATGTGGATGTGCTTGCGCGTCTCGACGTCCTTGAGCACCGCGCGGGCGGTGTTGAGCACGGCCATCAGCGTGGTCGGCGAGACCACCCACACACGACGCTCCAGCGCATACGCAACCAGTTCCGGGTGCCAGGCGTGGATTTCGGCAAACACCGCCTCGGCCGGCACGAACATCACCGCGCCGTCGGACGTGACGCCGGGCTCGATGTATTTCGAGGCGATGGCCTCGATGTGCCGCTTCACGTCGCCACGGAAGGCCGACTGCGCGAGCTTGCGGTCGGTGTCCGCCGCCTCCGGGTCGAGCATGCGGCGGTAGTTCTCCAGCGGGAACTTGGCATCCACGCACACCATGCCGGTCGGCTGCGGCAAGTGCAGCACGCAATCCGCGCGCGTGCCGTTGGGCAGCGTGTACTGGAAGGCGTAGCTATCGGGCGGCAGCAGGTTGCGCACCAGCCCTTCAAGCTGCACTTCGCCGAAGGCGCCGCGCGCGCGTTTGTCGCCGAGCAGGTCCTGCAGGCCGACGACGCTGGTGGTAAGGCCGTCGATCTTCTTCTGCGCCTCGTCGATGGTGGCGAGCCGCGCCATGACGTTGGCGAAGGTTTCGTTGGTCTTGCGGAAGCCCTCGTCGAGCCGCTGATTGACGTGGCCGGTGATGGATTCAAGCCGCTCGTCGAGTGTGCGCGACACGCCCGACAGCCCGCCCTGCAGCAGTTCGCGGTCGGCGCGCGCCTGTTCGGCCAGACGCGTAAGCACCTGTTCGAGCAATTCGGCGCGCAAGCGCTCATGCGCGGAGGCCGACGCGCCGGCCGCTTCGGCAAAGCGCTGGGCGGCTTGCTCGCGCTGTTCGGCCAGCCGCGCCTGCATGGCGGAATCGAAGCTGTGGAAGGATTCGCGCAAGGCACGCAGCTCACGCTCCAACGTCTCACGCGTGCGCTCGGCTCCGTGCTCCGCGCGCTCGGCCAACCGGTCGGCGTGGTGATCGAGCACGAAACGCAGTTGGTCGGTGAGCTCATCCACTCGCGCGTCGACGGCCTCGCCGGCCACCGCCGCCAGCCGGCGTTCGCTGCCGGCGAGCCGGACCAGCAGCCACGCCGTCAGCACCAGCAGTACCACCAGCACACCCAGCGTCAGTTCCGGCGCATGCGCCCGCACCCATTCCAGTCCCTGCATCGGCAACACACCCTCCGTTTGGATGCAGGGATTGTACTCAGCGCGGCATCATGCGCACCTGATCACCCTCGCCCAGCGGGCGCGGTTCGCCCAGCAGATAGCCTTGCGCGTAGTCCAGCCCCAGTTCCACGAGCCGGTTCATCACGCTCTCGCTCTCGACGAACTCGGCAATGGTCTGCAGGCCCATGGTGTGGCCGATGGTGTTGATGGCCTGCACCATCGCCATGTCGATGGGGTCGCGCTCGATGTCCTTGATGAAGCTGCCGTCGATCTTGAGGAAGTCCACCGGCAGCGTCTTAAGGTAGGCGAAGGACGACAGGCCGCAGCCGAAATCATCGAGCGAGAAGGCGCAGCCGAGCTGTTTCACCTCGCGGATGAAATGCACCACCTTGGACAGATTGGCCACCGCCGCCGTCTCGGTGATCTCGAAGCAGATCGAGCCGTGCGGCAGGCCGGATTGCTCCAGCGTAGTGCGCAGGGTCTGGCGGAAACGCTCATCGGAGAGCGAGGCGCCGGACAGGTTGATGCAATACACGCCGTCCAGCCGCCCGTGCCGGCGATAACGGTCTCCCAGCCAGGCCAGCGTGTTGTTAACCACCCACTGGTCGATACGCGGCATCAGGTTGTAGCGCTCGGCTGCCGGCAGGAAGGCTCCGGGCTGGATGATGCGGCCGTTCTCCTCCAGCCGCACCAGGATCTCGAAGTGCATGCGGTTACGGTCCGGCGCGTTGAGCGGAACGATGGGCTGCACGTACAGGCGCAGGCGGTCCTGATCGAGTGCGGCCTGCAGGCGCGTGACCCACTGCATCTGGCCGTGCTGTTCGAGCAGCCGGTCGTCATCCGGCTGGTACAGGTGCACACGGTTGCGGCCGCCTTCCTTGGCGGCATAGCAAGCAGCATCGGCCGACGACAGCACGGCGCCCAGATCGCGTTCGTGGCTGTCGAGCTCGACCACCCCGATCGACACACCGATCGAGAACACCTTGCTTTCCCACGCGAAGCGGAATTCCTGGATGGATTCGCGGAACACCTCGGCCAGCTCCAGCGCGCGTTCGCGCGGGCAGTTCTGCAGGATCAGACCGAATTCGTCACCACCCAGCCGGGCCAGCACGTCGGAAGCACGCAGGTGGCCGCGCAGCAGCGCCGTGACCTGACGCAGCAGCTCGTCACCGGCCACATGGCCGCAGGTGTCGTTGACCACCTTGAACTGGTCCAGGTCGAGGTAGCACAGGTAATGCGTCTGACCGTCCTCGAAGGGCCGCGCCAGCAGCTCCGACAGGCGGCGCTCGAACTCGCGGCGGTTGGGGATGCCGGTCAGCGCATCGTGGCTGGCCTGATGCGACAGTTCGCGTGCGAGGTTGAGCGTCACCGTGACGTCGTGGAACACCAGCACGGCGCCGATCAGGAAGCCGTCGCGCGAGCGGATCGGCGCGGCGGTGTCGAGCACCGGCACATTCTCGCCGTCACGCCGGCGCAGCAGCGCGTGCTCCAGACGCGGCATCACCTGACCGCGGTTGAGCGCCGTGCGCACCGGGTTCTCCAGCACCGCGCCGGATTTCTCGTCGACCAGACGGTAGATCATGCTCACCGGGTTGCCGCGCGCCTCGTGTGCGCGCCAGCCGGTCAGACGCTCGGCCACCGGGTTCATGTACTGCACGCAGCCGGATTCGTCGGTGGTGATCACGCCGTCGCCGATGGACGCCAGCGTGACCTGCGCCAGATCCCGCTCCTTGTGCAGTTGCGATTCGACCTGCTTGCGCTCGCTGATGTCGCGCACCATGCCGGTCAGCTGCGCCACCTGGCCGACGCGGTTCTCGCTGATCGACACCTCCAGCACGCGCCGCTCGCGCGGCGTGCCGAAGCGCAGCTCCAGCTTCTCGCCCGGTACGAAGAGGCGCTCCAGCCGCGGTTGCGGCGCATTGCCGTCGGGCGACACGAGGCGCTGCACCGGCTGGCCGATGACGCCCGCCGCAGCCACCCCGAACAGTTTCTCGGCGCCCGGATTGAGGCTGGTCAGCACGCCCTCGTGGGTGAAGGTGATGATGCCGTCGCGCACGTCGCGGATGATGGCGCGGGTCTGCTCGGTGGCCTCCTCCAGCGCGCCGATGACGCGGTTGTAGGCCGAGGCGATCTGGCCGACTTCGGTGAAAGGCTCGACCGGCACCCGGTTGTTGAGGCGGCCGGTGCGGCCATGTTCCTCCATGGTTTCCATCAGCATCACGAGTTCGGTGCGGGCGCCGTGCTCGGACACGTTGAGGCCGAGCCGCTCGTCCTCCGGGCTGACGCGCAGCGGCCGGAAACGGCCGAGGCCGCGCAGCACCAGCCAGGCAATGCCGAAGGACCACACGCCGCAGGCGATCACCCCCAGCGTCTGCACGCCGAGCTGTTCCATGCGCGACAGGCCGCTGCCGATCAGGGTGAGATCACCGAACAAAGCCACGCACAGCGTGCCCCAGGCACCGGCCGCAAGGTGCGCAGGAATGGCGCTCACCGCGTCGTCGATGCGCCGCGCCAGCAGCCATTCGTTGGCGATGACCATGATCACGCTGCCGATGGCGCCGATCACGATGGCATCCAGCCCGCTCACCACATGCGCGCAGGCGGTGATGGCCACCAGGCCGGCGAGCGCGCCGTTGAGCGCGTACATCACCTCGCAGTAGCCGTGCAGCTTCCAGCCGATGAGGATGCCGGCAAGGATGCCCGCGGCGGCGGCCAGCGCCGTGTGCGCAATGATGGACGGCACGGCCTCGTTGAAGGCCAGCGTGCTGCCGCCGTTGAAGCCGAACCAGCCGAAGAACAGCAACAGGCCGCCGAGCATCGCCACCGGCAGGTTGCCGGCCGGAATCACGCGCGCCGGCTCGCCCGGCACGAAACGCCCCTCGCGCGGGCCGAGAATGATCACCGCCGCCAGCGCCACCCAGCCGCCGGTGCTGTGCACCACCGTGGAGCCGGCAAAATCGACGAAGCCCATCGCCGCCAGCCAGCCGGGCTGGCCGTCACCGATCACGCCGCCCCAGGCCCAGTGCCCGAAGACCGGATAGATCAGCCCGGCCACCACCGCCGACACCACGACGTAGGCGGGGAAATGCATGCGCTCCGCCACCGCACCCGACACGATGGTGGCGGCGGTGGCGCAGAACATCATCTGGAAGAGTACGAAAGCCATCAGCCAGGTCGAGGCGCCGGCCTCGCCGTTCATCGCGAAGTAGCCCGTACCGAACAGCCCGCCGACGCTGTCGCCGAACATCAGGCCGAAACCGAACAGCCAGAACAGGATGGAGGCCACCGCGAAGTCGGCGATGTTCTTGACCGCCACGTTGATGGCGTTCTTGGCGCGCGTCAGCCCGGATTCGAGACACAGGAATCCGCCCTGCATCACGAACACCAGAGCGGCACACACCAGCATCCACAGAATGTCCAGCGACAGGCTTTGCGTCATCGCATCCTCGGCAGGCAGACCCGGCTGCCGGCCGGGGCGGATCGCGCCTTGCAGCGGGCGCCGGATGTGGCGGGCACGCAGAAGGGCTGCTCAATCCTGGCTAGCAAGCCACATGCCACCACGGCAAAGGGCGCGGCGCGCGCAATTGGAGGGGAATCCGGGGCGGGAAGGAGGTGCAGCGGGCATGCGACGCACCAAGACGGTGCGTCGCCCGGTCAATCGTCGAGCGAAGCGGTTGCGCCTGCCGCGATGGCCAGCATCGCCTCGACATCGACCTCGTCGATCTGCGAGGCGTCGAGAAAGCGCTCGGCGTAACGCCGGTGGATGTCCGACTGCAGGAACAGCCGGAACAGGTCCGGGTCAAGGTGCTGCCCCGCCACCATGCGCGCCATGATGCCCACCGACTCGGACAGGGTCTTGGGCGCCTTGTAGGGGCGATCCGCCGCGGTTAGCGCCTCGAACACGTCGGCCAGCGCCATGGTGCGCGCCAGCACGCTCATGTCCTCGCGCCGGAGGCAGCGCGGATAGCCGCGCCCGTCCATGCGCTCATGGTGGCCGCCGGCAATCTCCGGCACCTTGCTCAGGTGCCGCGGGAAAGGCAGCCGCTCCAGCATCATGATGGTCTGGATCATGTGGTGGTTGATGATGTAGCGGTCTTCCGGCGTCAGCGTGCCGCGACGAACGCTGAGGTTGTGCAGCTCGCCGCGGTCGTACTTGTAATGCGGGACCTCCATCGCGAAACCCCACGGGTTGTCGGGCCCGAAGCGCTCGCTGTCGGGGCGCTCGATTCGGTGCCAGGGCTGATCGGCCAGCAAGGCCTCCTCAGCCGGCAACGGAACTTGCGGATACGGTGCGCGCAGCAGCGCCTCATCGCGCGAAATGCCGCGGCGATCATCCAGCGTGCGCAGCCAGGTCCGCGCGCCGATGCGGCGCAGGCGCTCGATATCGGCGTCGGCCATGGCTTCGCCCCCGAGATTGCAGTCCGCCACGAAGGCGAACTCGGCATCCAGTTCGGCCAGGGTGTTGTCGAGGCTCGCCGCCACCGCCTGCGCATCCTCCCCGGCCAGCCGCGCTTCCAGCGCGGCGATGCGCGCATCACGCTTGAGCACTTCGAAACGCATGCGGATCTCGTGGATACGGTCGTGGATGCCTTCCAGCTTGGTGGCCTTGTCGACGACGTACTCGGGCGTGGTGATCTTGCCGCAGTCATGCAGCCAGGCGGCGATGTGCAGCGCCTCGCGGTCATTTCCGGAGAGATTGAAATCGCGCCAGGCCTCGTCCTCGCTGGCGTGAGCGGCCTCGGCCATCATCTTGGCCAGTTCGGGCACGCGCTGGCAGTGGGAGCCGGTGTAGGGGCTCTTGGCGTCGATGGCCGCGGCGATGAGCTGGATGAAGGATTCGAGCAGATGCTTCTGCGCGTCGATCAACTCGCGCGTCTCGATGGCCACCGCCGCGCTCGCCGACAAGGCCTCGATGAAGCCCACCCGCGCGTCACGCCGCGGCCCGTCGCCGGGCTGCAACATCGGCAGCCATACCGCCACGGCACCGACCACCGCGCCGTCACGCGTGATCAGCGGCACCGCCACGCGCAGACTGCCGTCGCCGGCCTCGGTGCGCGTCTCGCGATGCTCCAGTGCATCGGCAATGATGCCGCCGGCGGAGCGCTCCACCTCGGCCGGCAAGTCGGCTTCGCCGCGCATGCGTACGCGCTGGATGCGCGTGACGTCGGCAAGCCGATAGATCGCCCCGCCCCTGGCCCCGGCGGTTTCCAGCACGGTGCCCAGAATGGTTTCGAGCAGCGTCCCGACGTCGCGCTCCTGCCCCAGCGCAACACTGGTATCGAGAAAGTCCTTGAGGGTCTTGCGCATGCGATCGACCGCCAGCGAGAGCCGGTCGATCTCGCCGATGTGCGAGCGCAGCAGCGGACGTTCGGCAAAATCGAAGGCCTCGATCGCACGGGCTTCATCGGCCAGCCGGCGCAAGGAAACCACCGAACGCTGCGTCAGCCACAGGCCGAGCGGCACGCTGACGGCGAAGATCAGCAGCGCGATCAGCACCTGTTCGGCGACGATGCCACGCGCCTCGGCAAACATCTCGTCCTCCGGGATCGCCAGCAGAGCCACGAGTTCGAGCGAGCCCACCGGTTTGAGCGGCGCACGCACCAGATGCCAGTCACGGCTGCCGGCATGATCGGACTCGCCGGTGAGTCCGTCCCCGTCCAGCCGGAAGGCTTCTGCCAGCAGCGGGCGGGCGAGTTCGTCGACATGAGCCAGCCGGAAGCTGTCACCCACATCCGGAATCAGCATGGCCACCGGGTCGTGATGCGCCACGACCGTGCCGTCCCGGCTGACGACGGCCAGTTCGCTCGACGCGGTCATGCGCAAGGCGTCGATCTGCGCGGCAAGGTTGGCAAACTCGGCATCCAGCCCGATCACGGCACCACCGTCGGCGGCGCGGCGCGCCAGCGTCACGCCCGGCACGCGGGTGGTGAAGAACAGATAGGGGGCGGTCAGCACCGTCCGCTCGGTCAGTGATGCGTCGGCAAACCAGGGGCGCTGGCGCGGATCGAAGCGGTACTCGGGCAGCGGCCGATGCTCCAGCAGGCGACCGTCCGGCGCGTAGAAGCGATACTCCCCGACCGCGCCGGCGTTCGATTGCGTGATGGTCTGCACCAGCAGGTCGGCTCCGGCGGGCGCGTTGAAGCGCGACGCCAGTCCGGCCGGTTCGATCGGCCGGAACAACACGAAATCACCGTCCGTGTAGCCCGCATACACCGCCTGCACGATGGGATTGCCACGCAGCACCGCGCGCGCCAGCGGCTGTTGTGCCAGACGTTCCTCCAGCGTACGGGCACGCGCCAGATCACTGAAGGACAGCAGCCGCAGCTGGTTGTCGGCGGGTTCGAAGATGCGCCCGATACGCTCATCGAGCAGCGAGGCACCCTGCTCGATGGCTTCGTTGGTGGCCGTGGCAAGCGATTCCTGTGCGCCGCGATAGGCGCTGAAGGCAAGCGCTCCGACGATGCAGGCCACCAGCAGCGTGACGCCGATGGCCACGGCGACATTCAGCGGCACATGAATGCTGTAGGGCAGGATGCTGCGTGGAGCCGTTCTCATTGCTCACCTCGCCTTGCCACGAATCGTGCGCCAACTCGCCGGGAATGACGAGAGACTACTCCGGATGCTGCGCCTGCACCATACGCAAGCGCGCCAGCAGACTCAAATGGCGGCGCGCAGGCTGGCGAGCGGCGGGCGGTGCAGCAATCCGCGGGTACCCAGCCAGCCGCCCAGCATTACGCCGAGCGCACCGCACAGCGTGGCGACCGTCACCGCGAGCGCATCCGGGGCGTACTCCATGCGGAAGACGAACAGGGCCATGGCCCAGCCGATGGCGCTCGCCGCCACACCGGCGAGCACCCCTGCCACGCCGCCAAGCACCGCGAACTCCGCCACCATGGCCTGCATCAACTGCCGGTTGCGCGCCCCCAGCGTGCGCAGCACGGCCAGTTCGTGGTCGCGCTCGTCGTGCGTGGACTGCAGCGCCGCATACAGCACCACCAGCCCGGCGAGCAGCGCAAAGCCGAAGACGAACTGCACGATCAGCACCAGCTTGCCGGTGATTTCCTCGACCTGGGCCAGCACCGCCGCCACGTCGATCACCGACAGGTTGGGAAAGGCATTGATCAGGCTGGCCGTGAAGTCGTGCGCGTCTGAGGCGCTCAGGTGGAAGGCACTGACGAGACTGGTCGGGTCGCCGTCGAGCATGCCGTCGGCAGCGATGACGAAGAAATTCACGCGCATCGAATCCCATTCGAGCTTGCGCACGCTCGTGATCGGCCCCTCGACCAGCCGCCCGGCGATGTCGTAGCGCAGCACGTCACCCAGTTTCAGCCCGAGCGTGCGCATCAGCCCCTGTTCGACCGACCACTGCGGCTCAGCAGATTCGCCATGCCAGCGGCCCTCGGTGATCGAGATGCCCTCGGCCAGCCGGCTGCCCTGACTGAGATTGAACTCCCGCGTGGCCAGCCGCTGTGCGCGGTCGTCGGCGTAGCTTTCCGGGTCGACAGCCTCGCCGTTGATCGCGACCAGCCGGCCGCGAATCATCGGCAGGATCTCCGGCGCCTCCAGCCCCGCCGCGACAAAGTACTGCGCGACCGCCTCCTGCTGGTCCGGCTGGATGTTGATGACGAAACGGTTGGGCGCATCGGCCGGGGTCTTCTGCTGCCAGTTCTCGATCAGGTCACCGCGCACCAGCGTGAGCAGCAGCAGCGCCGCAATGCCCAAGCCGAGGGCCGTCACCTGGATCACGCTGGCCGCCATGCGCCGGTTCAAGGCGGCCAGCCCGTAGCGCCAGCCCCCTCCGGCCAGGCCACCCCGCCCGCGCAGGCGTCCGAGCAATCGCAACACCGCCCACGCGGCCAGCGCAAAACCGCCCAGGGCCAGCGCGAAACCGGCAGCAATGAAGACGCCCAGACGAAGGTCACCGGCGATCCACAGGATCAGGCCGAACAGCACCAGCGCACCGGCCAGCCAGGCCGAACCGCTCGCCGGTTCCAGCCCGCCGAGTTCGCGTCGCAACACGCGCAGCGTCGGCACGCGGCGCAGGCGCAGCAGTTGGGGCAGCACGAAGCCGACCAGCAAGGCCATGCCGACGGCAATGCCGTGTGCCAGCGGCAGCAGTGAGGGGGCCGGCAGGCGCAGTTGCAGCAGCGAGGTCAGCAGCCCGCCGAGCGTGGCCTGCACCAACCAGCCCAGCGCAGCACCGGCCACGGCCGCCAGCGCGCCGAACAGCACGAACTCGCCGACGAAGGTGAGCAGCACGCGCGACTGACTGGCGCCGAGGCAACGCATCACGGCACAGGCATCGAGGTGCCGGCGCATGAAACGGCGCGCCGACAGCCCCACCGCCACCGCCGCAAGGATGACCGCCAGCAGGGCCGCCAGGCGCAGGAAGCGTTGCGCCTGATCGAGCGCGGAGCGCACTTCCGGGCGGGCGTTCTCGATGGTTTCGAGCTTCTGACCGCGGCCCAGACGCGGTGTGATCCAGCGCTCGAAGGCGTCCACCGCAGCGGCATCGCCCGCCACATGCAGCCGATACATGGCGCGGCTGCCGGTAACGATCAGGCCGCTGTCTGCCAGATCGGCCAGATTGAAGATGGCGCGCGGCAGCAGGCTGAAGAAGTTGGCGCCACGATCGGATTCGAAGCTGACCATGCCGGCGAGGCGGAATTCGAGCCGGCCTAGGCCGATAAGATCGCCGGTGCGCACACCCAGGCTGGCGTAGAGGCGCTCGTCCAGCCACACCTCGCCGCGCGCAGGAATACCGGCCGCCGGTGCATCAGGCTGGTTCGGACCCGGCGCCACGCGCACCACGCCGCGCAGCGGGTAGCCCTCGCCGACGACCTTGACGCCGGCCAGCTCCGCCGCATCTTCGGTACTCGCCATGCTGGTGAACAGCACCGTCTCGGTGAGTGCCAGACCGCGTGTGAGCGCCTCCTGCCGCACGCTGTCGTCCCACGGCCGGTCGGCAGCCAGCAGCAGATCGCCGCCGAGCAGCTGGTTGGCTTCGCGGTCAAGCCCGTGCGCGACGCGGTCGGCGAGAAAGCCGACGCTGGTAAGGCTGGCCACCGCGATGACGATGGCCAGCCCGAGCAGATGCAACTCGCCCGCACGCAGGTCGCGCAGCATCATGCGGAGGGCCAGTCGCAAGGTATTCATGGAGTCTTACGACCGGGCTGCACGGGATCGGTTCAGGCGACCGCCAGCAGGCGGCGGGCCAGCTCGACCCAGTAGCCGGCACCGACCGGGATCAGCTCGTCGTTGAAGTCGTAGCGCGGGTTATGCAGCAGGCAACCGCCCTCCCCCGGCCCGTTGCCGAGCCACACGTAGCAGCCCGGCTTCTCGCGCAGGAAGAAGGCGAAATCCTCCGAGCCCATGCTCGGGCGCATGGTCGTGGTGACCTGATCGGCGCCGACCAGCGCACGCGCCACGTCGGCACACAGGGCGGCCTCGGCCGAGCTGTTGACGGTGGCCGGGTAGCCTGCACGGTAGTTCAGGGCGACCTTCACGCCGTGCGCGGCACCGATGCCGTCGCAGATTTCCTGCATGCGCCGGCGTACCGTCTCGCGCACTTCCTCGCGGAAGGTACGCACCGTGCCGGCCATCTCGACGCGGTCGGGAATCACGTTCTGCGCCTTGCCGGCCTGGAAGATGGTGGTCGACACCACGGCCGCGTCGAGCGGGTCCACGGTGCGCGCGGCAATAGTCTGGAAAGCCTGCACCACGGCGGCCGCGGCGACCACCGGATCGATGCCCAGATGCGGCATCGCGGCGTGGCAGCCGACGCCGGTGACCTCGATGTCGAAGCGGTCGGCCGCCGCCATCACCGGACCGTCGTGCACCGCAAAGTGGCCAGCTTCCATGCCCGGCCAGTTGTGCAGGCCGAAGATGGCATCCATCGGAAAGCGCTCGAAGATGCCGTCATCGATCATGGCCTTGGCCCCGGCCATGCCTTCCTCGGCCGGCTGGAAGACGAAATACACCGTGCCGTCGAACTCCGGCCGCTTCGCCAGCGCCTCGGCAGCGGCCAGCAGCATGGTGGTGTGGCCGTCGTGCCCGCAGGCGTGCATGCAGCCCTCGTGGGTGGAGCGATGCGCGAAGTCGTTGTGCTCCTGCATTGGCAGCGCATCCATGTCGGCGCGCAGGCCGATGGCGCGCGTGCCGCTGCCGGCGCGCAGCACGCCGACCACGCCGGTGCCACCGATGCCGCGGTGCGTCTCGATGCCCAGCGCTTCCAGATGCCGCGCCACGAGGTCGGCGGTGCGATGCTCGGCATAGGCCAGTTCGGGATGCGCGTGGATGTCACGACGGATTTGGGCGTAGCGGGGCTGATCGCCACGCAGCGCTTCGATGACAGTCATGGAAACCTCCGGAAACGATGAAACGGCGGCCCGACAGCAGCCGCCGGGTGCAGCGACGGTTGCGTTAGGGCTTGGCCGAACGGGCGGCGATGGCGTCGCGCACCATGCCGGCGATGACGGTGTGACCGTTCTCCTCGGCCCAGCTTGCGGCGGTATAGCCGCGATCGCTCTCGCGGGTGAGATCGGCGTCGGTCTGGAGCAGGCGGCGGACCACCTCGATGTGACCGTTGCGCGCGGCAAACATCAGCGCGGTGCCACCATTGGGTGCTTCGGCATTGACGTTGGAACCGGCCCGGATGAGCAGATCGACGACCTCCGCATGCCCCTCGAACGCGGCATACATCAACGGCGTCCAGCCCTCGTGATCGACCTCGGCGCCGGCATTGAGCAGGCGCAGCACGATGTCGTGGTTGCCGCGCAGCGCGGCCAGCATGATGGCCGAGTCACCGGCCTCGTTGCGGTAGGAGATGCGCGCGCCACGGGTGACCAGCAACTCCACCACGGCCGGGTGGTTCTCGCGTGCGGCGATGATCAGCAGGCTGTTGTTGAAGGCGTCCACGGTATCGGGGTCGATGCCGCGATCAAGCAGCGTGGACAGCTGACTGACACGCCCCAGGCGGGCGGCGTCGAGCGAATCCTCGTAACTGCCGGCAATCGCGCCGCTGCTGCCGAGCAGCAGGCTGGCGGCCAGCACGAGGCCGAAGCGTTTAGTGCGCGAGGGGTTCTGCATGGGTGAATAACCTGAAAAAGTTGTCGCGGGTTGCGTTGGCGATGCGTTCGACCGGCTCGTCGCGCAAACGTGCGATTTCCTCGGCCACATGCACCACCCAGGCGGGCTCGTTGGTGCGCCCGCGATGCGGCACGGGCGCGAGGTACGGTGAATCGGTCTCGATCAGCATGCGATCGAGCGGCACCATGCGCGCCACTTCCTTCAGTTCAAGCGCATTCTTGAAGGTGACGATGCCGGAAAACGAAATATAGAAGCCCAGCTCCAGCGCCGCCTCGGCCACCTCACGCGTCTCGGTGAAGCAGTGCATCACCCCGCCGACCTCGTCGGCGCGCTCCTCTCGCATCAGGCGCAGGGTGTCGGCCGCCGACGAACGCGTGTGGATGACCAGCGGCTTGCCGGTCTCGCGCGCGGCGCGGATGTGGGTACGAAAGCGCTCGCGCTGCCACTCCGGCTCGTCCTTGTGCCAGTGGTAGTCGAGCCCGGTTTCGCCGATGGCGACCACCTTGGGGTGATCGGCCAGCGTCACCAGACGCGCCACGTCGGGCTCGTCCACGTCGAGGTTGTCAGGGTGCACGCCGACCGTGGCGTAGAAGCCTTCATGCCGCTCGGCCACCGCCAGCACACGAGGGAAATTCTCCAGCGTCACGGAAATGCACAGCGCCTGACGCACATCGTTGGCCTGCATGGCCTTGACGATGTCGTCCTCGCGTTCGGCGAGTTCGGGGAAATCCAGATGGCAGTGGGAATCGACAAACATCGGGTACCGCAGAAAAGAAGGCTCAGAGGGTATGCGTCGGGCGGTTGGAGCCGACCAGGCCGGCCAGCACGGTCTCGATGCGGCTGCGCAGCCCCTTGCCGGCCTCGTCGCCCGCAAAGTGCAGGCCCACGCCCTGGGTCTTGCCGCCCAGCGCGCCGGCCGGCGTGACCCACGCCACAGTAGCCGCCACGGCATGCTTGGTTGGATCGTCCATCAACTGCAGCAGCACGAAGACCTCGTCACCGATCTTGTAGCTCTTGGGCGTCGGCACGAAGATGCCGCCGTTGCTGAAGAACGGGATGTAGGCCGCGTACAGCGCCGACTTCGAGTTGATGTTCATCGACAGGACGCTGGGGCGCACGCCCCCGGGGATTGCCTGTTCGCTCATGACCTTGCTCCGCTCACGACGCGCGCATAGCGCAATAGCATGTCTTCGAGCATCAGCCGCAGGTTCAGCGGATGCTGCGCGACCCGGCGGATACGCGCGAAATCATTGTAACAGCTTGACGCACCGGCGATACCGGCATGCCCGGCGAGGCGCTGCAGCAGCGCCGACTGGGCCGGGAAAAAGCGCGCCTCGCCGCCCAGCGCGAGCGCAGCCAGATCGCTGACCCAGCGCTGCATCCAGTCGGTCAGCATGACCACGTCAAAGCCGGCCGTCGCGGCTTCCTTGCTGCGCAGCCAGTTCTCCCACTGCCCGGCCAGTGCCAACGGATCGGATTCGGGCAGGCGCGAGACATCACGCACGAAGCGCATCAGCATTTCAGCCGCCCCCTTGTCCGCAAGCCGCTCGGCCGCCAGCGGCATACCGCCGGTCACGGCCAGCAAGGCTGCCTCGGCGCCGCGTGCGGCGACCAGTTCGGGTGACGGTCGCGCAAACGACCACTGCTGACAGCGGCTGCGGATGGTCGGCAGCAGCCGGCGCGGCGCGGACGAAACCAGGATCAGCACGCAGCCGGCCGGCGGCTCTTCCAGCAGCTTGAGCAGCGCATTGGCAGTGAAGCCGTTCATGGCCTCGGCCGGATCGACGATGACCACGCGCCGCGCGCTCTGGTGGCCGGTGACGGTGAGCGCCTCCTGCACCTCGCGGATCTGGTCGATGACGATCTGCGAGGACTTGCGCCCCTTGGCGTCGGGCTCGGCCTCCGCATCGGCGTCGGCATCGGCCGGCTCGACGCGCATCAGGTCGGGGTGGTTGCCCGACAGCCGCAGCGCGCAGCCCGCGCACTCGCCGCAGGCCTCGCCGTCGGCACGCGGCGCACGGCACAGCAGGCGCGCGGCCAGGGCCTCGGCCAGATCGCGCTTGCCCACGCCGGGCGGGCCGACGAACAGCAGCGCGTGCGGCAGGCGCTCACCCAGCGCCAGCAGACGCTGCCAGGTATCGGCGAGCCAGGGATGGATCACAACAGACGCTCCGCCACCACCGCCTCGACCTCGGCACGAATGGCTTCCGGCGCACGGTCGGCGGCGATCACGCAGATGCGCTGCGGCGCGGCCTGAGCGCGCGTCAGATAGGCATTGCGCACGCGCTCGAAAAAGTCGCGCTGCTCGCGCTCGAAGCGGTCGGGCGCAGCGCCGGTGTTGGCCACGCGCGCGGCGGCAACGGCCGGGTCAAGGTCGAACACCAGCGTCAGATCCGGCTGCAGGCCGGGATGCACCCAGGCTTCCAGCGTGGCGAACTTGGCCGCATCCAACCCGCGCCCGCCCACCTGATAGGCATAGGTGGCGTCCGAGAAACGGTCACACACCACCCACTTTCCCGCCGCCAGCGCCGGCTCGATGCGCGCGGCAAGGTGCTCACGCCGCGCCGCGAACATCAGCATGGCTTCGGTTTCCAGATGCATGGGCTCGTGCAGCAGCACTTCGCGCAGCCGCTCGCCCAGCGGCGTGCCGCCCGGCTCACGGGTCTGTTCGACCTCGATGCCGCGCGACTGCAGCAGCGCCACGACGGCCGCAATCTGCGTGCTCTTGCCTGCGCCGTCGATGCCCTCGAAGGTGATGAAGCGCCCGCGCGCCTGTGCTGGATTCACGGTGTCCTGCCCCGGATATGGATGTCGACGGCCCGATTATGCTCGGTCAGCGTGCGCGAGAACTGGCTGCTGCCGTCCCCACGCGCGACGAAATAGAAATACTCGGAAGTCTCCGGCCGCACCGCCGCCATCAGCGAGGCCAGCCCCGGCATGGCGATCGGCGTGGGCGGCAGGCCGGCGCGGGTATAGGTGTTGTACTCGTGGTCGGTATCGAGATGGCGACGACGCAGGCGCCCCTCGAAGGATTCGCCGTAGCCGTAGATCACCGTCGGATCGGTCTGCAGGCGCATGCCGATGCGCAGACGGTTGGCGAACACCGAAGCCACCAGCCCGCGCTCGTCGGAGCGGCCGGTTTACTTTTCGATGATGGAAGCAAGGATCAGTGCCTCGTAGGGCGAATCCAGCGGCACGTCGGGGTCGCGCGACGCCCAGGCATCGGCCAGATGACGCTGCATGGCGGCGTGCGCCATGCGCAGCACGGAACTGGCCGTGGAATAGCGGGCAAAGCGATAGGTGTCGGGGAAGAACAGCCCCTCCGGGTG
>JAJLLM010000157.1:0-45339 GCA_033837965.1 Pseudazoarcus pumilus
TCGCCATCACCGGGCAAGGACGCCCGCAGGGAGAATCATCATGAAACGCCGTCAGTCCGCGCGTTCAGCCGCCGACCTGGGCTACCTCGCCCGCTTCATGAGCGGCCTGCATGAGGATCAGCGCAAGCTGCGCGAAATCCAGAGTGTGTATGACAACCTCACGCTGCTCGGGCAGTTGTTGTGCGCCGGCACCGACATCACCGGCATGCGTTCCGATTTCAACGACCTCGCCGCTGAACTGCTCGACCAGCTCGCGCGTGAGTCGCGCAAGAAGGCCGTGCGCAGTCTGGGGTCGGATGCACGCGTCGCCATCGACATCCTGGTGCGTAACCTGTTCGAACGTACTGCCGACATCGGCTTTCTGGCCACCGACGAGGATGTGCGCGCCTTTGCCGAATCGGTGATGAGCGATCCGCACCTGGCGCGCGACCGCGGCCGTGTGGCGACGCTGGTCGAGCGTTTCGACGAGTACGTGAAGAAGTACTCCGTCTATCACAACATCATGCTGCTGTCGCCGGACGGCAAGGTGCTGGCGCAGCTCGACCGCGACAACGATGTGCATGAATCCTCCGACCCCCTGATCCGCCAGGCACTGAAGACCTCCGAGCCCTACGTGGAAGTGTTCCGCAAGACCGACCTGCTGCCCGACGAGGACACTGCGCTGATCTACGCCTACCGCGTGATGTCGGCCGATGGTCACCGGCCCGTCGGCGTGCTGTGCCTGTGCTTCCGTTTCGAGGACGAATGCCGGCGCATCTTCGACGGCCTTCTCGGCGAGGACGACTGGACGGTGATCACGCTGCTCGATGGTGACGACCGGGTGATCGCCAGCAGCGACCCGTATCAGGTTCCGGTGGGCGCCAGACTGGAGCGCGCGGCCGGCGAGGACGCCAGCATCGTGCGCTTTGCCGGCCGGGAGTACCTTGCGACCACGCGCGAATCGCATGGCTATCAGGGCTACATGGGGCCGGGTTGGGTGGGGCATGCGCTGGCGCCGCTCAACCACGTCTTTGAAATGGCCGTGGCGCATGAACTGGAGGCCGTGCCACAGCGTCTGCGCGAGGGTGTGCTGGAGACCACCACGCTGTTCTCGCAGGCGTTGCGCGACATCCCGGTGCGTGCCACCACCATCCAGCGCGAACTCAACCGTGCGGTGTGGAACGGCACGCTGTGGCTGACGCGCGATGCGCATGCGCTCAACGGCTCGTTTGCCAAAGTGCTGCTGTGGGAAATCGGCAGTACCGGCGTGCGCACCCGCGAAGTCTTCAGTGAATCGACTACCAACCTTTACGAGACGGTGGTGTCGTCAGTGCTTTACGACTGCTCGGCGCAAGCGGCACTGGCCATGGACATCATGGACCGCAACCTCTACGAGCGCGCCAACGACTGCCGCTGGTGGGCGCTGACCGGTGCCTTCCGCGAGTTGCTGGCCCAGCATCGCCCGCTGGAAGTGTCGGAACGTGAGCGTCTGACTGACATCCTGCGCACCATCAACGGCCTGTACACGGTGTACTCCAACCTGATCGTGTTCGATTCCTCGGCACGCATCGTGGCGGTGTCCAACCCGGCCTATGCCCGTACTGTCGGCGAAACCCTGTCGGCCGACTGGGTGCGCGAGACGCTGGCGCTGCCGGACACGCAGAGCTACTGCGTGTCGAGCTTCGCGCCCTCGCCGATGTATGGCAATCAGGCGACCTACATCTACTCCGCCGCGATCCGCGCGCCCGGTGCGGACGGCGAGCCGGTGGGCGGCATCGCCATCGTGTTCGACTCGACGCCGCAGTTCATCGCCATGCTGCAGGACGCACTGCCGCGCAACGAGGACGGCAGCGCGGTCGACGGCGCGATTGCAGCCTTTTCCGAGCGCGATGGCCGCATCATCGCCAGCACCGACGAGGGCCTGCCGATCGGCAGCAAGCTCGAGATCGGGCGCGAGTTCTTCGATCTCGACAACGGCGAATCCTGCGCCAACGTGGTGGAGCTGAACGGTCGCTACTACGCCGTTGGCTCGCGCATGTCCTCGGGCTATCGCGAGTACAAGAGCGAGGACGATGCCTACCGCAACGACATCGTGGCGCTCGTGCTGGTGCCGTTGTCCGACCGCCTGGCGAGCGCTTCCGCCGGAGGCCGGAAGAAGGCCGCGACCAGCCAGTACGCCACGCGCCCGGCGCGCGCCGACGACACGCTGGAGATCGCCACCTTCTACATCGGCAGCAGCTGGTACGGCGTGCGTGCGGAACACGTCATCGAGGCGACCGACCGCACCAGCATCACGCCGGTGCCCGGCATGCCGGAATGGGTGCGCGGCTGCGTGATGTACGACGACCACCCGATTTCGGTGTTCGACCTGTCACCGCTGCTGCCGGGGCGTCCGAGCCTGCGCGGCGAGGGTCAGGTGGTGGTGGTGGGCATGCCGGAGCAGAACCTGCGCTTCGGCATCCTGGTGGACGAACTGGGAGACATTCCGGAGATTCCGGTCGAGCGCATCGACCCCGTGCCGGCCATGCTGGGTCAGTCGGGCAGTTCCATGACCGACAGCCTGGTGCGGCCCGACGCCTCGGTGCCCGGCGGTGAAATTCTGGTGGTGCTGTCGCTGGAGGCGATCATGCGTCGGCTGGCGAGTGCGGAACAGAAAGGCGGCGCCGACGTGGAGTTGCTGCCGTCGTCGCCCCGCGCACGCCAGGTGGCGTTCGCGGAACGGCGCGGCAACTGACGCCGGGGCTCAGACGCGGAAGCGCTGCACCACGCCGATCATGCGTTCGGCGGTGGAGTCCAGCGCTTCCGCACTGGCGGCCGAGGCCTCCATGGTGCTGTTGGTCTCCTCGGCCTGCTGGGCGATCTCCTCGATGCGGCGGGCCACCTCGGCCGAGGCCATGGACTGCTCGCGCAGCGCGGAATCGAGTTCCGACACGATCACCGCCACTTCCTGCGCAATGCCCTGCAGCTTGCCGATGATGTCGCTGGCCTGCGTGGCTTCCTCGCTGCTGGCCTGCACGGCAGAGACACCGCGCTCGATGCCGGACACCGCCTCGCGCGTGGAGCCCTGTACTTCGGCCACCATGGTGGCGATTTCCTGCGTGGACTGGGCGGTGCGCTCGGACAGCTTGCGTACCTCGTCCGCCACCACCGCGAAGCCGCGGCCGGCTTCGCCGGCGCGGGCTGCCTCGATGGCGGCATTGAGTGCCAGCAGGTTGGTCTGTTCGGCGATGTCGCGGATCACCGCGACGATGCGCGAAATCTTTTCGGACTGCGCCTCCAGGCTGGCGATCTGGCGTGCGGCTTCGCCCACCACGTTGTCCACCTGCTTCATGTTGGCGACCAGGCGACCCATGGTTTCGCGGCCCTCGCGCGCCTGACGGTCGGAGTCGTCGGCCAGCCCGCTGGCGTCGCCGGTGCGTTCCGCGACGTGCGAGATCGACACCGTCAGTTCCTCGACGTTGGCCGCAATCGCCGCTGCCGCGCCGCTCTGCGCGGAGGTGCTGGTCTGCACTTCGGCAGCGCTGCGCTTGAGTTCGCGTGCCGAGTCGGCCACCTGATGAGCCGAGTCGCGCGTCATCGAGATGGCCTGGCGCAGTGACTTCTGCATGGCCTCGACGGCGTGGATCAGGGCGCCGATCTCGTCGTCGCTGCCGGACGGCAACGGGGCCACCAGATCGCCGTCGGCGATGCGTTCGACCGCCGCCACGGTGTCGTGCAGGCGGCCGCCCAGGCGCGCCGCCATCATCAGCGTCAGCACGATGGTCATGGCCACCGCCACGGCTGCCGCACCGATGCCCCAGGTCAGGGTGCTGACCACTTCGGCTTCGGCGCGCGCCGCGGCTTCGTCGGCGCTCTGCTTGTTGAACGCCACCAGCGCGTCGATGGCGTCGCGCACGCCGTTGGCTTCCTGCACCCACACCGTGCGGCGCAGATTCTGCGCACCGTCCATGTCGCCGGCGCGCAGACGCTCGCGCGCCTGGCCGACGGCGGCGTGATAGGCCTTGGAGCGGGCAATCGCGTTGTCGAGCATGGTCTGCTCTTCGGCGTTGCGCACGTGGGTGCGGTACTCGGCAAACGCCTTCACCAGCTGGTCGTTGAGCGATTCCAGCGAGGCCTCGATCTTGGCGGCGTTTTCGGGCGGATCGGGCAGCAGGTATTCGAGGCTGCGCACGCGGTAGCGCAGGCGCAGCTGGCTGAGTTGCGAGGCCGACTCCAGCCCGGGCAGGGCTTGCTCGGCAATGCTGCGGGTCTCGCCGCTGATGCGTTGCACCTGCACGAGCGTGAAGGCGATGGCGATGGCGAGCACGCCGCCGGTGAGGCTGGCGAACCAGAACAGCTTGGCGCGCATGCCGAGATTGTCGAATGCTTTCATGGTGGTACTCACTGGATGGCGAGCGGTTTCGCCGGTGACTGACTAACGGCCGGGGGAGGGCCGACTTTAGGTGCTTTTGCGCCGGATGCCGACACGGCGGCCGATGTGCCCGTCGTCCGGCAGATCGGCGTGGGCGGCGGCGAGCCGTTCCAGCCGGGTGGTGATCTCGGGCGGGAAGGGCGTGGAGCGCCGCGCGCCCATGTCGATGTGCATGCTGATCGATTCGTTGGTGGCGGCCAGCCAGCCCTCCTCGGCGTGGAACATGCGGTGCAGCATGTGGATGCGCTTGTGGTCGTGATCCACCAGCTGCGTGCGCACCGCATAGGGCGCACGCGGCAGCAGCTCGCGCTCATAGGTGAGGTGCATTTCGAGCGCGAAGGTGGAGCAGCCGGTACGCCGGGTGTAGTCGGCGTTCTTGCCGAGCAGGGCGTGGAAGCAGTCGGTGGCGCGGTCGAACACCAGCAGGTAGTAGGCCACGTTCATGTGGCCGTTGTGGTCCAGCCACTCGTCCAGCACGTGGCCTTTCGCCGTCAGCAGCAGCTCGGCCGGAAAGTCGTCGAGCGGCGAGAGGTTGGCGGCGTGGTCGGTCACTTTGCCTGCGGGGCGGCCACGGCCGCGGTCTTCTTGCGTCCGCCGATGCCGGTCACGCCCGCGGTGAGGATGAAGCGCATGGCCTCGTCCATGGTGATGTCGAGTTCGCGCACGTTGGCGCGCGGCACCACCACCGTGTAGCCGCCGATCATGTAGCTCATCGGCAGATACACCAGCACGCTGTCGGCGGCCTCGCCGAAGTTCTTCGGCATGCGGTTGCGGTCGGTCTGGGTGACCAGTCCGACGACTTCCAGCCCGTTCTCCGGCAGCTTCACGGCGACGACCTGACGGAAGTCCTTCTTGCGCATCGGCGAGAAGTATTCGAAGAAGTCGCGGATGGTGGGGTACACGCTGCGGATGATCGGCAGCTTCAGGAACAGGCCTTCGCTCCAGGCGAACAAGCGCTGCATCACGTAGGTGTGCATCAGCATGCCGACCAGGAAGCACAGCACCAGCCCCAGCGCGACGCCGAGCCCCGGCCGGTAGATGCCGTCGGGCAGCAGGAGCTGCAGTTGCTGGCCGAGCAGTTGCTCGCTGGAGGTGACCAGCCAGTACAGCAGATAGAGGGTCAGCGTGATCGGCAGGATGGTGATCAGGCCGGTCAGGATGTTCTTGGTGATGACGCCCATGAGGGTCCTCGTCGGAGTCGTTTCCGCGAGTGCGGAAATGCTTCCGATTGTGCAACAGATCGCCCCGTCTCGCGGGCCTGCGGGACGATGGCTTAAATAAAAAACCCCGGAGCGGGCTCCGGGGTCTGTCCGTGCAGCGGGCGTGCGGCCCGCGACCGGATTACTTGAAGAACTTGCCCAGCTGCGAGTACATCGCCAGGCCGGTGGCCAGCGTGAACAGCACCAGCGTGATCCACGAAGCGGCACGCACCAGTGCGCTCGGGTAGTACACGTTGTCGGTCTTCTTGATGACGTTCAGGCAGAACGAATACACGTAGTAGAAGATCACCGGCGAGAACAGCAGGGTCATCGCAGAGGCGATCAGCACCAGCATGACCGGACGCTCGAAGCCGTAGATGATGGCCGAAGAGCCGATCAGCGAGTACATCATGGTGATGCGCCAGATGTTGTACTCGGAGGCCAGCGACTTCTTGGCTTCCGGGCTCGGGTCCTCGATGCCGGACAGGTCCGCGGTCTTGCGGAACAGGTTGCGGCAGCAGGCACCGACCACACGCGGCCAGCCGTCGAAGTAGTTCAGCGCGGTCGAGTAGCAGGCGGCGAAGGCACCGATGATGAACACGTACATCATGCCGGGGCCGATGGACTCGGTGAACATCTTGGCCAGCGTGCCCATGACGGCAGCGCCCTTGACCTGGGTCGGGTAGAGGTACATGGCGGCCAGCATCATGAAGATGGCGGCGATACCGAACGACACCCAGTGGCCCAGCGCAAAGTCGATGTTGCCGATCTTGAACCAGCGGCGGCAGTACTCCTGCGCGTGCGGCGACAGGCGGTCCATGTGCACCGTCAGGTCTTCCTTGCGCGGGTTGAAGGAGTCGAACTTGCCTGCCACGCCATGCTGTTCCAGCGTCTTGCGCAGCAGCGGCATGCCGGCTTTCTTGGCCTTGCCCCACTCCGACGACTGCAGCGCGACGTCCATGCCGGTCGGCAGCAGGCCGAGGAAGGCGGCCAGGAACAGCAGCGAGCCCGGCGGCATGTAGCCGAATTCCGGATGCGGCGCGATGAAGAACTTGTAGACCTCAAGGCTCGGCGGGTTCCAGAAGAACACGACCAGCGTGGTCACGACCAGCGCGATGACGAGGAACTTGGTGGCGGTTTCGAGCGACTTGTACTGGCCCGACAGCACCAGCGCGCAGCAGGTGATGCTGACGAAGATGCCGTACTGCCACAGCGCGAAGCCCCAGCCGAGGTGCTCGGTGAACATGAAGTACATCACCGCAGCCGCCGCGACGACGCGCGAGGCCTGACCGATCGCGCACTGCGCGATGGTGATGAACAGCACGTACCAGATCGCCCATTTGCCCTTGGTGGTGCACATGGCGTCCATCACCGACTTGCCGGTGGCGTTGGTGAAGCGGAACGACATCTGGAAGCCGTAGTACTTGATGACGAAGGCCAGCAGCACCGACCACATCAGCGCGTAGCTGAAGGTGGCGCCGGCAACCGGAGCGGTCACCAGGTGGCTGGTACCGATACCGGTCATCATCAGAAGCATGCCGGGACCGAAGTGCTTGAACATGCTCAGGGGGGACATGTCCGGCAGTTCGAGCTTCTCGATCTCCGGAATGTTGACGGTCTTGCCACCACCGGTGGTGGCGCTGCCGCCTTGAACGACACCCGCGTCGAGGGCGCCCGTCTGGTTACTCGATGACATTGGATGATTCTCCTTGCGTTGATGCGTAGGCCGGTTGCCCGGCCGGACATCGAATCGTGGCGGCCTCGGGGACGCGCCGTTGATAACTCTTCCGCGTGCTTCCCGCAGGACGTGCTGCGGGAAATCATTTTTATGTGTTGGTTGGCCCGGACTCCGGCCGCAGAAACCGCATTACCCGCGGTGGGGCGGGTGCGCGAAACTGCGGTCGAGGACAGTGGCCGATCCGGGAGACCCCGGTTGCTTGTCGCCTCCCGGCGATACGCAGACGGGTTCGCCGTCTGCCGGCGGATCCGGGCTTACCGGGTAGGTAAGCCGGATCGGTTTCCTGCGGTGAACGTGGCGACTTTGCCGTGCTTCACCGGCGGCCTTCGGGTTTTTGTAAGGAACCTGTAAGGCTGCGTGGGCCGCATTGAAACATAAAAGTTCCTTCTGTGTGTATGAAAGTCTTTGTTTTCAAATGAATGGTTATCCGCCGATAAGCTGTGTTTATTGATTATCGTGAGCGATCCGTGCACGAATCCCTGCGGCGGCACGGGTTGCGCCGGGGATTTTGGTTAAAGTTCGCGATCGGTCTGTCGTAACTGGAGTTCACAAAGCGTCTGCCCGGCAGAAAGCTGCGGGAGCCGTCGCTGGCAACAAAGGATGGGGAGAGAATCATGAATGTCGTAAACAACGCTCCGGTGCGCGTGAAGCTGCTGGTGCCGCTGGCGCTGATCACCATCATGCTGATCGCGATCAGCGTGATCGGGGTGACGCGTCTGGCCACGCTCAATGAGCGTGTGGACGCCTTGTCGCAGCAGTATCTGCTGGCGCAGGACAACCTGCTCAACGCCGACCGCGATCTGCAGCAGGCGCTCGTGGCGGAGCGCAGCATCCTGTCGGTGGAGGCCGACTCCGATTTCTTCACGAACTTCGAGAAGGACTACAAGGAGAACCTCGGGCAGACCCATGACCGGGTAAAGAAATATGCGGAATTGCTCGGCGACCAGGAGGCTGTTGCGGCCCAGGCTGAATTCGAGCAGTTGGCGAGCGTGTGGGAGAAGACCTCAAGCGAGGTCATCGAGACCATGCGCAACGGCACCCAGTCCGATGCGATTGCGGCCATGGCCATGTCCGTCTACAAGGGCGAGCCCGAGTTCAACGCCATGCGTGAAGTGCTCAACCGTGAGCAGGAGCGCCTGGAGGCACGTCTGGCCAGCTATCGCACTGAGGCTGCCAGTTCGTATGTGGCAGCGCGTGCCATGCTGATCGGCGTGTCGCTTGCCGGCATCGCCTTGTGCGTGGTGGTCGGCGTGTTCCTGCCCGGCACCATCGCCAATCCCCTGCGCGAAGTCAGCAGCACCCTGTCGGAACTGGCCAGTGGCAACGGCGACTTGACCAAGCGTCTGCCGGACGAGCGCGAAGACGAAATCGGCGAACTGGCGCGCTACTTCAACCACTTCATGGACAACCTGCAGAAGCTCATCCGTCAGGTTTCGGAGTGCTCCGATCAGGTGTCGTCCGCCTCCACCGAGCTTTCCGCCACGGCGTCCGGCGTGGCCACCAGCTCGCAGGCGCAGAGTGAGTCGGCGGCTTCCACAGCCGCTGCGGTGGAAGAAATCACCGTCTCCATCTCGTCGGTTGCGCAGGGCGCGGAAGAGGTGCTGAGCCTGTCGCGCGAGAGCATGAAGCTCACCTCCAACAGCAATCGCGGCCTCAACGAGCTGCTGACCGAAGTCAATCGTGTGGAGAGCGCCGTCAAGGAGATCGCTTCCTCGGTGGAGGAGTTCGTGCGCAGTAGCCAGGCCATCACCAGCATGACCAAGCAGGTCAAGGACATGGCCGACCAGACCAACCTGCTCGCGCTCAACGCCGCCATTGAAGCCGCGCGGGCTGGCGAACACGGCCGCGGCTTCGCCGTGGTGGCCGACGAAGTGCGCAAGCTGGCCGAGAAATCCGGCGCGGCCGCGAGCGAGATCGATGTGGTCACGCGCACGCTGGGCGAGCAGTCCGAAGGCGTGGAGAAGAGCATCGAGCAAGGGCTCAATTCGCTGGCCACCAGTCAGGAGCGCGTCGGTCAGGTCGTGGCCCTGCTGGCGGATGCTACCAGCGCGGTCGAACGCGCTTCCGATGGCGTGGGCGAGATCACCTCGTCGGTGAAGGAGCAGACCGCCGCCAGCAACGACATCGCGCGCAACATCGAGAGCATCGCGCAGATGGCCGAGCAGAACAGCGAGGCGGTGCGCGAGACCTCCGAGGCCGCACACCATCTGGAGAACCTTGCTGCGACGCTGCGGACGCTGGTTGGTCGCTTCCGCGTCTGACGGGCGAGCAGCCCCTCACGGCCCGCAGCGCCCCTGCGGGCCGTTTTCATTGTTGCGGACAACCCTGAACCGCGCTGCGCCCCGGCTCTGATAGCATGACGCGCTGGACTCTACAGCCGGCCCACTTCATGCAAGAGATTCTCGCTTCCGAGCCTCACCGCATCGTCCGCTTGGGCGACGTCGAAATTGTGTTGCTCGGCACCGCCCACGTTTCCCCGGCCAGCGTGCAGGCGGTGCGAGACCTGCTCGCCGGCGAGTCCTTCGATGCAGTCGCGGTGGAGTTGTGTGCCAGCCGCCAGCGCGCCATGTTCGACCCCGACGCCATGAGCCGGCTCGACCTCTTCAGCGTGGTGAAGAACCGTCAGGTCGCGATGGTGGCCGCCAGCCTCGCGCTGGGCGCCTACCAGTTGCGCATTGCCGAGCAATACGGCATCGAGCCCGGCGCCGAACTGCGTGCCGCCATTGATGGTGCGCTGGATCGCGGCCTGCCGCTGGCGCTGATCGACCGCGACATCGGCCTCACTCTGCGCCGTACCTATGCCTCGATTCCGTGGTGGCGCCGCACCGAGCTGGTCGGCGGCCTGCTCTCCAGCGTGCTCACGCGAGAGAAGATCGACGAAGCCGAGATCGAGCGCCTGAAGCAGGGTGACATGCTCGAATCCACCTTCAGCGAATTCGCCGAACAGTCCGAATCGCTCTACCGCCCGGTCATCCAGGAACGTGATCGCTACATGGCCGCGCACCTGCGCCGGCTGGCCGCTGAGCGCGGCAGCGGGCGGGTGCTGGCGGTGGTCGGCGCCGGGCATCTGGCCGGCATCGAGAAGCACCTCGTCGAGACCGAACCCGCACCCGAGGCCGTCATCACGGAGCTGGAACAGGCGCCACCGCGTGCGCGCTGGCCCAAGGTGCTGCCATGGGTCATCGTCGCGGTGATCCTGATCGGCTTCATCATCGGCTTCTCGCGCAATACCGCAGTCGGCATGCAGATGGTGGTCGACTGGGTCGTCATCAACGGCGGTCTGGCGGCGCTCGGCGGCATCATCGCGCTGGGCCACCCGCTGACCATCCTCGCCGCCGCCGTCGGTGCACCGCTGACCTCGCTCAACCCCACGATCGGCATCGGCTTCGTTACCGCCGCCTCCGAAATCTGGCTGCGCAAGCCGCAGGTCGGTGACTTCGCCACCCTGCGGCGTGACGTCATGCAATGGCGTGGCTGGTGGCAGAACCGCGTCTCACGCGTGCTGCTGGTGTTCCTGTTCACCACGCTGGGCTCCGCCATCGGCACCTATGTCGGCGGCGCCCGCATCTTCGGACACCTCGTCGGCGACGGCGGCTGAACGCCCCGCCGATCAGGCATCGGCGGGGCTGCGCATTTGCATCAACTCGGTACAGGCCGCGCCGCCCATTGGGCGATGGAAGAGCCAGCCCTGCACGCTTTCGCAGCCCAGTTCGCCGAGCACGCCCAAGTCTGCATGGGTTTCCACACCTTCGGCAATCACTTCGATGCCGAGTTGATCGGCCAGTCGGATCAGTGCTTCGACGATGAAGCGATTGTTGAGTGCATGGCTGATGCCGTTCACGAACTCACGGTCGATCTTGAGTTTGTCGATCGGGAGCGTGCTGAGGTGGGCCAGTGAGGAATAGCCGGTCCCGAAGTCGTCTAGTGCGATGCGCATGCCCAGCGCGCGCAGGCGCCCAAGGTTCTCGGCAGTGCTTTCCAGACTTTGTACCAATGCCGTTTCGGTGACCTCCAGCTCAATGGCATCGAATGTCAGCCCGTGTTCGCTCACCGATTTGCCGAGGCGCTCTGCAAAATCCGGCTGTTTTAGCTCATGTACCGAGATGTTGATGGCCATGCGGGTGTGAATGCCGGCCTGCTGCCAGGCCGCAAGTTGCTGGCAGGCTCGGGTCATTACCCACTGGCCGAGCTCCAGGATCAGCCCCGTCTCTTCTGCCAGCGGAACGAAGCGGTCGGGGGGTACTTCGCCGTGACGTGGGCTGTTCCAGCGCAGCAGCGCTTCCACGCACAGGATGTTGCCGCTGCCGATCGCCACCTCGGGTTGGTAGTGCAGCGACAGTTCCCCATTGTCGTCGCGCACTGCGCGCTTCAGTTCCGCCGCCAGTTCGACATCCAGGACCGTATCGCCATCGTGCTCAGGTGCATACAGCCGGAAGTGGCCGCGTCCGGCGC
The DNA here is from genome assembly GCA_033837965.1 of Pseudazoarcus pumilus. Lineage (GTDB taxonomy): Bacteria > Pseudomonadota > Gammaproteobacteria > Burkholderiales > Rhodocyclaceae > Pseudazoarcus > Pseudazoarcus pumilus_A. The sequence goes on from JAJLLM010000157.1 coordinate 11,780, forward strand.
GTTTGCTGCGATACATGGCTTGATCGGCATGACTCATCGCAGTCTCGGCGCTGTCCGCGTCGCGCGGGATCAGGCAAATGCCGATGCTGGCATTGACCGACACCGTGGTTTCGCCGATCAGCACTGGGTGGTCCAGCGCTTCCAGCAGCTTGCGCGCAATGGCGGTGGCGTCTTCAGTGTCACGCAGACCCGGTGCGACCACCACGAACTCGTCGCCGCCAAAGCGTGCCAGCGTGTCCCCCTGACGCAGACAGTGTTGCAGCTTGTCAGACACCTCTACCAGCACCTGGTCGCCAGCGTTGTGCCCCAGTGTGTCGTTGATCAGCTTGAAGTTGTCCAGGTCGAGAAACAGCAGCGCTGCCAGACCGCGTCCGCGCCGGGCCTGATCGATCGCCTGTTCGATGCGCTCGGTGAGGACCAGCCGGTTGGGCAGCCCGGTCAGGCTGTCGTGAGTGGCGTTGTGGGCAAGCTGCTGTTCCCAGCCCACGCGTTCGGACAGGTCGCGCGCAACCAGTGAATAGCGTTCCAGTACGTCATGGGCGTCGCGATGCGCCACGATGACGATGGACACCGGGATGCGCCCGCGCGATGCACACCGCAGATGTGATTCACCCGAGAACACACCGTTACGCATGGCACTGCCGAACAGCGCTTCGGGTGGCAGCGACAGTGCGGCATGTTCGGCGAACAGGGTGTCCAGATGAACGGCCTGTTCACCGATGGCGAAGGCCTCACGGGCTGCCGGGTTGGCGTAAGTCAGCTTCAGTTCGTGGGTGCACTGGAATACCCAGTCGGGAGACTCCTCAAGCACGCTGAGCAGGTGGGCGCGCTCTTCTTCCAGTTTGCGACGAGCCTCAATGTTGCGCACGAAGGCTACAGCGCACCGGTGACCTTCGATGGTGACGTTGCCCAGGCTGATCTCTACCGGCAGCAGGCTGCCGTCGCGGCAGGCGCCGGAGACCGCACCCATGGCGCCCATGGGGCGGGCATAGGGCGCCTGTGCAAAGTTGCTGCGTTCGCTAGCATGGCGCTGACGCTGGGCGGCCGGCAGCAGGATTTCTACGGGTTGCCCCAGCAGATCGGCTTCGCTGTATCCGAAATCATTCAGCAACTGTTTGTTGGCGCTGACGATTCGGCCGTGCTCGTCGACCACCAGCACGCCATCCGGTGCTTCGGTGATCAGAGTGTCGAGGAAACGCTGCTTTTCGTCCAGTTCGCTCCGCATCTGTTGCAGGTGCATCCACGGCATACGCAGATTGCGCAGGTGTGCGAGCCGATACAGCGCGACGCAGGCTACCACCTTGAAGCCAAGCCCCAGCAGGTGACCCAGGTCGGCAGCAGCATCGCGTAATAGCCAGTGCAGTTCCGCCACCATCATGCCGGCCACCGCGACCAGCAGCAGTCCGCCGTGCCAGCCGCGGTGACGTTCCCGCAGGATCATCAGGAACAGCGTTGCGAGCAGCGCCAGCATCACTAGCGTCTCGATCAGCATGCCGGTAGTCGTGCGGAGGCCCAGGCTGTCGACCAGCGGTGGCAGCGTGGCATGACCGCTGAGGATGGTGGCTGCGACCAACAACGTGAGGGCCAGCGTGATCGCCAGCCAACCTCCACGATGCTCGCGCTCGAAGCGTCGTTCTGGCATCAGAACGCGTGCCAGCAGCACGCCGGCCGCCAGCAATCGGGCAGCAATGCACAGCGTGAGCGCCTTCTGGTGCGTATTGCTCGTGACGAAATCGGGCATGGTCGGCAGGCTCAGCGCCTGCACGAAGTCGAGCACGCCGACACCGAGAAAGCCGAAAGCAAGCACCATCTCGCGGGAGGATGCGTGCCCCTGATGATTCCAGCCCGACAGAAAAATCAGCAGCGCCAACGAGACGTTGGCGTAACGAAAAGCCGTCGACAATGGGTGCGCCCATGCGTCGGCAGGCGGTCCGGGTTGCGCGAACAGCATCAGCAAGCCGCCCAGCGTCCCGGCGGCGATCAGCCACCAGCCCAACGTCAGCCAGCCGGCTTCTTCCGGGGGAGCGCTGATGTCCGTGCGTGCATCCAGTAGTGCGCCTGGTGGTGCCATGTCGCGCTTCGCCCTGTTCAGCTCGCTGCAGCGGCCAGCTTTTGGGGTGCGCTTTCCGCACGCGGTGTTCGCGGGCGGGGCTGCGATGCTGCGGCGGCCGCGGATGGAGCCGCCTGCGCAGCGTCTTCTGCAACGTGAAAGCGTGCTGTGAGCGTTTCGAGTATGCGCGCCAGTTCATTCAGCGTGCTTGCCGAACGCGCGCTCGCCGCTGCGCTGGCGGAAACCTGTTCGGTGCCGAGCGATACCGACGATACACGTGCGCTGATCTCGTGCGTGGCTGCCACCTGTTCGCGCAGGGCGGCGGTGATTTCCTCCACAGCCAGGCGGATCTGCGTCATGCCGTGCTGGATGTCGGCCACTGAACTGGCGGCCTGCTGCGCTACCGTCACGCCGTCGCCGACCTGACTCAGGCTGGTTTCCATGTGCGTCACGGCGAGCCGCGTGCCGTGCTGGATGCGCTCGATCATCTGGGTAATGTCGGTCGTCGAACTGGCGGTTCGCTCGGCCAGCTTGCGCACCTCATCGGCGACCACCGCGAAGCCGCGGCCCTGTTCGCCGGCACGTGCGGCCTCGATGGCCGCATTGAGGGCGAGCAGGTTGGTCTGGTCGGCGATGTCATGGATGACCTTGACGATGGCGCCGATCTGCTGTGACTGTGCTTCGAGCGAACGGATGCCCTCGGCGGTCTCCGCCACCGTATGTGCGATCAGTTGCATGTCGGTGGCAGTCTGTTGAATTACGCCCGCACTCAGGTTGGCGCGTTGAGCGGCGTCCTCGGTGATTTGCCGGGAGTCTTCGGCGTGCCCCTCGACCGCGTCGATGGACACTGACAGCTGTTCCACGGCTGCGGCCATGCTGGCCGCAGCTTCGGCCTGCTGCTGCGATACCTGCGAGGCTTCGGCAGCGATGCCGGTGAGCTGGCGCGCTTCGAGGTTCAGTGCGCCGACCTCGGTATGCACTTCGCTGACCAGTTCGTGCAGGTTGGTACGCATCACCGACAGTTCGGCCAGCAGTTCGCCGATTTCGTCACGACCGGAGGCGGGCACCGGTCGGGCCAGCTCGCCGCGCGCGATGGAGCGGGCGGCCTCGACCGCTACCCGCAGGCCGCGGCGGATGCGACGCAGGGTGAACAGGGCGGTCAGTGTGCCGGCAACCGCGCCGGTCACGATCAGCGTAATGAACACCCACAGCGTGCTTTGGTAGCGCTGCTCGGCCGCCTGTTGCTCTGCCGCTGTGGCCTGCGCCTGGTGGTCGGTGAGCGCCCGTAGCGCGAGGATGGTCTGTTCGCCTTCGATGTTGCTGGCCTCGATGAAGGCATCCAGAGTCCAGTCGTCGGAGCGACCTTCGCGGATTGCGCCGACGGCCTCGCCCAGCCTGGCCAGCCAGGCATCGCGGGCCGTCTCGAAGTGGCGGGCCAACCCCCGCTCGGCGTCGTCCAGGCGGGTCTGCAGGTAGCCCGACCACAGGCGGTCGATTTCGTCGCGGTTGCGGGCAATGCTGTCGAGGTGTACCTCAGGCGGCGTGGCGCCGAGATCGTTGCGTTTCAGTGCCAGATGCGCGAGCACCACGATGCGACGGTTCTCGTTGAGCCGGTAGCCAATTTCGTCGAGCTGCTGGATCGGGACCAGGCGATCATGCAGCACTGTATGCAGACTGTTGCGCGCGGCCTGCAGGCCATGCAGGCCAAGGCCGACGGCAACATAGAAGATCAGGGTGGCGAGGCCCGCCCAGATCCACAGGCGTTGGCTCAGGCTGAGCCGGGCAATGCCGCGCGCCAGCCGCTGCAGCGGTGTGGCCCGCCAGGGCTGGCCTTCGTCCAGCCTCAATCGGTTGTCCCTGCGCATGTCGGCGTAGAGCTGCTTCGCTGCGTCAATCTCCGTGTCGCTCGGGCGCACACGTACCGACAGATAGCCTCCATCCGGTGTTGGCGCAACGTTGGCTGTGACCCAGTAATGATCGCCGTTCTTGCAGCGGTTCTTGACCACCGCGCGCCAGGGGCGGCCTGCCTTGAGGGTTGCCCACAGGTCGCGAAAGGCTTCCGGCGGCATGTCCGGGTGGCGCACGAGGTTGTGAGGCTGACCGATCAGCTCTTCGCGCGAAAAGCCCGAAATCGCAACGAAGGCATCGTTGGCACTGATGATCAGGCCCTTTGCGTCGGTGCGTGATACCAGCGTGGCCCCTTCAGGGACTTCGTGCCCATGCTCTGAAACCGGTTGATTGTTGCGCATTCAGATTCCCCCGAACTTTTGCGCCCTATGCGGTGCCGCCTAGCATGGCCCCAGCGCTGTCGCGGTGTTTATCAGGGGAATCTGATTTGGCTGTAGGAGGATTCCTGTGCCCGGCGCTCAGCGCACCAGACCGTGAGCAAGTGCATAGCGCACCAGGTCGGCCGACGAGGACAGGGCGAGCTTGACCATCAGCCGCGTCTTGTGGGTACTGACGGTCTTTACCGAGAGGCTTAACTCCTGCGCAATCGCGGTTACCGTCATGCCGTTGGCAAGCATAGTCAACACCTGCAGCTCACGGTTGGACAGCGCGGCATGTGGAGGCTCGCTGCCCTGCGCATCGAACAGCAGGCGGCCTGACATGCCGGGATCGATGTAGCGCTGACCGCGTGCGATGCGCCGCACGGCGGCGATCAATTCGCCAGGCTCGCTGTCCTTGGTCAGATAGCCGTTGGCGCCGACGCGCAGCACGCGGGTGGCCAGCTGATTGTCCGCGTGCATGGTGAAGGCCAGAATGGGCAGTCGCGGCAAGGCTTCGCGCAGGCGCTTGATCAGTTCGACGCCATGCGGGCCGGGCATCCCCAGATCGGTGATCAGCAGATCGGCCGGCGTGCTGCGCGCCAACGCCAAGGCCTCCCATCCGTCGGCAGCTTCGCCGGCTATCTCCAGATCGTCCGCCAGGGCTAGCACGCGGCGCACGCCTTCACGCACCACACTGTGATCGTCGGCCAGCAGCACGCGGATCATGTCTGGATCTCCGGTCGATCTACCGCTGCTTCCAGCAGCGGGCAGCCCGCGCAGGTCTCCGGAAACGCGTCGCGATGCATCGGGGCATTTTCCAACGGAACGTCCAGTTGCACCGTAGTGCCATGCCCGGGAGCACTGTCGATGCGCAGGCTCCCGCCGAACGCGATGGCCCGCTCATGCATGCCGAGCAGGCCGAAGCTTTTGGGGTCACGCACCGTGTCTTGGCGGAAGCCGCGGCCATCGTCATGTACGGTCAGTTGAAGACGGCCTTCCGTGTGACCCAGCCTGACTGCCACGGAGCGCGCTTCGGCGTGGCGGGCGATGTTGGTCAGGGCTTCCTGCAGGATGCGGAAGACCAGTGTTGCGCGTGCGTCATCGGTCGCGGGCAACACCGCGTCGCTGATTTCTAGGGAGCAGGTGAGATGCGTGCGTTCGCGAAAGTCGACGACCAGCCACTCGATGCCCGACTCCAGACCCAAGTCCAGTGCGGTGGGGCGCAGGGTGCACGCGACCCGGCGTACGCTGCCTATGGCGTCGTCGATGAGAGCCTTCATGCTGGCCAGCCGCTGTGCGGCACGGGGCTGTACCTCGGCAAGGCCCAGTTCCAGCATGGCAGCATCCATGCGCAAGGTCGTTAGGTACTGCCCCAACTCATCGTGGATTTCGCGTGCGATGTGGGCGCGTTCTTCTTCCACCCGTCGCTCGTGGTATGCGCCGAGGGCCCGCAACCGCTGGCGGGAGTGACACAGCGCCTCCTCCGCCTCCCGTCGCGCGGTCACGTCCTGCACCGTACCGATCATGCCAACTTCACCCGGCGGCTCTGCCCGGGCGTGCACCCAGCGCACCTCGCCCTTTACCAGGATGCGGTGCTGAAGGTCGACGGCCCGGCCGGCGAGTACGCTTCGCAGTGCAGCACTGACACGGGCGCGGTCTTCGGGGTGGGTGCATGCCAACAGTTGTGCGAACGAGATCGGGCGGCCCTCCGGCAGACCGAGGATGTGACAGCTCTCAGTGCTGCACGCCAGCTGTCCGTCCTGCAATTTCCAGCTTCCGACATGGGCGACCGCCTGGGCACGTTCAAATGTCCGTTGCACATGCCGCAGTTCTTGAGTGCGCTGGTGGCTGCGAAGACTCAGCAACAGACCCAGTAAGAGCAGTGTTCCACTGGCCAGGATGAGCATCGGAGATGCGTAGGGTTCGTCGGTGAGGGTGAAATGCCCCAGCACCAGGGCGAGGCTGGTGAGGGCAAAAACCATGCAGCCGAAATCGAGCAGGCGGCAGATAGGGCGCGGTGCGATGAGCGTGGGCATGCGGATGGTGAGTTACAAGTCCGAGACATCATACCCACGTGACTGTCATGGAAATTTGATCCAGCGCAATGCCCTAGCGCCGTTGCGCCCACCCGTACCCCGGCAATAGAGGGAGGAACTAGACCCTCACGCGCGCCAGGGTGTGATTCATGTCGCCGGCAACGTCGGCCAGCCGGCCCGCGGCGGAGGAGATTTCGAGCGCGGAGTTGGCGCTGTCTTCCGAGCGTTGGGCGATCTGCTCGACGTTGGTGGCGATTTCGTTGGCGGCGATGGATTGCTCCTGCGTTGCCAGTTCAATGCCGTCAATGAGTTCCAGTGTGCGCTGCGCCGAGGCCTTGATGTCGGATAGTGCCTGGGCTGTGGCCATGACTTCCTGCACGCTGACTTCGACCTGCTCCTGACCGCGGTCGACGGCCTCCACGGCCGTGCGCGTTTCCGTGACCAGCGCGTCGATGATGGCGGTGATCTCGGTAGTCGACTGACTGGTACGCTCGGCCAGCTTGCGCACTTCATCCGCTACCACGGCGAAGCCGCGGCCGGATTCGCCGGCGCGTGCGGCTTCGATGGCAGCGTTCAGCGCAAGCAGGTTGGTCTGCGCGGCGATGTCGGAGATGACTGCCACGATCTTGCCGATCTCGGCCGAGGAGTGTGACAGCTGCTCCATGGTCTTGGTCGTGTCCTGCACGTTGTTCGCCAGTTCGCGGATCTGCGCTGCTGCGCGCTCGGCGGTGGCGATGCCTGCCTGTGCGTCGTCGGCGCTCTTGTGGGCCGAGGCAGCGGTTTCCTTGACGTTGTTGGCCACTTCGTTGATGGCCACTGTGACCTGCTGGACGGCGGCGGCGGTGGACGAGGCGGCCTCGCTGGCGAGATTGGCGCTCTTGGACATGTCGTCGATGGCGTGGGATACCGCCTCGGACTGACTCTGCGTGCTCGTTGCGGCGTCTTGAACGTTGATCATGATGGCCTGCAGGTTGGCCATCATGGCGTTGTAGGCGTCCGCCATCTGACCGATCTCGTCCCGCCGCGGGCAGATCGCCACGCGGCGCAGGTCGCCGTCATGCTGGGTCTGCTCCATGCATTTCTGCACCTTGTGCAGGTCGTCGAGCATCTTCGGTACGGTGCGGAAGGCCACCCAGGCGAGCACGCCGATGGCCAGCGAGACCGTGCCGCCAAGCACCCAGGCGGCCATCGGATTGGAGCCGCCAGAGCCCGCGACGGCAAAGCGCCAGCCCTCAATGAACAGTCCCGTCGTGAGAAGTGCATCAAGTCCCAGCATCAGCCGCAGGCGGGTGGCGAGGCCCATGCCGCCGAGGCGGCCGAACAGGCCCTTGCGCACCACCCGGCCATCCTTCACGGTCAGCGATTTTCCCGTGCGGACCTTGCGGTAAGCCTCTTCGAGCTTCGGTTTGAGCGCGGGGGGGACGGTACGTCGCACCGATTCGTAGCCGATTACCGAGCCGTTCTCGCGCACCGGCGAGGCAAAGGCCTGGACCCAGTAGAAGCCCCCATCCTTGCGGCGGTTCTTGACGAAGCCGCTCCAGGGGTCGCCGGCCTTGAGGTGGCCCCACAGGTCGGCAAAGGCGTCGGGCGGCATGTCGGGGTGGCGCACCAGGTTGTGCGGCTGGCCGACGAGTTCGTCGCGGCTGAAGCCGGACAATTCCACGAACAGATCGTTGGCCTGTTCGATTTTGCCTTTCGTGTCCGTGCGGCTGTAGATGAAGCGCCCGTCGGGTACTTCCGTCTCGACGTTGGTACAGGGCTGATTGATCCGCATGGTGGGCTCCAAGTTCGAGGGCAAAATTTTTTGCCCTTCTGGTCGCATTTACGGCCGCATGGCAGCCAGCTTTAGGAAGGCATGTTGATCTATCCGGTATGGACACGATCCGCTCCGGGCGCAAGTCTTGGAGGCCTTGCGGACCTGTCACAAAACCGCTCTGGACGCCACGTCCGGTGCAACGGACAATTGCGCCATTCCATCCGGATGACACGGGCGCCCGCCATGCGGCGCAATGCCGATGCCTAAATTTTTCTTCCCCACGCTGTTCTTCCTGCTCCCGACGCTGCTGCATGCGGCGGAGTGGACGGCACGTCCGCTGGCCGAGGTGGCGGTGTATCCCGAGTTCCGTGCCCCGGCCGAGGTCATGGCGGGTGACGAGGCGCGCATTTCGGCCGAGGTGTCTGCGCGTGTCGAGGCCATGCCGGCGCGAGTGGGAGAGCGCGTGGCGCGCGGGGCTGAACTGGTGCGGCTGGACGCGGCGAGCTATCGCGTCGAAGTCGAGCGTGCGCAGGCGCAGGTCGATCTGGTGGGCAATCGCGTGAAGCTCGCCGAGGCGCAGTTGGCACAGTCCGAGGCGCTGGCGGCGCGCGGTTTCATCAGCGACGACGGTCTGCGGGTGCGTCGCACCGAACTGGCCGTACTGAAGAGCGAACTTGCCGCGACCCGGCAGGGGCTTGAAGCGGCGCGGTTGCAGCTGGCGCGCACGGTGATCCGTGCGCCCTTTGACGGCACCGTGCGCGAGCGCATCGCAAGCGTCGGCGATCTGGCCGCGCCCGGCACGGCCTTGCTGGTGTTCGCGGCCGATGACGGCATCGAGGTGCGTGCTCGCGTGCCGGCCGCGCAGGTCGAGGGCCTGCGCGCGGCGAAAGGCTGGCGGCTGGTGGCGGGCCGGGTCGAGGCGGAACTGCGCCTGCTGCGCGTGTCGCCGCTGGTGTCGTCGGCCGGTCAGGCACGCGAGGTGGTGTTTGCGCCGCTCACCGAGCTGTCGCCGGGGCTGGCGGGCGAACTGCGCTGGGCGAGCGCCGCGCCGCATCTGCCGTCCGCCTGGGTGCAGCAGCGCAAGGGCACTCTGGGTGTGTGGCTGGTGCGCGGCGGCCAACCGGCGTTCCAGGCGCTGCCGCAGGCGGAACTGGGGCGGCCGGTGGCGGTGAGTCTGCCGCCCGATACCTTGCTGGTGGATGAAGGGCGCTTCAGCCTCGACCTGCCCCCACGCAACAGCAACGGCAACGGAGCCGCCAAGTGAGGGGCGTGTTCGAGCGGCTCATCACCAACCACCCGCTCGCCAACATCGCCTTTGCGCTGGTCATCCTCGGCGGCATCTTCAGCTATGTGACGATGCCGCGCGCGCAGGACCCGGAGATCAACTTCAACTGGGTCAACATCACCACCGCGCTGCCCGGCGCCTCGGCCGAGGACGTCGAGCGCGAGCTCACCGGCCCGCTCGAAGACGCGCTGATGCAGGTCAAGGACATCAAGTTCGTGTCCTCGTCGAGCCGCGAGGGCGTTTCGTCCATCCTGGTGCGCTTCGAGGACATCGGCGAGCGCCAGTTCGACCGCCGCATCAACGACCTGCGCCGCGAGATCCAGAACAAGGCCTCGGCCGAACTGCCCTTCGATGCCACCGATCCGGTGGTGCTGGAGATCACCTCGTCCAACGGCTTCCCGACCGCGATGATGGCGGTGTACGCCCCGGCCGGCGGTGAGACGCTGCGCCGCGCTGCCTTCAACCTGAAGAAGGACATCGAGCAGCTCACCGGCGTCGACCAGGTTATGGCGCTGGGGCTGGACGAGCCCGAACTGCATGTCGATTTCGACCCCGAGCGCGTCGCCGCCACCGGCCTGTCACCCATCCAGCTTGCTGACGGCGTGGCCGGCTGGTTCCGCAACACGCTTGGCGGGCGCATCCGCGTGCAGGACGGCGAATGGCTGGTGCGCATGGAAGGCAAGACGGCCGACCCGCAGGTGCTGGCGCAGGCCGCCATCGTCACGCCGGAAGGACGCGTGGCGCTGGGCGAAGTGGGACGCGTGGCGCGCGGCCATGAGCGCACCACGCAGCAGGTGGCCTACAACGGCCAGCCGGCCATTCTGCTGTCGGTGACCAAGCAGCCCGGCGCCAACACGCTGGAACTGGTCGGCCGGCTGGAGGCCTTCGCGGCCGAGCGCAATCCGCTGCTGTACGGCCAGGGCGTGCAACTGGTCACCGTGGATGACCAGACCTACCAGACGCGCAGCGCCATCAGCATAATGGAATCCAATGCGCTGCTGGGCCTGTTCGCGGTGCTCGGCATGTGCTGGCTGTTCCTCGGCAGCCGCATTGCCCTGCTGGTGGCCATCGGCATTCCGTTCTCGCTGGCCGGCGCCTTCGTGGTGGTGGACGGCATCGGCGGCACGCTCAACCTGACGGTGCTGCTGGGCATCGTCATCGTGCTCGGCATGGTGGTGGATGACGCCGTGGTGGTGGTCGAGGCCATCTACTACCGCCTGCAGCGCGGTGAGGCGCCGCTCGATGCGGTGAGTGGTGGCGTGATGGAGGTCGGCGCGCCGGTGCTGTCGTCGGTGCTGACCACCATCGCCGCCTTCCTGCCGCTGATGCTGCTGCCCGGCATCCTCGGCGACTTCATGTTCGTGGTGCCCTTTGTGGTCACCGTGGCGCTGCTCATCAGCCTGTTCGAAGCCTTCTGGATCCTGCCCTCGCACGTGCTTTCGCTGCGGCCGGATTTCACCCGTGCGCCGAGCCGCGCGCAGCGGCTGCGCGAGCGCTTCACGCACAGCCTGCGGGTGAAGTATTCGCGCCTGCTGGTGGCGGTGATGCGCCGCCCCAAGACGGCGCTGGCGGTGGTGCTGGTCACCATCGTGGCGGCGCTCGGCGCGGTCGGCAGCGGAATCGTGAAGATGCAGTTCTTCGCCTTCGATTCGGTGCGGCTGTTCTACATCAACGTCGACATGCCGCCGGGCGTGGCGCTGGAGCGCACGCTGGCGCAGGCCGAGCGCGCTGCCGAGGTGGTGCGCGCGCAGGTCGGCGAGGAGGACATGCGCGGGCTGGCGGCGGTGGCCGGCAGCAAGTTCACCGAAACCGAGCCGCTGTATGGCGACCAGTACGGTCAGGTCATCGTGTCGCTGGCGCCGCGCTACGGCGACATGGCCGAAACCGGCGAGATCATCGAGCGTCTTCGCCCCGGCATCGAGGCGCTCAACGGCGAGGCGCGCTTTGCCTTCCTCGAACTCAAGGGCGGGCCGCCCACCGCCAAGCCGATCAGCGTCAAGATCAAGGGCGACGATTACGCCGAGTTGCGCGCCGCCGCCGACGCGCTGATCGAGGCCGTGCGCGCCATTCCCGGCACGCGTGACGTCACCGACGACGACGTGGCCGGCCGCAACGAACTGCGCCTGGTGCCCAACCGCGAAAAGCTCGCGCGCGCCGGCGTGCCGGCCGGCGACGTGGCGCGTCTGCTGCGCCTGTACGGCGAGGGCGAAGTGGTCGGCGTGACGCGCGATCAGGGCGAGAAGATGGAAGTCATCGTGCGTGCGCGCCCCGAGACGCTGATCGACGTCACCGAGATCCTGCAGCGTCCGGTGCCGCTGCCGGACGGGCGCAGCGTTCAACTGGGCGAGCTGGTGGACGTGCAGACGCTGGTGTCCAAGGGCTACATCCGCCACTACCAGTTCAAGCGCGCCATCACCGTCGAGGCCGATCTCGACCGCGAGCAGATCGACACGCTGGCCGCCAACAACCAGCTCAAGGCGCGCTGGGCCGAACTGCAGGGCAATTTCCCGAACGTGGCGCTGGATTTCTCCGGCGAGCTGGACGACATCCAGGAGAGTCTGGACTCCATGGCGCGGCTGTTCGCCTTCGGCGTGGGCCTGATCTACCTGATCCTCGCCACCCAGTTCCGCAGCTACTGGCAGCCCATGATGATCCTCGCCACCGTGCCGCTGGCCTTCACCGGCGTGATCCTCGGCCTGCTGGTGTCGAACAACCCGCTATCGCTGTACACGCTGTACGGCGTCATCGCGCTGACCGGCGTCGCGGTGAACTCGGCCATCGTGCTGATCGACGCCGCCAACGAGCGCCGTCGCCTCGGCATGAGTGTGCAGCATGCCGCGATCTACGCCGCGCGACGCCGCGTGGTCCCCATCCTGATCACCTCGGTCACCACCATCGGCGGCCTGTTCTCGCTGGCCGTCGGGCTGGGTGGCAAGTCGCTGATGTGGGGGCCGGTGGCCGCCAGCATCGTGTGGGGTCTGGGCTTCTCGACGGTGCTCACGCTGTTCGCGATTCCGCTGATCTACCGGCTCGCGATGGGGCGCAAACGTGATCGGGTCGAGCCCGCCTGAGCGGACAAAAACCGCGTAGAATCACGGCCTTGAACCCCGCAGCAGGCCTCACCGTGCTTCCCGACCGCAGTCCCCCGGCGCTGATCAATACACGCGCCCGTCCGCCTTCCCGTCCCGCGCCCTTTTTGCCGATGTCGCGCAAGGAGATGGATGCCCTCGGCTGGGACCAATGTGACGTCATCGTGGTCACCGGCGACGCCTACCTCGACCATCCCAGCTTCGGCATGGCGCTGGTCGGGCGTTTGCTGGAAGCGCACGGTTTTCGCGTCGGCATCATCAGCCAGCCCGACTGGACCAGCGCCGAGCCTTTCCGCGCATTGGGCAAGCCGCGGCTGTTCTTCGGGCTGACGGCCGGCAACATGGATTCAATGGTCAATCGCTACACGGCTGACCGAAAAATTCGCTCGGATGACGCGTACACGCCCAACGCCGAGCCCGGCAAGCGGCCCGACCGTGCCGTCACCGTGTATGCCCAGCGTGCGCGCGAAGCCTTTCCCGACGCCAACATCGTCATCGGCAGCATCGAGGCAAGCCTGCGCCGCATCGCGCACTACGATTACTGGTCGGACAAGGTGCGCCGCTCGGTGCTGCCCGATTCCAAGGCTGATCTGCTGATCTTCGGCAACGCCGAGCGCGCACTGGTCGATCTGGCGCACCGGCTCGACGCCGGTGAGGCGATTGCCCACATTCGCGATCTGCGGGGCACGGCTTTCATGGTCAAGCCGGGCTGGCTGCCGGGTGAGGACTGGGCCGAAGTCGACTCATTGGCGCTCGACCGTCCGGGCCGTATCGAACCGCATGCCGACCCGTATGCGATGGAGCCGGAAGCGAAGAGCGGCGCCTCCTGTGCCAGCGACGGTGGCAATACGGCGGTGGCGCAGCCGGTGCGCATCGTGCCGCTGGCCGAGCGCGTCGCCACGCGCCGCGCGGCCCGCGCGAAGACCGCCATCCGCCTTCCGTCTTTCGAGCAGGTCAGCGCCGACCCGGTGCTGTACGCCCACGCCTCGCGTGTGTTCCACCTCGAATCCAACCCCGGCAACGCCCGCGCGATGGTGCAGGCGCACGGCGAGGGGCCGGGCCGGCGCGACGTGTGGCTCAACCCGCCTCCGATCCCGCTGACCACGCCGGAGATGGACTTCGTCTACGGCCTGCCGTATGCCCGCGCGCCGCACCCTGCTTACGGCGACGCGCGCATCCCGGCGTGGGACATGATCAAGTTCTCGATCAACATCATGCGCGGCTGTTTCGGGGGATGCACCTTCTGCTCGATCACCGAGCACGAGGGCCGCATCATCCAGAGCCGCTCGGAGGAGTCCATCCTCCACGAGATCGAGGAAATTCGCGACAAGGTGCCGGACTTCAAGGGCCACATCACCGACATGGGCGGCCCCACCGCCAACATGTACCGCATGGCCTGCAAGGACGAAAAGATCGAGCAGTCGTGCCGCCGCCTGTCCTGCGTGTATCCGGGCATCTGCGAGAACTTGAACACCGACCACGCCCCGCTGATCTCGCTGTACCGTAAGGCGCGCGCGATTCCGGGCGTGAAGCGGGTGACCATCGGTTCTGGCCTGCGCTACGACCTCGCCGTGCGCTCGCCCGAGTACGTCAAGGAACTGGTCACGCACCACGTCAGCGGCCTGCTCAAGATCGCGCCCGAGCACACCGAGGAGGGCACGCTCTCCAAGATGATGAAGCCGGGCATTGGCAGCTACGAAGCCTTCCGCAAGCTGTTCGACAAGTACTCGGCCGAAGCCGGCAAGAAGCAGCACCTGGTGCCGTACTTCATCGCCGCGCACCCGGGCAGTACCGACGAGGACATGCTCAACCTCGCGCTGTGGCTCAAGAGCAACGGCTTCCGCCCGGACCAGGTGCAGACCTTCATGCCCACGCCGATGGCCATGGCCACCGCCATGTACCACTCGCGCAAGAACCCGCTGCGCAAGGTCACGGCTGATTCCGAAACGGTCGAGACCGCCCGCGCCGGCAAGACGCGCAAGTTCCACAAGGCGCTGCTGCGCTGGCACGACCCGGAGAACTGGCCGTTGATCCGCGAAGGGCTGAAGGCCATGGGCCGCGCCGACCTCATCGGCAACCGGCCGGATCAGCTCGTGCCGCATCACCAGCCGGTGGGCGCGCGTCCGCTGCCGAAGCCGGCGCCGGGCCGCACGCACGAGAAATCCTCAGCTCGTCCGCCTGGCAGGAAACCTGCCCGTGCAGGCAAGGCCTCCCGTAGGGCGCAATAAGCGGAGCGCATTGCGCCGCAGACGAAACCGGGGCGTCAGGAAAACACAGGCAAAAAGAATCCCCGGCGATCGTGCGGGATCAGACCATGATGCGCACGAGGCCGGGGCGAAGAGGAGGACAACCGCGCAGGTTGAGCAAAACCTGCGACTCAACAAACCGTCGCCCGACGGAGGAGGGAGAATCGGGCGCCGGCTGGAGTTCGTTAGCGAACCGCGCTTGCTCAGGCGTGGTGGTGTTTCAGGCCGGGGGCGGCGTTGCGGATGGCGTCGCGAACGCGCTGGACGGCGGTGCGGATCATGTCCGCGATGATCTGGTTGCGCATCTGATGCGCGGCGACAATGATTCGGGTCACGTCGATGTTTGCGTCGTACATTTTCTTTTCTCTCCTTGAGCTCATCGTGTAAGCACGGGACGAAATGTACAAAGCATGACGCGGCGCAACAAACGATGTATTGTCACTCGACGGATGAGCTGAATTCATCCATGAGCGAGAACACATGAGCGACCGCCTGCCCCCACTGAATGCCCTGCGCACCTTCGAGGTCGCTGCCCGTCACCTCAGCTTCAAGGACGCGGCGGAAGAACTGTCCGTCACCCCCACGGCGGTGAGCCACCAGATCCGCGGTCTGGAGGAATTCCTCGGCGTCGAGCTGTTCCGCCGGCTGACCCGCGCGCTCGAACTCACCTCCGAAGGCGAAGCCATGCTGCCCAAGGTGCGCGAGGGCATGGATTGCTTCGCCGAGGCGGTGGCCGAAGTGCGCAGCATGAAGCCTGCCGCCCGCCTGCGCGTGGTGGCGCCGCCATCCTTCGCCCAGCGCTGGCTGATGCCGCGCCTGTGGCGCTACAACGAGCGCGAGCCCAACGTCGAGCTGTACATGCGCGGCTCGATCAAGGCCATCGACTCCTCCGCCCAGCAGAGCACCCACAACAGTGGCGACGCCGACCAGCGCCGTGGCCGCAACCGCGACGTGCCGCAGGTGTGGGTGCGCTACGGCCGCGGCAACTACGTCGGCGTGCGTACCGACCAGCTCTTCGAGCCGGAGTACACCGCGGTGTGCAGCCCTGCCTTGCTGCAGCGGCGCATCCCGCTCAACAAGCCGGAAGACCTGCGCCATTTCGCGCTGATCCACGACGAAACCATTCCCGACCGCGCCCTGCGCCCGCGCTGGGAAGCCTGGCTGGCCGCGGCCGGGGTGCATGGCGTGCGCGTGGCCGGCCCGCACTTCTCCAACTCCGGGCTGGCCATCTCGGCGGCCATCGACGGCCTCGGCGTGGCGCTGCTGGCGCGTCAGATCGTCGAGGGCGATATCGCCACCGGCCGTCTCGTTGCGCCTTTTGACGTCAGCATCCGCTGTGGCTTCTCGTACTACATCGTGTCGCCCGAGAACGTCGCCGACACGCCGCAGGTGGTCAGCTTCCGTGACTGGCTGATCGAAGAGGCGGCGGCCGGTGCCTGATCCGGGCGGCACATCCTGGTCACAGTGGAGCCGTCTTCGGGCGGCTCTTGCTTTTTGTGCTTGACCTTCCCATTGTGGGAAGGAAGAGACTGGGTTTGTCTCAACCCGTGGAGCATGGAAATGCAAAGCTACAAGGTCAGCGGAATCGGTTGCGGATCCTGCGTGCGCAAGATCATCGCGGCCATCAACAACATCGATGACGAAGCGAAGATCGAGGTCGATCAGGCCGCCGGCATCGTGCGCGTGGAGGCCGATCTGGAGCCGGGCGAAGTGGTGCGAGCCATCGAGGACGCCGGCTACACCGCGCAGGCCGTGTCGGAGGCGCAGCGATGAGCACGCAGACCCTGCATGTGGGCGGCATGACGTGTGCCTCGTGCGTGGCGCACGTCGAGAAGGCGCTGCTGAAGGTGCCGGGCGTGGAGAAGGCGAGCGTGAATCTCGCCACCGAGACGGCCACCGTCACGGCGCCGTCCGGGGTCGCCTTCGATGCGCTGGTGCAGGCGGTGGAAAAGGCCGGCTATGAGGTCGTGCGTGACGAGACCGTGCTCGACATCGAGGGCATGAGTTGCGCCGCCTGCGTCGGTCGCGTGGAGAAAGTCTTGCTGCGTGTGCCGGGCGTGGTGTCGGCCAACGTCAATCTGGCGGCGCGCAATGCGCGCATCGAGAGCGCAGGCGAGGTGCCGGTGGCGGCGCTGGTGGCGGCCGTGAAGAAGGCCGGCTTCGACGCCAAACCCGCCTCCGAGGCTGCTGAAGGTGCGCGCGAGGCCACTGCCGCTGCCGAAGAACGCGAGCTGCGCCGCGACGTGTGGATCGCCGTGGCGCTGACCTTGCCGGTGTTCGTGCTGGAAATGGGCTCTCACCTGATTCCGGGCATGCACGAATGGGTGATGGTGACGCTGGGCCACACCCTCAACGGCTGGATACAGGCGGTGCTCACCACCGCCGTGATGTTCGGCCCCGGCCTGCGTTTCTTCCGCAAGGGCGTGCCGGCCCTGCTGCGCGGCGCGCCGGACATGAACGCGCTGGTGGCGCTCGGCACGGGCGCGGCATGGAGCTATTCGCTGGTGGCGCTGGCTGCGCCGGGGTTGCTGCCGGAAGGCACGGCCAACGTCTATTTCGAGGCCGCGGCGGTGATCATCACGCTGATCCTGGTGGGGCGGCTGCTCGAAGCGCGCGCGCGCGGCCGCACGTCGGAAGCCATTCGCCGGTTGATGAAGATCGCGCCGCGCACCGCGCGCGTACGCCGTGACGGCGAGGCGGTGGAGCTGCCGATTGCCGAGGTCGCGGTGGGCGACGTCATCGAGGTGCGCCCCGGCGAGAAGATTGCGGTGGACGGCGAGGTGGTCGAGGGGGCGTCCTTCGTCGACGAATCCATGATCACCGGCGAGCCGGTGCCGGTGGAGAAGGCGGTCGGCGCGCAGGTGGTGGGCGGCACGCTGAATACCCGTGGCGCATTGGCTTTCCGCGCGACCCGCGTGGGTGCGGACACCGTGCTGGCGCAGATCATCCGCATGGTCGAGCACGCGCAGGGCGCCAAGCTGCCGATCCAGGCGCTGGTCGACAAGGTCACCATGGTGTTCGTCCCCATCGTGATGGGCGTGGCGCTGCTGACCTTCATCGCGTGGATGATCTTCGGTGCCGAGCCGGCGCTGAGCTTTGCGCTGGTGTGTGCGGTGGCGGTGCTGATCGTCGCCTGCCCGTGCGCGATGGGGCTGGCCACGCCGACCTCCATCATGGTCGCCACCGGCCGCGCCGCCGCCATGGGCGTGCTGTTCCGCAAGGGCGACGCGCTGCAGGAACTGTCGCGCGCCGACGTGGTGGCCTTCGACAAGACCGGCACGCTGACGCTGGGTCGCCCGCAACTGACCGATCTGGTGGCGGCCGAAGGTTTCGAGCGCGCCGAGGTGCTGGCGCTGGTTGCTGCGGTGGAACGCCGCTCCGAGCACCCGATTGCCGAGGCCATCGTCGCGGCCGCACGCGCCGAGGGGCTGGAGCTGCCGCAGGCCGAAGGCTTCGAGGCCACCGCCGGCCACGGCGTGCGTGCGCAGGTCGCGGGCCGGCGCGTGGAGGTCGGCGCGGATCGCATGATGCGTGGGCTCGGGCTCGATCTGGCGGTGTTCGCGGAAACCGCCGAGCGCCTCGGCGACGAGGGCAAGAGCCCGCTGTACGCGGCCGTCGATGGCCGGCTCGCCGCCATCATCGCGGTGGCCGACCCGCTCAAGGACACCACGACGGACGCCATCCGCGCGCTGCATACGATGGGCCTCAAGGTGGCGATGATTACCGGCGACAACGCGCGCACCGCGCACGCCATTGCGCGCCAGGCCGGCATCGACGATGTCGCCGCCGAGGTGTTGCCCGATGGCAAAGTCGAAGCACTGAAACGTCTGCGTGGCGACGAGCGGCGCATCGTCTTCGTCGGTGACGGCATCAACGACGCGCCGGCGCTGGCCGCTACCGATGTCGGCATGGCCATCGGCAGCGGCACCGACGTGGCCATCGAGAGCGCCGACGTGGTGCTGATGTCCGGCGATCTGGCCGGGGTGCCGCGCGCCATCGCGCTGTCGCGCGCGACCATGCGCAACATCCGCCAGAACCTGTTCTGGGCCTTCGCCTACAACGCCGCGCTGATTCCGCTGGCGGCCGGCCTCTTCTATCCGGCCTTCGGCCTGCTGCTCTCGCCGGTGTTCGCGGCGGCGGCGATGTCGCTGTCGAGCGTGTTCGTGCTGAGCAACGCGCTGCGACTGCGCTGGTTCGATGCGGGGAGGGTGGCGGCATGAACATCGGCAAGGCAGCCACCGCATCCGGCGTGTCGGCCAAAATGATCCGTTACTACGAATCGGTCGGCCTGATCCCGCCGGCGCGGCGCACCGACACCGCCTACCGCGTGTACTCGGATGACGATGTGCACGTGCTGCGCTTCATCCGCCGTGCGCGCGATCTGGGCTTCTCGGTCGACGCCATTCGTGAGTTGCTTGCGCTGTGGCGCGACAAGTCGCGCGCCAGCGCGGATGTGAAGCGCATCGCACAGCAGCATATCGATGCGCTGGAGACGCGCATCGCCGCCTTGCAGGAGATGAGTGGTACGCTGCAACGGCTGGCCGAGTGTTGCCACGGCGATACGCGGCCGGACTGCCCGATTCTCGGTGATCTGGGCGGCAAGCCCTAGCTGCCCTCCGGCCGATGTCGGCCGTGCAATGTGGCGATGCAGCAAGCACGCATTGACGCATCCCGAAGCGCCTTCGATACTGCCTTGGCTGCGGCGCAGCCAGGCCGCGAGAGCGCTTTCGAACCCCAGTTGCCGGCGGCGATGCAGCCAGTCGTCCGCCGTGCAGCGTCATCACGAGGCTTGCCGCTCATGGCCATCCGTGTCGCCCTGCATCACCGCACCGCCTATCGCTACGATCATCCGGTCGTGCTCTCGCCGCAGGAGGTCCGCCTGCGGCCAGCGCCGCATGCGCGCACGCCGATCCTGTCGTACTCGCTGCAGGTCGAGCCGGCCAAGCACTTCATCAACTGGCAGCAGGACCCCTACGGCAACTACATCGGCCGCTTCGTGTTCCCCGACCCGGTGCGAGAACTGGCCTTCACGGTGGATCTGGTCGCCGACATGACGGTGATCAACCCCTTCGACTTCTTCGTCGAGGAGTACGCCCAGCATTTTCCCTTCCGCTACGCCGAGCAACTGTCCTTCGAGCTGGCGCCCTACCTGCGCCCCGAGCCGGCCGGTCCGCTGCTGCGCAAGTGGATCACGCGCGCCAAACGCGAGGAGATCACGCCGGAGATTTCCTCGCTCGACCTGATGGTGAACCTCAACCGCCGGCTGCAGCAGGACATCGCCTATCTGGTGCGCATGGAGCCCGGCGTGCAGACGCCGGAGGAAACGCTGGAGCGCGCCTGCGGCTCGTGCCGTGACAGTGGCTGGTTGCTCGTGAAGATCATGCGCCATCTCGTGCTGGCAGCGCGTTTCGTGTACGGCTACCTGATCCAGCTCAAGGCGGATGTCGAGGCGCTCGACGGTCACAGCGGCACCGACAAGGACTTCACCGACCTGCATGCCTGGGCCGAGGTGTATCTGCCCGGCGCTGGCTGGATCGGGCTGGACCCGACCTCCGGCCTGCTGGCCGGCGAGGGCCACATTCCGCTGGCGTGCACCGCCTTGCCGCAGAGCGCGGCGCCGGTGACCGGCTCGTTCAGCGGCCAGGCCAATACCGAATTCGGCTTCGAGATGACGGTCACGCGCATTCACGAAGATCCGCGCGTCACCAAGCCCTATAGCGACGCCCAGTGGGCCGCCATCGACACCCTCGGCGAGCGCGTCGACCGCGAGCTGACCGCGCAGGATGTGCGCCTGACCCACGGCGGCGAGCCGACCTTCGTCTCCATCGACGACATGGACGGGCCGGAGTGGAACTACACCGCGCTGTCGCCGAAGAAGCGCGAACTCGCCGGCCAGCTCACGCGCCGGTTGATGGCGCGCTTCGCCCCCGGCGGCATGCTGCATGTCGGGCAGGGCAAGTGGTATCCGGGCGAGCCGCTGCCGCGCTGGGCGATGGGCATCTACTGGCGCCCCGACGGTACGCCGATCTGGCGCGACGCGGCGCTGATCGCCGACGAGGCGGTGGCCTACGGCCTGCGCGCCGAGGACGCCGGGCGCTTCTGCAGCGAGCTGGCCACGCGGCTGGGCGTGCATCCCGGCTACATCGTCACGGCCTACGAAGACGTCTGGGCCGCGCTGCAGGACGAGCAGCGTGTGCCGACCAACCTCGATCCGCTCAAGGCCAGGCTCAAGGACAGTGATGAGCGCCGCCGGCTGGCGCGCCACCTCGAGCGCGGCCTGGGTGAGCCGGTGGCCTTCGTGCTGCCGCTCAAGGCCGTCGAGCCGGCGCCCGGCAAATCGCGCAAGCCGGCGCCCAGCACCTGGCGCTCCAGCCGCTGGCCGCTGCGGCGTGAGCACCTCTACCTGCTCGGGGGCGATTCACCCGCCGGTTTGCGCCTGCCGCTCGGCACGCTGCCGTGGGTGTTGCCCGACGACATGGAGCCGGACTTCCCGGTCGACCCCTTCGCGCCGCGCGGCAAGCTCGGCAAGCCGGCGGTGAAGAAGGGGCGTTCCGCGCCGCCACCCGAGACCGCACCCGACGCGCGCGAAGTCATCCACACTGCCTTGTGCGCGGAGGTGCGCGACGGGCGGATGCACGTCTTCCTGCCGCCGGTAACGCGGCTGGAGGACTATCTCGCGCTGGTGGCCACCGTGGAGGATACGGCCGCAGCGCTGAAGATGCCCGTGCAACTGGAGGGCTACACGCCGCCGCGCGACCCGCGCGTGCGCCTGCTGGCAGTGACGCCCGACCCTGGCGTGATCGAGGTGAACGTGCATCCCGCGTCGAACTGGCGCGAACTGGTGGCCAACACCGGCGTGCTGTACGAAGAGGCGCGCCTGTCGCGGCTGGGGACCGAAAAATTCATGCTCGACGGCCGCCACACCGGCACCGGCGGCGGCAACCACGTCACGCTGGGCGGCGCCACGCCGGCCGACAGCCCCTTCCTGCGCCGCCCCGACGTGTTGCGCAGTCTCATCACCTACTGGCAGAACCACCCGGCGCTGTCCTACCTGTTCTCGGGCACCTTCATCGGCCCGACCAGTCAGGCGCCGCGCGTGGATGAGGCGCGCGACGACAACCTCTACGAACTGGAGATCGCCTTCCAGCAGATGGCCAAGGTGCTGCCGGATGAGTCCGAGAGCAATCGCCCGTGGCTGGTCGACCGCCTGCTGCGCAACCTGCTGGTGGACCTGACCGGCAACACGCACCGCGCGGAGTTCTCGATCGACAAGCTGTACTCACCGGACGGTCCCACCGGGCGCCTCGGGCTGGTCGAATTCCGCGCCTTCGAGATGCCGCCGCATGCGCAGATGAACCTGTGCCAGATGGTGCTGCTGCGCGCGCTGGTGGCGCGCTTCTGGCGCGAACCGTATCGCGGCCGGCTGGTGCACTGGGGCACGCAGCTGCACGACCGCTGGATGCTGCCGCACTTCGTCGAGCAGGACATCCGCGACGTCGTGCGCGATCTGCGGCAGGCCGGCTATGCCTTTGACGAGGCGTGGTTCGCGCCTTTCGTCGAATTCCGTTTCCCGCGCTACGGCACGGTGGTGTACGAGGGCGTCGAGCTGGAACTACGCCAGGCCATCGAGCCGTGGAACGTGCTGGGCGAGGAGATGAGCGGTGGCGGCACCGCGCGTTACGTGGATTCGTCGGTCGAACGCCTGCAGCTGCGCGTGCGCGGCCTCACCGACGGCCGCCACATCGTCACGTGCAACGGCCGCCCGTTGCCGCTGCACCCCACCGGCACGCACGGCGAGTACGTGGCCGGCGTGCGCTTCCGCGCATGGAATCCGCCCTCTGCCCTGCATCCCACCATCGGCGTGCATGCGCCGCTGACCTTCGACATCGTCGATGCCTGGATGGGCAAGGCCATCGGTGGCTGCACCTACCACGTGTCACACCCCGGCGGGCGCAACTACTCGACCTTCCCGGTGAACGCCAACGAGGCCGAGGCGCGGCGTTTCGCGCGTTTCTGGCCGCACGGGCACACGCCGGGGCCGATGCAGGTGACGCCCGAGCCGCTCAACCCCAAGTACCCGTTCACGCTCGACCTGCGCTGGCAGCCGGGCTGACGCGCCGTTCGCAAGCGCAGGAGCGGACGTCAACTCTTTCTGTGGCAGGATGTCTGCGCGGGGTCGCGCCGCTCGCCGAAGCGCGGGCCGACCTCCAGATGGGCGATTTCGCATTCTTCGGTGAAGTGCGTGAACCCGCGCTTCAGGGTCGCGGCCCAGCGATCTCCCAGACGAGCGCCAGCGGTGACCAGCGCGGCTTCGATCCCCTCGGCGGTGATCTGCAGCAGGTCGTAGGTGATCGTCACGCTGTTCCCTGCAGCTTCGATCGCCTCGACGCCCATCAGGGTTCTGACGTGTTCAACCACGCTGTGCGCCTGATCGGGTGTCAGCGAGGTTTGCAACTCGAAGCTGCGGCGCTTGAGCACGCTACGCCCCTCCTGCTTGGGCGCGGGGCGGCCGGGCACGCCGATGAACAGATGCGGGTGGGCGAGGAAACGGTCGCGGCACTGTGCGGAGCAGAACGCGTAGCGCGTTCCGAGGTAATCGTGCGTAAGGCTGTCCGCGTCCACTTCCATACCGCAGACGACGTCTTTCAGTTTTTCGCTCATTCCGGCTTCCCTCCGTGTGTCGTGAAGTCTTCGTCCGCGGACGCGCGGTCAGGCACCTTCGCATCGCCTCGCTGGCCGAAGCGCGGGACGAAGGGGGGTGTGCGGATCATGTAGTCGCGGTAGGCCTCGCCGAACGCCGCGAGG
This sequence comes from Pseudazoarcus pumilus, assembly GCA_033837965.1. Lineage (GTDB taxonomy): Bacteria > Pseudomonadota > Gammaproteobacteria > Burkholderiales > Rhodocyclaceae > Pseudazoarcus > Pseudazoarcus pumilus_A. Next base: position 35,314 of record JAJLLM010000157.1, read on the forward strand.
GAATCGCGCTCCTCGTGGCGTGCGAGCCGCGCGTATACCCACAGCAGCACCGGAAACATCGCGAGCGTGATCAGCGTCGGCCACTGCAATAGGAAGCCGAACATGATCAGCGCGAAGCCGACGTACTGCGGGTGACGGATGCGGGCGTAGGGGCCAGTGACGGCGAGTCGTCCTTCCTTCTGGGCCGCGTACAGCACCGGCCAGGCGCTTGCCAGCAACCAGAATCCGCCGAAGATGAACACCGAGCTGAGGATGTGGAAAGGGCCGAAGTGTGGGTTGCTCTCCCAGCCGAAGGCCATTTCGAGCAGGTGACCGGCATCGTGCGACAGCCAGTCGATGCCGGGGAAACGCGACGATAGCCAGCCGGAAAGCAGGTAGATGGTCAGCGGAAAACCGTACATCTCCGTGAACAGCGCGACGATGAAGGCCGAGTAGGCGCCGAACGAGCGCCAGTCGCGGGTCGTGCGTGGTCGCGCGAAGCTGAACGCGAACGCGATGAAGAGCACCGAGTTGATCAGCACCAGCGACCACAGACCGTAGGCTTCGCTGTTCATTTGCGTTCTCTCTCATGGTGATCGTGGCCGCCATGCGAGTGGCCGCGGTGCATGAACAGGTGCATCAGCGGGCAAGCGAGCACGATCAGCCACGGCAGGGCGCCCAGCAGGTGGGCGCGGTGTTCGGCGATCAGCAGCCCGGCGGCCAGCGCAAGGAAGCCGATGAATACCCATTTCGTGCGGCCGTGCGTGACGTGCTTGGTGGAAGGATTTTGGGCCGTATCGCGTCCGTGGGATTCGGGCGTGTTCATCGATTTCTCCCGGGTGAGTCCGTGCGCCGAAGATGTGTCGTGTCCAGGCGAATGCGCCGCAGCAGCAGCGAATTCCCGATGACCGACAGCGAGCTGGCCGTCATCGCGACCACGCCGACCATCGGATGCAGCAGGCCGAGCGCCGCCACCGGAATCGCGGCGAGGTTGTAGAACCAGGCCCAGAACAGGTTCTGCACGATCTTCGCGAAGGTCGCGCGCGAGAGCTGGATGGCTTCGACGACGCGGCTCAGTTCGCCGCTGACGAGCGTCACGTCGGCCGCCTCGATGGCGACGTCGGCGCCGGCGCCGATGGCGATGCCGACGTTGGCCTGCTTGAGGGCGGGGGCGTCGTTGATACCGTCGCCGACCATCGCGACGAGGTTGCCGTGCTCGTGCTGAAGGGCCCGGATAGCATCGACCTTGCCCTCGGGCAGCACGCCGGCCATGACCTCGTCGACGCCGACCTGTGCGGCGACGAAGCGGGCAGTGCGCTCGTTGTCGCCGGTGACCATGGCGACGCGGATGCCCAGCGCATGCAGCGCGGCAATCGCGTCGCGCGAGTCGGGCTTGACGGTGTCGGCGACCGCGACGATGCCGGCGAGGCGGTCGTCGATGGCGACCAGCATCGCGGTCTTGCCGTCGTTCTCCAGTAGCGCCAGCGCGTCTTCCAGCGCGGCATGGTCGATGCCGGATTCGTCGAGCAGCCGACGGCTGCCGACGCGGATCAAGCGGTCGTCTACCTCGCCCTGCACGCCCCGCGCGGTGATGGCCTTGAAGGCCTGCACGGCCGGTACCTCGATGCCGCGCTCGCGCGCGCCGGTGACGATGGACTGGCCGAGCGGGTGTTCCGAGCCTGCCTCGACCGCGGTCGCCGCGCGCAGTACCGTGGCCTCGTCGAAACCCTCGGCCGCGATGACGTCGGTGAGCGCGGGCTGGCCTCGCGTGATGGTGCCGGTCTTGTCGAGCACCACCACCTTGATGTCCTTGAGGGTCTGGATGGCTTCGCCGGAACGGATCAGCACGCCGCGCTCGGCGCCCAGCCCCGAGCCGACCATCAGTGCGGTCGGCGTGGCCAGGCCCAGCGCGCACGGGCAGGCGATGACCAGCACGGCCACCGCCGAGAGCGTCGCGACGGTGAGCCGTCCGAGCGTCGGATCGACCCATGGCAGGAAGCCCGCGCCCCAGTCGAGTACCGGACGCAGCGTGTCGAAGAACACCAGCCACAGCAGGAAGCTCGCCAGGCTGATGACGATCACCGCCGGCACGAAGCGGCCGGTGACGCGGTCGGCGAATTCCTGGATCGGCACCTTGGAGCCCTGCGCCTGTTCGACCAGACGGATAACCTGCGACAGGAAGGTGTCGGCGCCGATGCGCGTGGCGCGCACGCGCAGCACGCCTTCCTTGTTGATGGTCGCACCGATCACCGCGTCGCCCGGCCCCTTCTCGACCGGCACCGATTCGCCGGTGGCGATCGATTCGTCGAGGTGGCTCGCGCCGTCGACGATCTCGCCGTCGGTGGGCACCTTGGCGCCGGGGCGCACGATCATCACGTCGCCGATCTGCAGGTCCGCCACGGCGACCTCAACCTCGGCGCCGTCGCGCTCGACCGTCGCCGTCTTGGCGCCCAGCGTGACGAGCTTGCGGATGGCCTGCGAGGCGCGGCCCTTGGCGCGCGTTTCCAGGTAGCGGCCGAGCAGGTGGAAGGTGGTGATGGTGGCGGCCATCTCGATGAACGAGGTCATCGGATAGAAGAAGCCGATCAGGCCGATCAGGTAGGGCGGCAGGCTGCCCAGCGAGATCAGCACGTCCATGTTGGCCGTGCGGTTGGTCAGCGAGCGCCAGGCCGAGCGGTGTGTCGCCAGCCCGCCGTAGGTGAACACCACCGGGAAGGCGAGCAGCGCGACGATGGCCAGATAGCCCGGCACCGGCTGCCAGAACATGTGCGGCACCATCAGCAGCATGATCAGCGTGGTCGGCACCGCCGCGATCCACAGCCGCTTGCCGGCCTGCGCGAGGTAGCGCTCCTCGGATTCGGCTTCCTGCCCGGCGCTCTCGCGCGTGCTGGCGTGCACGGCCTCGACGTCATAGCCGGCGCGCTCGACCGCGTTGCGGATGGCGTCCGGGTCGGTCGTGGCGGCGTCGTAGGCCACCTCCACGCGGTGGCCGGCAATCCGCGTCTCGATACCGCGAATGCCGTCGAGGCGGCGGATCGACGCACTGACCAGCCCGGCGCAGTGGTCGCTGCCCATGCCCGGCACGATCAGCGAAATCCGGGACGAGTCTGGTGGGGATGAATTCGCGCGATCATTCATGACGACTCCTGTGCATCGGGGCTGCCTGCGGTATGCCGATGGATTCATCATGGCGCGGCCCCCCTGAGCGCAGGATGACGCGAATATTACGGACATGTCATGTTTTACGCCGGCTCAAGAGCATGCCCGGTCGCGTCGTCGCGCCAATGCCGTTTCGGCTCACGTTTCGCGCTTGCCGGCTTCGGCGGCAGGCCAGCGCGAGAACGCGAGGAAATAGAGGAAGGCCAGGTTGATGAGCGGGATCAGAATCAGGATGCCCAGCCAGCTCGGATGGCCGGCCCGCCGGCAGATGCGCCAGAACGGCACGACCAGCACGATGGCGAAGGCCAGCATCCACAGCCAGTGCAGCCCCCACATGGTGTCCGAATACATAGCGTTGTCCATCATGGCGTGATTCTCCGTAAGTGTTCCGCGGTGTTCTTGTTGCGTCCGCAAGGGGTCGGTTAGTCGCGTCGCGGCAGCGACCGAGCCTGTTCATCGATGCGGGCCTGGTATGCCCGCTCGCGTGGCCCCCAACTACTCTTGATATAGGCCAGCACGGCGCGGATTTCGGCATCGTCGAGCAATGTGCCGAAGGCCGGCATGTCGCTTTCGTAACCAGGCGGGGCGTATTTGCCGGGCACCAGTCCGTACTTGGTGATGCCGAACAGTACGTCATCGGGGTGGTGCCAGGTGTGGCCGCTCTCGTCATGTGGTGGTGCGGGCATGCGCCCGTCGGCGCGCGCCTGGCGCCAGTCCGGCTGTCCGTCCAGGTTCGCCCCGTGGCAGGCTGCGCAGTAGCTGGAATAGATTTGCGTGCCGCGCGCGACCTGTACGGCTTCGTCCGGATCGATGCGGACGACATCAGCGCGCCATTGCACGACGGCGATGGCGCCGATCAGGAACAGCAGCGCGGCGCCAAGCAGCCAGAGGAAGAAACGCCCCTGTGATGGTTCGGACACCGCGCTTCCTTCGATCAATGGCTTCCGACGCGAATCGGAGCGCCGCGGAGGGTCACTTGCCGGTACCGATGCGGTCGGCGTAGCGAACGGCGATTTCGCCGACCTTCTGCATCATCTCGGCGTGCATGCGGAACTGCAGCGCGTCATTGCCGGGAGGCAGTTGGGGTAGGTTCAGCGTCGCGCCGCCCGACGCCTTCATCGGGCATCCGGACATCATGTCGCCCATCATCCCGCCGCCCATCATGCCCGGTCCCGAGGCACCTTCCCCCATCATCATCCCGGGGCTCATCATGCCGCCCATCGGGCCCCCTCCCGTCATGGCCCCCTGCTTAGCGTCGCTGCCCATCATCGGCTGTCCGCGCATGGCGTCGGACTGCGCGAAGGACGGGGCCGTGACGATGGTGAGGCCGGTGAGGGCCACCAGCATGAATCGTGTGCGCTTGCTCATGATGTGCTCCTTGCTGTGATGAAGCGGAGTGATGCCTCGGCAAAAATGCCGGAGCGGGTGTCGGAAGGCCGGACTGATACGGAGTGTGGCGGTCATTGGCCTGATTTCCGCGTCCGGCTGCTTTGCTGTGCGCCGGGCGGAGGGGCCGAACAGCACGGTGAGACAGGTGCGTTGCGATGGGCCCGTTCGTTCTCGCGGCACCATTCGCGCAGGCGGTACAGCCATCGGCGAATCGCATACATGAGGTTCATGATCTTCTCCTGCCGCTCCCGTGGCTTGCACCGTGTGTCGATGCGAACAGCTTGCGCCCCGCTGGCTGACCGGCCGATTGCCGATGCATTACCGTTGTGTCAGCCAGCGGGCCTACGACTCTCAGGGCTGAGCCGGCTGCACCGACAGCACGGTGTAGGCGCCGGCGACCTCGTCGATGGTGACCTTGAGCTTGTCGCCCGGCTTCAGGCCGGCCAGCAGGGCCGGGTCCTTCACCGCGAACACCATGCTCATCGGCGGCATCTGCAGGTTGGGGATCTCGCCGTGACGCAGGGCGAGCTTGTTTTGCGCGGCGTCGACGCGGCGTACCTCGGCGTCGACCAGCGGCAGGTGGGTGTCGGCGAAGGCTGTCGTGGCGCACAGCGCCAGCAGGGCGAAGGAAATCTTGCGCATTGGGGTTCCTCGTGTCGGGGTGTGGGTCAGTGGCCGTGGCCGCTGCCGTGCGCTGCGGCCTTGCCGGACGCACCTTCGGCAAGGCTCGCGCCGCCTACTGCGACGGCTGCCTTCATGCCCGCCTCGTAGTGGCCCGGAATCAGGCAGGCGAACTCGAATTCGCCGGCACGGTTGAAGGTCCACACGATCTCGCGCGTCTCGCCCGGCGGCACGTGTGCCATGTAGGGCTCGTCGTGCTCCATATTGGGGAATTTCTTCATCATCGCGGCGTGCTCGGCAAGCGACGGCGCATCGCCGATGACCAGTTCATGCATCACCTTGCCGGCATTCTTCACCACCAGGCGCAGCGTTTCGCCGGCCTCCACGCGCACGCGCTCGGGGGCAAAGCGCATGTCGTCGCTCATCACCACTTCCAGCGTGCGGGTGGCCTCTCGGGCGTCGGCGGCGATGCCCCAGGCGGTCTGTTCCTTGACCGCCGGTGCGCTTGCTTTGCCGTGTCCGCGCTCGCCGTGGGCGAGGGCCGTCGCGGGAGTGCCGACCGCGAGGGTGAATGCGGCGATCAGCAGGGAATGCAGTCGAAGAATTTTCATTGTGGGTCTCTCCTGGGGTGGCTCGCCCCGTCCTGAGACGGGGCGATGGCGGGCTTAGTGGTGACCGAGGTGGCCGCCGCCCTGTGGTTTGCGAACTTCCATTTCGATCTTCGGCGGCTCGCTGCGTTCAGCCGCGAAGCGCGCCGGCTCAGGGAGCTCACCCGTCCACTCGAAGGCCTGCGTGCCGGCCGGCTGCTGGTACCAGCCCGGATCGGAGTAGTCGCCGGGCTTCTGGTCGCGGCGTACCTTGAGCATGGTGAACATGCCGCCCATCTCGACCGGGCCCCACGGGCCGGTGCCGGTCATCATCGGCAGGGTCTGCTCGGGCAGCAGCATCTGCATCTCTCCCATGTCGGCCATGCCGCGCTCGCCCATCAGCATGTAGTCAGGCGCGGATTTCTGGATGCGGCCTACCAAGCCACGGTGGTCGACACCGATCATGGTCGGTACGTCGTGGCCCATGGGGTTCATGGTGTGGTGGCTCTTGTGGCAGTGGAAGGCCCAGTCGCCTTCCTCGTCGGCGAGGAATTCCACCTGGCGCATCTGCCCCACCGCAATGTCGGTGGTGACCTCGGGCCAGCGCGAGCCCGGCGGGGTCGGGCCGCCGTCGGTGCCGGTGACCTCGAATTCGTGACCGTGCAGGTGGATCGGGTGGTTGGTCATGGTCAGGTTGCCGACGCGGATGCGCACGCGGTCGCCATGGCGCACGTTGAGGCTGTCGATGCCGGGGAAGGCGCGGCTGTTGAAGGTCCACAGATTGAAGTCGGTCATGGTGTTGACCTTGGGTACGACGCTGCCCGGATCGATGTCGTAGGACGACAGCAGGAAGCAGAAGTCGCGGTCCACCTCGGCAATCGCCGGATGCTTGTCTTTCGGGTGCGTTACCCAGAAGCCCATCATGCCCATCGCCATCTGCGTCATCTCGTCGGCGTGCGGGTGGTACATGAAGGTGCCGGGTCGGCGCGCGACGAACTCGTAAACATAGGTCTTGCCGACCGGAATGGCGCGCTGGTTCAGCCCTGCCACGCCGTCCATGCCGTTGGGCAGACGCTGGCCGTGCCAGTGGATGGAGGTGTGCTCGGGCAGCTTGTTGGTGACGAAGATGCGCACGCGGTCGCCTTCCACCACCTCGATGGTCGGGCCGGGGCTCTGGCCGTTGTAACCCCACAGCCGCGCCACCATGCCCGGCGCGATCTCGCGCTCGACCGGCTCGGCCACCAGATGGAACTCCTTCACGCCGTTGTTCATGCGCCATGGGGCGGTCCAGCCGTTGAGCGTGACCACCGGGTTGTAGGGGCGGCCGGTGTCCGGCATGAGCGGCGCGGCGGTGGCCGCCGAGGTCTGGATGACCGGCTCGGGCAGGCGCGCGAGCGCCGATTTGGCCACCCCGGTGGCGGCGACGGCGCCCAGTGCGGCGTGGCCGAAGAATTTGCGTCGATCCATGTTCAGTGTCCTCCGGCGTTACCGGCCGCGGCACGCTTGCCGCCAGCCTCGGGCGCGGCGAATTCGCCGCCGGCCAGTACGTTCTGCAGTTCGGTGTTCGCCAGCCAGAAGCGGCGCAGCGCGTCGTTGGCGGCGGCGCGCGCCATGGCCTGTGCGGCGGCGCCATCGAGCACCTCCCAGGTGCTGGCAAGCATGCCGTTGTAGCGCAGCAGGGTTTCGTCCTGCAGCGCGTCGGTGGTCGGCACGACCGCCTCGGCGGCCTGACGAGCCAGCGTCCAGGCGTCGTGCGCGGCCAGCCAGGCGGCGCGCACGTTGTTACGGATGCGCACGGCCAGTCGCTCGGCGGCGGCGATGTCGCGCGCCGCTGCGGGAGCTTCGTGGCCGACCTGCAGGCGACGCTGGTCGATCATCGGTGCGCTGACGGGCAGGCTTTCCAGTCCGCTGTCCGCGTCGGGCAACGTTGCGGAAACAGCGTCCCGCCACATCTGCAGGCTGCGCGTTGCGATGCCGCGCTCTGCCCAGCGTGCGCTCTGCGCGAGTACCGGCATCTCGGGGTGCAGTGTCAGCGCGCGGGCCTCCAGTCCGTCGAGGGCCGGCGCCTGTGCCGGCAGCGTGGGCAGGGCGGCCGGCAGGCTCAGCGTCTCGGCGGCCTCACCCCACAGGCCGAGCAGCGTGGCGAGATGGGCTTGGGCAACACGTGCGGCGGTGCGTGCATCGACCAGCGCAGCCAGTGCGTCGGCGCGGGCGAGGCGTGAGCGCAGCAGACGGTCCTGCCCCCAGGTGCCATTGCGCGTCATGCGGGTGGCCAGTTCGTCGCCGGTGTCGGTGGCCTCGAAGGCGGCACCGGCCTCACGCAGCGCGGTCTGCGCGGCGACGGCCTCGATCCAGGCGCGGTGCACGCTGCGCGCCAGTTCGCGCGCTTCGGCGTCGGCACGGCGGCGTTCCTGCTCGCTGGACTCGGTGGTGGTGACCAGGTCCGGCCGGGCGGCCAGTGCCAGGCGCAGGGCCGCGCCCGGTGTCAGCACGGGGCCGGCTGCACTGGCGGCTTCTTCTGCGCGCGGCAGGTTGCTGGCCTCCCAGCGCAGCACGTCGATATGACCGCGCGGCATCGCGCCGACGCGATCATTGGCTGCGCGCCAGTCGTCGGCGCCCAGCGCGGGGCGCTCCACGACCGTGTCCGGCAGCGGCGCAATGCGCGGTGGCGGTACGGCGGCGGACGCATCATAGGGCGGGGTGGCGTGGGCGGCTGCGCCGAATGCGGCAGCGAGCGCGACCACGAGTTTCCGGGTCCTCGTCATGCAGGTCTCCTGTTGGGGAAGGCGGGCCTTCCGGGATGGCAACACGACGATTATTGGCGGCCGGCCCCGACCCGGGCCTGACGCGCGGATTACAAATCTGTCAGCTTGACCTTGCCATGCGGGAAGGGTGTTCAATAAGGCCATTGCCCGAGATGGAGAGCGACATGGCCGGATGTTGTGATGCCGGATGTTCCACGCGCACCGCGGTGAGCCCGCGCTTTCGCCGTGCGTTGTGGATCGCGCTGGTGGTGAATGCGCTGATGTTCGTCGTCGAGGTGGTCGGCGGGCTGCGCAGCGGTTCGGTGTCGTTGCTGGCCGATGCGGTGGACTTCGCCGGCGATGCGGCCAACTACGGCATCTCGCTGGCGGTCCTGTCCATGGGCCTGCTGTGGCGCTCGCGTGCGGCGCTGGTGAAGGGGGTGACGATGGCGCTGTTCGGCCTCTTCGTGATCGGCAAGACGGTGTGGGCGGCCTTCGCCGGCGTGCCGCCGGAGGCCTTCACCATGGGGCTGATCGCCCTGCTGGCGCTGGCGGCCAATGCCGGGGTTGCATTGATGCTGTATGCCTTCCGCGACGGCGATGCCGACATGCGCTCGGTATGGCTGTGCAGCCGCAACGACGCCATCGGCAGCATGGCGGTGCTGCTGGCGGCCTTCGGCGTATTCGGCACCGGCAGCCACTGGCCCGACCTGCTGGTGGCGGCCGTGATTGCCGGGCTTGCCATTACCTCGGGCCGGGCGGTGATCCGCCAGGCGCGTGCGGAACTGGCCAGTGCAGCGCAGTTGCCGTCGGCGCGTCAGACTGTCGGCTGACGGCCGGATTACATCTTCGTCAGCTTCGTGCCGGGCGTGGCTGCGCTGGCACAATGCCGCGATGTGCGCGAGGCCAAGGCCATGAAGATCCTGATCGTCGAGGACGAACCGAAGACTGGTGACTACCTGCGGCAGGGGCTGAGCGAGGCCGGCTTCGTGGTCGATCTGGCGCGCGACGGGCTGGACGGCCTGCATGCCGCGACCACCGCCGAGTACGACCTCATCGTGCTCGACGTGATGCTGCCGCGGCTCGACGGCTGGGGCGTGCTGGAGACCTTGCGGCGTGGCGGGCAGCAGACGCCGGTGCTGTTCCTCACCGCGCGCGATCAGGTCGAGGACCGGGTGCGTGGTCTCGAACTCGGTGCCGACGACTATCTGGTCAAACCCTTCGCCTTCTCCGAATTGCTGGCGCGTGTGCGCACGCTGCTGCGGCGCGGGCGGGCGAAGGAGCCGGAGGTGCTGCGCGCCGCCGATCTGGAAATCGACCTGCTGCGCCGTCGCGTGCTGCGTGCCGGCCAGCGCATCGACCTCACCGCCAAGGAATTCGCGCTGCTCGAACTGCTGTTGCGGCGGCAGGGCGAGGTGCTGCCGCGTTCGCTGATCGCCTCGCAGGTGTGGGACATGAATTTCGACAGCGACACCAACGTCATCGAGGTCGCCGTGCGCCGTCTGCGCGCCAAGGTGGACGACCCCTTCGAGCCCAAGCTGATCCGC
>JAJLLM010000158.1:0-6672 GCA_033837965.1 Pseudazoarcus pumilus
CAACCGTTTCGTGGCTGAGCTGCCCGGCGACCCGGTGGATGCGCCGCATGTGCGTCAGGTGCACGGCGCGTGCTGGTCGCCGGTGCTGCCCACGCCGGTGGCGGCGCCGCGGGTGCTGGCACACGCGCCCGAGGTGGCGGAACTGCTCGGGCTGGACGCCGGTGCGCACGAGACGTCGTGGTTCGCGGAGGTGTTCGGCGGTAATGCGCTGCTCGAAGGCATGCGTCCGTATGCCGCCTGCTACGGCGGACACCAGTTCGGCAACTGGGCCGGCCAGCTCGGCGACGGGCGGGCGATCACGCTGGGCGAGACGGTCAACGCGCGTGGCGAGCGTTGGGAGCTGCAGCTGAAAGGTGCCGGCCCGACGCCATATTCACGCACGGCCGATGGCCGGGCGGTGCTGCGCTCGTCGATCCGTGAATTTCTCTGCAGCGAAGCCATGCACCACCTGGGCGTGCCGACCACGCGTGCGCTGAGTCTGGTCGCCACCGGCGAGGAGGTGGTGCGTGACATGTTCTACGACGGCCATCCGCGCGCCGAGCCGGGCGCCGTCGTCTGCCGGGTTGCGCCGTCCTTCATCCGCTTCGGCAACTTCGAGATCTTCGCTGCGCGCGGGGAACTGGAGGTGCTGGAGAAGCTGGTTGATTTCACCATCGCGCGTGACTATCCGTGGATCGAGGGTGAGCCGGCCGAGTGCCGCCGCCGCTGGTTCGTCGAGGTGTGCGAACGCACGGCCCGGATGATTGCGCACTGGATGCGCGTGGGCTTCGTGCATGGCGTGATGAACACCGACAACATGTCCATCCTGGGGCTGACCATCGACTACGGGCCTTATGGCTGGATCGATAACTACGATCCGAACTGGACGCCCAACACCACGGACGCATCCGGCCGCCGCTACCGCTTCGGCGCGCAGCCGCAGATCGGGCACTGGAATCTGGTGCGGCTGGCCAATGCACTGCATCCGCTGATGCAGGAGGTCGAGCCGCTGCAGCACGGCCTGACGCGCTATGCCGAGGTGTTTGCGGAGGAGAATCGCCGTATGTGGGCGGACAAGCTCGGCTTGCCCGGAATCACCGACAGCGACCGCGAAGCCATCGAGCGTCTGCAGGGCTTGCTCACGCGCGGCGAGATGGACATGACCGTGTTCTTCCGGGAGCTGGCGTGCCTCGACGTCGAGGCCCCGGCGATCGAGGTGGTGGCCGATGCCTTCTACACCGACGAGGGGCGACAGCGGCATGGCGAGGCCGTGGCGGCCTGGCTGGAGGGCTACGCTGCGCGGGTGCGTCAGGATGGGGTGTCTGCGCAGGAGAGGCGGGTGCGCATGAATGCGGCGAACCCGCGCTTCGTGCTGCGCAACTATCTGGCGCAGGAGGCCATCGACGCGGCAGAAGCCGGTGATCTTTCGGTGGTGAACGACTTGCTTGACGTGATGCGCCGGCCCTACGACGAGCAGCCGGGGCGCGAACGCTTTGCCCGCAAGCGGCCTGACTGGGCGCGCCAGAAGGCCGGTTGCTCGATGCTCAGCTGCAGTTCCTAGCCGAACGGACGGACGCCGAACAGCACGCCGTGCAGGTAGGCCGCGAACGCGAACCACGTCGCGGCGCCGATCACGACGGCAATCAGGTCACGTGACCAGCGGCCCGGCGGGCGGGTGACACCGTGAGCGCGATCACGCTTGCGCGCGGCGGAGAAGCTCAGCGCCGCCCACACCAGAAAGCTGCCGAACAGCACCATGTCGGCCAGCGTGCCGTTGGCCAGCAGGTGGGCCAGCGCCCAGAGCTTGGTGCCGGCCAGCATGGGGTGGCCAAGGCGCTCGCGCAGCAGGCTGCCACGCACGTAGGTCGCGGCCAGGAGGATGAAGGCCGGCAGCATCAGTGCCGCAGCGAGGTGACGTGTCCACACGGGCGGCGTCCACACATGCAGCGGGTTCATGTGTGCATCGCTGAAGCCGAGCACGATCAGGATCAGTCCGGTCAGCGAGGCGCCGGCATAGACCAGCTTCCAGTTCGGTTCGCCGATGCGTTCGATTGCGCGGTCACGCGTTTCCGGCGCCAGCATGCGCACCGAGTGGAAGCTGAAGAACAGCCACAAGCCAGCGATGAGCAGCAGCATCGGATCGGTTCTCCGTTCGGGTCCGGGGTCAGGCCTTGACGCGCATCAGGCGTCCCTTTTCGCGCTCCCAGTCACGCTTCTTCTCGTCTTCGCGCTTGTCGTACTGCTTCTTGCCCTTGGCCAGCCCGACGGAACACTTCACGCGGCCCTTGGCGTAGTGCAGGTCGAGCGGCACGAGCGCGTAGCCGGCGCGTTCGACCTTGCCGATGAGGGTCGAGATTTCGCGCGCATGCAGCAACAGCTTGCGGGTGCGGGTGGGGTCGGGATGTACGTGCGTCGAGGCGCTGGCCAGCGGCGTGATGTGCATGCCGAGCAGGAAGATCTCGCCGTTGCGCACCACCACGTAGGCTTCCTTGATGTTGGCGCGGCCGGCGCGGATGCCCTTGACTTCCCAGCCTTCGAGGGCGATGCCGGCCTCGAATTTCTCCTCGATGAAGTAGTCGTGGAAGGCTTTGCGATTGTCGATGATGCTCATGGGCTGGGTATGGCGCGGGGCGCGAGTGTCCGGGTGCATGCGGTAGAATCGCGAATCTTAACAGTTCGCCGCACCGACCGCCCCGCACATGGCCGAAGTCAGCAAGACCGTTCTCGTCGAGTTCACGCCCGCCCAGATGTTCGAGCTGGTCGACCGCTGCGAGGACTACCCGCAGTTCCTGCCCTGGTGCGGTGGTTCGGACGTGATCGAACGCAACGACGTCCATACCGTGGCAACCATCCACGTGAACTACCACGGTATCAAGACGCATTTCACCACCGAGAACACCAAGCACTATCCGGATGAGATGCACCTGCGCCTGCGCGAGGGGCCTTTCCGGCATCTGGAGGGCGGCTGGTATTTCCGTCCGCTCGGCGATACGGCCTGCAAGGTCGAATTCCGTCTGCACTACGAGTTCGAACACCGGTTGCTCGAGAAGGCGCTCGGACCGGTGTTCAACCACATTGCCAACACCTTCGTCGAATCCTTCGTCAAGCGTGCAGGGCAGATCCACCGCAAGGGATGAGCATGAGCGAAGTCATCAATGTCGAGGTCACCTACGCCCACCCGCATCGCTACGAGCTGGTGAAGCTGGTGCTGCCGTCGGGGGCGACGGTGGAGGATGCGGTCAAGGCATCCGGCCTGCTGGCGAAGTATCCCGAGATCGACCTGGATGGCGCCAACAAGGTCGGGGTGTACGCCAAGCTGAGCAAGCTGGACGCCGAGCTGCGTGACCGTGACCGGGTGGAAATCTACCGCCCGCTCATCGCCGACCCGAAGGCCGTGCGCAAGAAGCGGGCGGAAGAAGGCAAGGCGATGAAGAAGGGTGGCGGCGACGCCGAGGCCGCCTGAAGATTACTTGCTGCAGTTTTCGCGCAGCGTGGCACGCGTGCGCTCGATGGTCTGCATGCGGGCGTTGTCGTCGAGGAATTCGCGCTCGCCCTTTTCGTTGAAGCGCGCCACGCGCTGGCCGCTCTCCAGTGCCGCCAGATAATTGCGCGTCTCCTGGCAGGCGCGTTCGCGCGCTTCGTCCTGTTCCCGCGTGCGTTTGGCAATCGCTTCCCGCTCGGACCGGCTGGGTGCGTCCTGGCTGGTGGCTGATTCGGCAGCGGGTGCGGCAGCTTCCTCGCGCACCGGTGCCTTGCTGCCGGCGGCTGGGTGCGTACGCACCACCGTGGCTTCCACGCCGGGAGGCGGTTGGTCGCCGTAGACCAGACGGCCGCTGTCGTCGCGCCACTGGAAAACCTGGGCCTGGGCCGAGGTGGCGAGCAGGGTGCCGAACACCAGGGCGAAGCAGAGTTTGCGCATCGGAAATCTCCGTAGTCATCCCGCATCGGGGCTGTCGTCCAGCTTACACGCGGGCTGGGCGGTCTGTATAATAGGGTTTTGGCCGAAAGGAAAAAAGCCATGCGCGTCATCCAGAAGGCGCTGACGTTCGATGACGTCCTTCTAGTTCCTGCCCATTCCGATGTTCTGCCGCGCGATGTAAGTCTCGCGACAAAGCTGACTCGAAACATTCAGTTAAACATTCCGCTGGTTTCGGCGGCGATGGATACCGTCACGGAGTCCCGCCTCGCCATTGCGCTCGCGCAGGAAGGCGGTATCGGGATCATCCACAAGAACCTGTCGATCAAGGGTCAGGCGGCCGAGGTGGCGCGCGTCAAGCGTCACGAGAGCGGCGTGCTGAAAGACCCCATCTGCATTCCGCCGACGATGAGCGTGCGCGATGTCGTGGCACTCACGCGTCAGCACAAGTTCTCCGGTCTGCCGGTGGTCGAGGGCAAGCGTGTGGTCGGCATCGTGACCAACCGCGACCTGCGTTTCGAGACCAATCTCGACCAGCCGGTGGCGCAGATCATGACGCCGGCGGACCGCATGGTCACCGTCAAGGAAGGCGCCAGCCTCGACGAGGCGCGCCACCTGATGCACAAGCATCGTCTGGAACGCGTGCTGGTCATCAATGATGATTGGGAACTGCGTGGCCTCATCACCGTCAAGGATATGATGAAGTCTACCGAGCATCCGTATGCGGCCAAGGACGAACTCGGTCGTCTGCGTGTCGGCGCCGCCATCGGTGTCGGTGCCGGTACCGAAGAGCGTGCCGAGGCGCTGGTCGAAGCCGGTGTGGACGTCGTCGTCGTCGATACCGCCCACGGTCATGCGCAGGGCGTGCTCGATCGCGTGCGCTGGGTGAAGAAGAACTTCCCGCATGTCGAGGTCATCGGCGGCAATATCGCCACCGCTTCCGCGGCGCTGGCGCTGGTGGATTCGGGTGCGGACGGGGTCAAGGTCGGCATCGGTCCGGGCTCCATCTGCACCACGCGCATCATTGCCGGCGTTGGCATGCCGCAGGTATCCGCGGTCGACAACGTCTCGTCGGCGCTGGCCGGAACGGGTGTGCCGATGATCGCCGATGGCGGTATCCGTTTCTCCGGCGACATCGCCAAGGCCATCGCAGCCGGTGCCAATGCCGTGATGCTGGGCGGCCTGTTCGCCGGCACGGAAGAGGCGCCGGGCGAGACGGTGCTGTACCAGGGGCGCTCGTACAAGTCGTATCGTGGCATGGGTTCGCTCGGCGCGATGCAGCAGGGCGCAGCGGATCGCTACTTCCAGGACCCCGCCAGCAACGCCGACAAGCTCGTGCCGGAAGGCATCGAAGGTCGCGTGCCGTACAAGGGTTCGGTGTCGGCGGTGATCCATCAACTTGTCGGCGGCCTGCGCGCCTCGATGGGTTATGTCGGCTGTAAGGACATCGAAGAGATGCGCAGCCGCGCCGAGTTCGTCGAGATCACCACCGCCGGCGTGCGTGAATCGCACGTGCACGACGTGCAGATCACCAAGGAAGCGCCGAACTACCACATCGACTGACGCGCAGCGCGTGTCGTCCGGGCGGCTTCGGCCGCCTTTCTTCTTTTCGAGTACCCCGCATGGCCCACCAGAAAATCCTGATCCTCGATTTCGGCTCCCAGGTCACCCAGCTCATCGCGCGCCGTGTGCGCGAGGCGCATGTGTACTGCGAGGTGCATCCCTGCGACGTGTCGAGCGAATGGGTGCGTGAGTTCGCCGCCGACGGACAGCTCAAGGGGATCATCCTGTCGGGCAGCCATGCCAGCGTGTACGAGGTCGACGACCGTGCGCCGGACGCCGTGTTCGAACTGGGCATCCCGGTGCTGGGCATCTGCTACGGCATGCAGACCATGGCGCAGCAATTGGGCGGCAAGGTTGAAGGCAGCCACTCGCGCGAATTCGGCTATGCCGAGGTGCGCGCGCGCGGCCACACCGAGCTGCTGCAGGGCATCGAGGACTTCAGCACGCGCGAAGGCCACGGCATGCTCAAGGTGTGGATGAGCCACGGCGACAAGGTCACCGAGCTGCCGCCGGGCTTCAAGCTGATGGCCAGTACCGACTCCTGCCCCATCGCCGGCATGGCCGACGAGGAGCGCCGCTTCTACGGCGTACAGTTCCACCCCGAGGTCACGCACACCGTGCAGGGTCGCGCACTGATCAACCGCTTCGTGCTGGACATCTGCGCCACGAAGCCGGACTGGATCATGGGCAACTACATCGACGAAGCCGTGGCCAGCATCCGCGAACAGGTGGGTGATGAGGAAGTCATCCTCGGCCTGTCCGGCGGTGTCGACTCGTCGGTGGCGGCGGCGCTGATCCACCGCGCCATCGGCGACCAGCTCACCTGCGTGTTCGTCGACCACGGCCTGCTGCGCAAGGACGAGGGCAAGATGGTCATCGACATGTTCGCGGGCAAGCTGCACGCCAACATCGTCGCGGTGGATGCCGCCGACCAGTTCCTCGGTCACCTCAAGGGCGTCAGCGACCCGGAGCAGAAGCGCAAGATCATCGGCCGCGAGTTTGTCGAGGTGTTCAAGGCCGAGGCCGCCAAGCTCAAGGCCGGCGGCAAGAGCCACAAGGGCGCGACCTTCCTCGCCCAGGGCACCATCTACCCGGACGTGATCGAGTCGGGTGGCGCCAAGAGCAAGAAGGCCGTCACCATCAAGAGCCACCACAACGTCGGCGGCCTGCCCGAGCAACTGGGCCTGAAGTTGCTCGAGCCGCTGCGTGACCTG